>JANYKR010000073.1 GCA_025358155.1 Betaproteobacteria bacterium
GGCCTGCCGAATCCTTGTAGACCTGGGTCTTGAAACCCTCCCACTGCGTCAGCAGCTTGCGGCCGTTGTCACTCATCTTGGTCAGGTTGGTCATCAAGAATCTCCTTGGAGGGTGTGGGCTGGCGCACCGAAGGGTTGCCAATACCTGACTATCCTGGGCACGGTAGACAAGGTCAACCGGCAACCGCCGTCAATCGACGCCAGTTTAGGGGTTGCGTTGTGGTCGCTGGGCCGATAGGCCTTGCCGAGTCGGTTTTGGCACTCGGTACATTAGAGTGCTAATATTATTGGAACCAAAGCAGCACGAATCTGTCCTACCTCGCCATGAACCTGTCTCCTTCCACCTCTGCGCTGGCCGTGCGTGACCCCTGGGCCCTGGTGCCCTCGTTGGGCAATCTGGATGCCTACATCTCGGCCGCGAACCGCCTGCCCATGCTCACGCCCGAGGAAGAGCAGCAGTTTGCCCGCCGCCTGCGTGACGAGGCCGACGTGCAGTCTGCCGGCCGGCTGGTGTTGTCGCACCTGCGGCTGGTGGTCTCGGTCTCGCGCCAGTACCTGGGCTACGGGCTGCCGCACAGCGACCTGATCCAGGAGGGCAATGTCGGCCTGATGAAGGCGGTCAAGCGCTTTGACCCGGACCAGGGCGTGCGGCTGGTGAGCTATGCGCTGCACTGGATCAAGGCCGAGATCCATGAGTACATCCTCAAGAACTGGCGCATGGTCAAGCTGGCCACCACCAAGGCGCAGCGCAAGCTGTTCTTCAACCTGCGCTCGATGAAACAGCGCATGAAGAGCGAGACCAGCGACACCGACGCACACCGCAACACCTTGTCGCCGGCCGAGGTTGAGCAGATGGCGATCAAGCTCAACGTCAAGCCGGCTGAGGTGATCGAGATGGAAACCCGCTTGTCGGGCGGCGACGTGGCGCTTGACCCGCAGACCGACGACAGCGAAGAGAGTTACGCACCCATCGCCTACCTGGCCGACGATGCCAGCGAGCCCACCCGGGTGCTGGAGGCCCGGGCGCGCGACGCGCTGTCGGGTGACGGGCTGGTGATGGCGCTGGAGGTGCTGGACCCCCGCAGCCGGCGCATCGTCGAAGAGCGCTGGCTCAAGGTCAACGATGACAACTCGGGCGGCTTGACCTTGCACGATCTGGCGGCCGAATACGGCGTCAGCGCCGAGCGCATCCGCCAGATCGAGGTGGCGGCGATGAAGAAGATGCGCAAGGCACTGGAGCCTGCGGCCTGAGCCTCGCGCCCAAGTCCAGGGGCTCCGGCCCGGCAAAAAGCCACCGCGAGGTGGCTTTTTCATGCCCGGCCTGCGCGCGGCCTCAGGACTTTTCAGCCAGCAAGATCTTCAGATCATCCGCCAGCGCCTGGGCACCGCTGCCGTAGCGGGTGAACAGCCGCACCCGGCCCTGGGCATCAAACACGTAGGAGCCGGCGGTGTGGTCAACCGTGTAGCTGCTGGCGGTCTTGCCCGGCACCTTGGCGTAAAACACCTTGAACTCCTTGGCCGCTGCCTGGGTTTGTTCAGGGCTGCCCCGCAGGCCGATCAGGTCAGGGCCGAAGTTGGCGACATAGGCTTTGAGCAGCGGGGCGGTGTCGCGCTCGGGGTCTACCGTGACAAACAGGCCTTGCACCCGCGCGCCGTCTGCGCCCAGGCTGCGTTTGACCTCGGCCAGCTCTGCCATCGTGGTCGGGCAGACATCCGGGCACTGGGTGTAGCCAAAAAACACCAGCACCACCTTGCCTTTGAAGTCGGCCAGGGTGCGCGGCTGGCCATCCGCGTCGGTCAGCGCCAGCTTGCGGGCGTATTCGGCGCCGGTGATGTCCACGCCCTTGAACGACGGTTTGGCGGGTGCGTCAGGGGCATTGCGGTCGCAGCCGGCCATCAACGCAAGTGCACCGAAGAGGGCGGCGCCCTGCAGGCAGCGGCGGCGGGTGGAATGGGCATCGGTCATGGTCAGTACCAGGGCATCAGGTAGTGGTCGATCAGCAGGGCCGCAAACAGCAGTGACAAATGCAGGATCGAAAAACGAAAGGTCGTGCGTGCCAGCGCGTCGCTGTAATCGCGCCACAGCAGCCAGCCGTAGCCGATGAAGCCCGCCCCCAACAGCACCGCACTGACCAGGTAAAGCCAGCCGCTCATGCCGATGACAAAGGGCAGCAGCGTGGCGGCGAACAACACCAGGGTGTAGAGCAGCACGTTGAGGCGGGTGAAATCCGAGCCGTGCGTGACCGGCAGCATCGGCAGGCCCGAGCGGCGGTAGTCCTCCACCCGGTACAAGGCCAGGGCCCAGAAATGCGGCGGTGTCCACAAGAAGATGATCAGACACATCACCACCGCTTCAGGCCCGACATCGCCCCGCATCGCCGCCCAGCCCAGCACCGGCGGCATCGCGCCCGAAGCGCCGCCGATGACGATGTTCTGCGGCGTCATCGGCTTGAGCACCACGGTGTAGACCACCGCGTAGCCGACAAAGGTGGCGAATGTCAGCCACATCGTCAGCGGGTTGACCCAGACATAGAGCAGCGCACTGCCTGCGCCGCACAGCAGCGTCGAGAACACCAGCGCCTGGGTGCTGCTGAGCTCACCTTTGGCGGTGGGCCGCCAGGCGGTGCGCGCCATCTTGCTGTCGATCACCTGTTCGACCAGGCAGTTGAAGGCGGCTGCCGCGCTGGCCACCAGCCAGATGCCCACCGTCGCCGGCAGGGCCAGCGACCACCGCGGCCAGCCGGGCTCGGCCAGCAGCATGCCGATCACCGCGCAAAAAACAATCAGCTGGACCACCCGTGGCTTGGTCAGCGCCATGTACTGGCGCCAGCGGCCCGATGCCGGGCGCGGGGAAGTGATCGAGGCAGTCATGGGCGAAATACTGGGTTCTGCGCGGTGCGGGAGGCGTCAACGGGCTGACGGCGGGGGCCCGCGACGGCTGCGCGCTTGGTTGCGGCCTGTGGCGATGAGGGGGCAGCAGCAGCGTTGCGGCGCACCCGGGCCCAGAGCGAGGTCAACACGGCCACCAACCCTGCCGCACCGGCGCTGTGCGCCAACGCCGCCACCATCGGCCAGCCCAGCACCACGTTGGACAGGCCGCTGGCGGCCTGCCACAGCAACAGCGCCAGCAGCGCCAGTGCATAGCCCCGGGCCTGGCGGCCCGGCTGACGCCACAGGCGCCGCACCAGCCAGACCAGCGCTGTCAGGGCGACCAACGCAAACAAGCGGTGTGCCATGTGGATCGCAACCAGGGCATCAAAATTCAAGTAAGCGCCGTGGCCGGCCCGGCCCAGCTCACGCAGCAGGGTGAAGCCTTGGGCCACGTCCATCGCCGGCCACCATTGGCCGTTGCAGGCCGGAAAGCCGGTGCAGGCCAACACTGCGTAGTTGGTGCTGACCCAGCCGCCCAGTGCGATCTGCAGCAAGGTGGTGCCTAACACCACCGCGACCGCTGCGGCACCGACGGGCTTGGCCTGCAGTGCAACAGCAACAAAGGGATGCAGAGCGCCGCCGGCGGGGGGCTGCAGAGGCAGCGCTGCCACAAGCGGAGCGCGCCGGCGGAATGACTCATGCTGCAACACCAGCAACGCCAGCAACAGCATCGCCCCCAACAGGTGCAGCGTGACGATGGCCGGGTAGAGCTTGAGTGTGACGGTGTACTTGCCAAACAAGCCCTGCACCACCACCCAGCCGAGTGTCAGGGTGGCCCACCAGGCGGAGTGCGGCAACACCGCGCGAGCACGCCAACTGATGGCGGCGGCCACTGCAATCAACAGCCCGACCGCCATCGCCAGGTAGCGGTGCAGCATCTCGATCCAGGCTTTGGCGGTGGTGACCGGGCCCGTAGGCAGGGTGCTCATCGCGGCTTGGATATCCAACTTCGCGCCCAGCGGGCTGGCCTGACCGTAACAACCTGGCCAATCGGGGCAGCCCAGGCCAGAGTCGCTGAGCCGGGTGAATGCGCCAAAAACGATCAAATCGAAGGTCAGGAACAAGGTCAGCGCCGTCAACGCCGCCAGCCGCTGGGTCAGCGGCGTACCGCGCTGGCGGAGCCACCACCAAGACAGCGGCAGCAAGGCCACTGCAGCCGCCAGCAGCGCCAAGCGCAGCAGCGGGTGCAGATCGAGCAGGCTCGCAGCGGGCATTGCAGCTAGCTTCAGGGATTGGCGCCGGGCACGGCGGGGCCTGACGCAGTTGCCATCGGGCCCTTGATCAGCGCCTGCCGGCCCGGCTTGTCCCAACCCGCCGAGCCCCGCAGCAATTTGTCGACGTCACGCTTGAGCTTGGAGGGGTCGGCGTCGGCCGGCGCCCGCATCATCCAGTCACCCAGCGGGTCGACGATGTAGAGGTGGTCCTCCAGCGCCTTGCCAGGCGCAGGCCGCAACCAGCCGGCCACCACCGCGCGCGGCAGGCGCACGATGTTCATGGCCGGGGTGGCCAGCAGCGCGGCCTGCAGCGTGGCGGACAGCGGTGCGTCGTCGATCACCAACCACAGCTTGTCGATGCGGTCGCTTTCGCGGCCAGCCATCTCGCGCAATTGACGCTGGATGTAGAGCCGCTTTTCACAGGCCGGGCCGCAGGCGCCGCCGTCCACCGTCACCAGCAACCACTGGCCGGCCAGGCCGCGCAAGGCCTGCGGCTTGCCGTCCAACGCAAGGGCCGCCACATCAGGCATGGGCACGGCTGGCTGGATCAGCGCGCTGTAAGCCGTGCCGCCGCTCGGCCGGGCCACGAAGTAGGTGTAGTAGCTGGCGACCACCGGCGATGCGCAGACCGCCAGCACCAGCAGCATCTTGAGGCGGCCGCTGCTGCGTTGCTGCGGCAGCACGGCGCCGGGCTGCGGCAGCGAGTGCACAGTCAGGCCCAGCGGTTCAATTGGGTCGGCCATGGGATGAGTTGATACAGGGGCTGATGATTTGAAACCAGAGCGCGAGCCCGGTGATGAGCGCGCACAGGGCAAACCACTGGAAGGCGTAGCCCTGGTGCTTGCCGACATCCACTGCGGGCGCCGGCCATTGCCGCACCAAGTTGGCGTCAGCGCCCGCCGCTACACCGGCTTGGCCGTCAGGGGCCAACTGCTGCACCGACAGCGGCCGCAACGGCACATGGATTTCAAGCGCTAAAACATCGATATCCAGATTTTGCCGGATCCGCCCAGACTCCGCGCCACTCAACTCGAACAGCTTGGACGGCGGTGGGGCAATGCGGCCCACGATCTCGACCTCACCCGCCGGCGTGGCCAGCGGCAAGACCTTGCTGCGGTCGATGAAGTCTCGCGGCGTCCAGCCGCGCTGCACCAGCACCGCATCCCCGCTCGCCAGCAGCAAGGGCGTGACCACAAAAAAGCCCTGGCGCGCATTCATCTGCCGGTTGTCGAGATAGAGCGTGTGCTCGACAAGCCAGCGTCCGCGCAGGCTGATGCGCCGGTAGTGCTGTGCATCGGCTGCTGCAGCGCTGCGCGCCAGTTCAGCCTGCCCCAGCGGCGGCAGCGCCAGGCGCGACTGCATGCGGTCCTGCAGGGCCAGCTTCTGGCGGCCCCGGTCAATCTGCCAAAAGCCCAGGCGGGCCGTCAACGCGGCCGCGAGCAAGGCCAGCACCAGCACCCATACCCGCCGGCGGGACAAGCCCGGACGCCCCAGGGTCAGCATGGCAAGGCCTGCCGCCGATAATCTGTTGCCATGAAAACTGTAATCGTCATTGCCCTGGTGCTGGTGCTTGCCTCGCTGGCTGGGGCCGGCTTGTTTATGTTGCGCAAAGGTGGCGGCGACGCTGCCGGGCGCGACAAACGCATGGCCCGGGCCTTGGCGCTGCGGGTGGGCCTGTCGATCACGCTGTTCCTTTTCATCCTGCTGAGCTGGTCGATGGGCTGGATCCAGCCGTCCGGCCTGCCGACCGGTCGCTGAGCGCAGCAAACCACTCCGAAAGACGCCAAGAAAAAACGCCGCTCGCGGCGGCGTTCTTGCGGTGCAGCGGGAGCGGTCAGAGCCAGTAGACCAAAAAGTACAGGCCCAGCCAGACCACGTCCACGAAGTGCCAGTACCAGGCTGCGCCCTCGAAGCCGAAGTGACGCTCGGCGGTAAAATGGCCCTTTTGCAGCCGCAGCGTGATGAACAACAGCATCAGCATGCCCACAAAGACGTGGAAGCCGTGGAAGCCGGTCAGCAGGAAGAAGGTCGATCCAAAGATGCCCGAGGTCAGCTTGAGGTTGAGCTCGTGGTAGGCATGCACGTACTCGTAGGCCTGGAAGCAAACGAAGGTGATGCCGAGCAGCACGGTGATCCACATCCAGGCAATCGTCTTGGCGCGGTGGCCGGCGATCAGCGCATGGTGGGCAATGGTCAGGGTCAGGCCTGAGGTCAGCAAGATGGCGGTGTTGATGGTCGGGATAGGCCACGGGCCCATCGTCGCAAACGGCTCGACGGTATTGGCCGGTGAGCCGGTGATGCCACCCCCTGCGCTGGGCCAGATCGCCTTGAAGTCGGGCCACAGGATCTGGTTGTCCAGGCTACCGAGGGCCGGGATCGAGTGCACCCGCGCCCAGTAAAGCGCGCCGAAAAAGGCCGCGAAAAACATCACCTCGGAGAAGATGAACCAGCTCATGCTCCAGCGGAACGAGACATCGACCCGGTCGGAGTACAGCCCGCCTTCGCTCTCGCCGATGGCCTGTTTGAACCAGACGAACAGCGTGGACAGCAAGATCACCATGCCCAGGATCAGCGAGTACTCACCCCAGCCGACACCGTTGATCCACTGGCCTGCACCCAGGATCACGAAAAACAGACCCAGCGCGGCCATCGCCGGATGCCGCGAGGGGCTGGGCACGAAGTAGTAGGGAGTGATCCCGTGGGGCGTCGCAGCGGACATCGGTGTTGTTCTCCTGAAAACCTGAAAAATCTAAAAACTTGAACCTTGGACTTGCAACTCAGGTGGCAACGCCACTGCCCACCACCCAGCGCACCAGCAACACCAGCGTGGCCACAAATACAGCCGCGCCCAGGATGCCGGCGATGATCACGTGCACCGGGTTGAGCTTGGCGACGTCTTGCGCATAGTCTGCCGAGCGGCGCACACCAAAAAACGACCAGGCCACCGCTTGAATGGTCTGCAAAAACGACCCCTTGCGGGCGGCCGGGTTGCGGCTTTCAGTAGGGCGCGGGCCAGTCACGAGCGCTTCTCCGCAGAGGCCGCTGCCACCTTGCCTGCCACCTCGAAGAAGGTGTACGACAAGGTGATCGTGGTCACGTCCTTGGGCAGCTTGGCATCCACATAAAACACCACCGGCCACTGCCTGGACTCACCCGGCTTGAGGATGTACTCGTTGAAGCAAAAGCACTCGACCTTGTTGAAATGCGCACCGGCCTGCATCGGCGCGTAACTCGGGATGGCCTGCGCGGCCATGGTCCGGTTCTGGGTATTGCGAAACTCGTACATCACCGTCGTCATCTCGCCGGGATGCACCTGCAGCGAGCGCACCGCCGGTGCAAACTCCCAGGGGCCACGCGCATTGGCATCGAACTCGATGGTCACCGTGCGGCTCAGATCGACCTGGGTGCTGGCCTTGCGGTTGAGCACGCCCGCACCCGATGTCACCCGCTCGCTCAGCGACAGCACGTTGATGCCCAGCGCGTCGCAGATCGAGCGGTACATCGGCACCAAGGCATAGCCAAAGCCGAACATCGCCAGCGTGATGACCAGCAACTTGACCACCATGCGGCGGTTGTCGGCGTTCAATCGCGCGAGTATCGAAGGCAGGGCCATGGCGGCGAAATCTTGACCGGAGGAAACGGGTTCAACGACCCAACAGCACCATCTTGGTCATGAAACCAAGAAAGAACACGATGGCCACCGAGGCCAGCACCCAGGCCAGGCGACGGTTCGCCCTGCGCTGGGTTTCAGAAACGGCCGCCATGTTGCTGCCCTGGCTCAGGCCAGCACCCGGGTGGCGCTGACGTCGAGCTTGGGCGGGGTCTCGAAGCTGTGGAAGGGCGCCGGCGACGGCAGTTCCCACTCCAGGCCTTCAGCGCCCTCCCAGGGCTTGGCGCTGGCCTTGGCACCCTGGCCGCGCATCATCGGCACCACCACGAACAAGAAGAAATAGACCTGCATGAAGCCGAAGCCGAATGCGCCTATCGAGGCCAGCATGTTGAAGTCGGCAAACTGCATCGGGTAGTCGGCGTAACGGCGCGGCATGCCGGCCAAACCCAAGAAGTGCATCGGGAAGAAGGTGACGTTGAAGAAGATCAACGAGCCCCAGAAATGGATCTTGCCGCGGGTTTCGTTGTACATCACGCCGGTCCACTTCGGTCCCCAGTAGTAGACGCCGGCAAACAGCGCATACAGCGATCCGGCCACCAGCACGTAGTGAAAGTGCGCCACCACGTAGTAGGTGTCCTGCAACTGGATATCGATCGGCGCCATCGCCAAGATCAGGCCGGTGAAGCCGCCGATCGTGAACACGAATATGAAGCCCACGGCCCACAGCATCGGGGTCTCAAAAGTCATGGAACCGCGCCACATCGTGGCGATCCAGTTGAAGATCTTCACGCCGGTGGGCACCGCGATCAGCATCGTCGCGTACATGAAGAACAGCTGCCCTGTCACCGGCATGCCGGTGGCGTACATGTGGTGGGCCCAGACGATGAACGACAGGATCGCGATCGACGCGGTGGCGTAGACCATCGACGTATAACCAAACAGACGTTTACGGGCAAAGGTCGGGATGATCGCGCTGACGATGCCAAACGCCGGCAAGATCATGATGTAGACCTCGGGGTGGCCGAAGAACCAGAAGATGTGCTGGTACATCACTGGGTCACCGCCGCCGGCGGGGCTGAAGAAGCTGGTGCCGAAATGGCGGTCGGTCAGCGTCATCGTGATCGCGCCAGCCAACACCGGCATCACCGCGATCAGCAAGTAGGCGGTGATCAGCCAGGTCCAGCAGAAGAGCGGCATCTTCATCAGCGTCATGCCCGGTGCGCGCATGTTGAGGATGGTGACGATGATGTTGATCGA
>JANYKR010000098.1 GCA_025358155.1 Betaproteobacteria bacterium
CATGCGCTGCCGCAGCAGGCGCACAGACCGCAGCCGACATCAGCCAGCGCGACATCAACCAGGAAACCCGTATCCGCAACGGCTTGCAGGACGGCTCGCTCACCACCCGCGAGGCCGCTGTGCTCGAGCGCAAGGAGGGCCGGCTCGACCGGCTGCAGGCGCAGGCGCTGCGCGACGGCAAGCTGAGTGATCCCGAGCGGGCCCGCATCAACCGAGCCGAAGACCGTGTGAGTGCGGACATCCGCAACGCGCGCCACAACGGTGTGCAGGGCGACCCGCTGTCGGCATCGTCACAGCGCATGCAACAAGGCGTGCAGCGTGACATCCAGCAGCAGCAACGCATCAAGGACGGCATCCAGAGCGGCCAGTTGAGCAACCGGGAAGTTGCCGGGCTCGAGCGCGGCCAGGCCCGCCAGGACGCCAGGCAGTTCCGCGCCGGCCGTGATGGCCATGTGAGCGGACACGAAGCACAGGCGATTGACAATGCGCAGAACTCAAGCAGCCAACGCATTCACAAACTGCGCCACAACGCCAGCCCAAGCCCGCAGTGAGCTTGCCGGTCTGATTGAATGCCAAGGCCGTGACCGGCAATGCCGGGACGCCGGCCGCCCGCCACTCACCGCCAGGAGAGCCCCTTGAGCCCCACCGAAACCTGCGATACCGATGTCGCGACAGACACTGTTGGCGAGCCACCGACCCGTGCCAGGCTGGCAGCGCCTGTTGCCGCTCTGACGGTACTCGCCACCGCAACACTCGCGGCCTGCGGCGGCGGTGGCAGCAGCGAGGCTCCGGCCACGCTGCCCTCCTCGCCCCCCACCTCGCCGCCAGCCGAGGCGCAGCCCACCGCGGCCGAAGCGTCGCGCTTTTTGGCCCAGGCCTCGATGGGCGCCAACCGCACCCACATCGCCCGCGTCCAGGCCATCGGCTATGCCGCGTGGCTTGATGAACAGTTCAACCTGCCCGCGTCGTCCAGCCGCTGGGACTGGCTGGTGGCGCAGGGCTATTACGCCGACAGCACCAACGTCAACACCCAGGCCGGCTTTGACAGCTGCGCCTGGGCGCATCTGCTGAGCGCGCCAGACACCTTGCGGGAGCGTGTCACGCTGGCCTTGTCCGAACTTTTTGTGGTGTCGGTGTCGAGCATCAACGCCAGCTGGAAGAGTTTTGGCGGCGCGGCCTTTGCCGACTTGCTGCAAGCCAACGCCTTCGGCAACTTCCGGGCGTTGCTGCAAAAAGTCTCGACCAGCGTGCAAATGGGCGCCTACCTGACCTTTCTGAACAGCAAAAAGGCCGATCCGGTCAGCGGGGCACTGCCCGACGAGAACTACGCCCGCGAATTGATGCAGCTGTTCACCATCGGTCTGCAGGCGCTTGAGCTCGACGGCACGCCCAAGCTCGTCGGCGGCAAGCCGATCGACACCTACGCGCTGGGCGACATCACCGGCCTGGCGCGGGTGTTCACCGGCTGGACCTACGACTTTGGTGGTGCCGCCGTGCCCAAGGCCACGCCCGACTACCACCGGCGGCCGATGATTCAAAACGCCAGGAACCATGAGACCGGCGCAAAGACCTTTCTGGGCACCACCATCCCTGCCGGCACCCCCGGCGAGGCCAGCATGACGCTGGCGCTTGACCACATCTATTCGCACCCGAACCTCGGGCCGTTTGTCTGCCGCCAGCTGATCCAGCGGCTCATCACCAGCAACCCCAGCCCGGCCTACGTGGCACGGGTGGTCACGGTATTCAACGACGACGGTTCCGCCACTGCGCCCGCACTCGCACGGCGCGGCAATCTTCGTGCGGTGCTGCGGGCCCTGCTGCTCGACCCTGAGGCACGCAGCGGGGCCGCAGCGGCCACCGGCAGCGGCAAATTGCGCGAACCGATGCTGCGGTTCAGCGCCTGGGCTCGGGCCTACAGCGTCAGCTCACCGAGCAACGCCTGGAAGGTGGGGGACACCACCAACCCGGCCACTGCGCTGGGCCAGAGCCCGCTTCGCTCAGCCACGGTGTTCAACTTTTTCCGCCCGGGCTATGTGCCGCCCAACACCGAGATAGCGGCCGCCTCCTGGGTAGCGCCCGAGTTCCAGATCACCAACGAGTCTTCGGTCATCGGTTACCTGAATTTCATGAAACGTGCGGTGGCGGGCACGATTGGCGATCTCACGCCCGACTACAGCAGCCTGATGCCCCTGGCCGACGATGCCGCAGCGCTGCTGGCCGAGATCAACCTGGTGCTAGCAGCCGGCGCGCTACCCACTGAGACCACCCTCAAAGACCTTATCGCCGCCGTGCAGACCATGGCCAAGGGCGATGACACCGCGAGACGCAACCGCATTTATGCCGCAGTGCTGCTGGTGCTGGCGGCGCCCGAGTTCATTGTCCAGAAATGAAGGATCAGCCATGACCCACGCAACGTCACGCCGCGCCTTTTTGCAGCGCGCCTCGGTCCTGTCGATGGCCGGTGCCGCAGCGCCCTGGGCGCTGAACCTGGCCGCCATGAGCGAGGCCGCCGCCGCAACGGCCACCGACTACAAGGCGCTGGTTTGCGTCTTCTTGTACGGTGGCAACGACTATGCCAACACCCTGGTGCCCTATGACCCGCCGAGCTACAACGCCTACTACGGCATGCGCAAGGATGTGGCCTACCTGCGCAGCGAGCTCGACCCGTTCAAACTCGACCCGACGCTTGCCCTGCCCGACAGCCGGCAGTACGCCCTGGCCCCGGCGCTTGGCCCGTTGCTCAAGCTGTTTGCCACCGACAAGAAGCTCGGCGTCTTGCTCAACGTGGGCACCCTGACCCGGCCGACATCCAAAAGCGACTTCACCAGCACCTCACCCGACCTGCCACCCAAGCTGTTCTCGCACAACGACCAACAGTCGTACTGGCAGTCAGCCGCCCGGCCCGAAGGCGCCAGCTCAGGCTGGGGCGGCCGCATGGGCGACAAGATGCTCGGCGGCAATGTCGGCAGCTCGGTGTTTACCTGCGTGAACGTAACAGGCAATGCGGTGTTCCTGTCCGGACAAAATGCCGTGCAGTACCAGGTGTCCTCCAGTGGCCCGGTAGCGCTGGCTGCCGGCCCGGGCAAGCCGCTGTTTGGATCGCAAAACTGCTCGGACGCGCTGCTCAAACTCATCACGTCCGGGCGCAGTCAGGTGCTGGAGAAGGCCTACAACGCCGTCACCGACCGGGCGTTGAAGTCCGGCGCCGTGCTCGGCAGTGCACTCGCCGCCGGGCCGGTGATCAGCACCGCGTTTGCGGCTGATAACCCGCTGGCGGTGCAGCTCAAGATGGTTGCCAAAATGATCTCGACGGCCGACACCCTCAACGTCAAACGACAGGTATTTTTTGTGGCGATGGGCGGCTTTGACACCCACGACGGCTTGAAGGCCGATCACCCGCCCCTGCTGGCCGCCGTGGCCGACGCGATGGCAGCGTTTCAGGCGGCAATGGTCGAGCTCAAAGTCGACAACCAGGTCACGGCCTTCACGGCGTCGGACTTTGGCCGCACGCTCACCGCCAACGACGGCTCCGACCACGGCTGGGGCAGCATGCACTTCATGCTGGGCGGCGCCGTGAAAGGTGGCCGGTTTTACGGCCAGGCGCCGCTGGTGGCCAACAACGGCGACGACGACGTGGGCCAGGGTCGGCTGCTGCCCAGCACCTCGGTAGACCAGTACGCCGCCACGCTGGGCAAGTGGTTTGGCGTGAGCGACACCGATCTACTCGATGTGCTGCCCAACCTCAAGAACTGGGACCTGTCAAAGCGCAACCTCGGATTTGTCTGAATGACCCGCCACTTTTGTCGGGTCCGGTCTGCGCTCGCCGACGGCCCGGCGATCTCAGTGACTGAAAAAGGACAGCTGCACCAGCGCAGCACTCAAAGCCAGCGCCAGTGCCACTGACCACCGCGGCCCCAGCACCAGGCTACTGACGACTTGTGTAGGGAAGGAAAACGTCGCTTCGATAGCAGCCAACTTGAAGGCACCCCGCTGTGCCGTCAGCCTGGCCTTGCGGTGCACGGCAATCGACCTGCACTCCCGTGCTCCTCATGGAGTCTGGGCGTGAACCCTCGTGTCGATCAGTTGCACGATAGCCTGGGGTGTGTCTTCCTGGACAACAGCGCCCAGGCGGCCAGGTTCTGCGCCACCGAGGCTTGCTCGGCGGTGATGGGCACCAACGCCGGGAATTGGCGCGACCTGCTGGTGTAGCGGTCGTCCGGAAGCGGCGCGTCGTAGGCGGCCATCTCGGCCGGACCGAGTTCGCGCATGACGTTCATGTTGATGATCTTGCCGGTCTCGAACACCGGCACAGTCTGCGAAAAGTTCAGCCAGGCCTTGATCTCATGTATTGACACTTTAAATGCCAATATAGGCGTCAATCCAAGCTCTGGATGGGCTCCTCGGCCCGAGGTTATCCAGCAGACTGCGTGCCCGGCTACTCGGTACCGGCGATCAGGCCTGCCACCAGGTTCTGCACCACGTCCAGGGCCAGCGCTGCGCTCAGACCTTGCTCGCGGCGCAGCCGGATCCAGGTGTCGATGCTGGTGGCCAGGTCCAGCCCTTCCAGCGCGACCAAGTCGCTGCGCAGGGCTGGCGGCAGGTTGTGCGCCAGCACCCGGCGGTGCAGTGCCGCGCCGGCCATCAGTTGCTCATGCAGGTAGGCCGACTGGTGGCGCAGTGCCTGGCTGGCCAGCTGGTAGGCAGCAATCTGTTCATAAAGCGAAGCACGGATCCGCACGCTCTCACGCAGGCGGTCCTTCCAGTGTTCACCGACCAGCGGTGAATTGACCACCGGCATCACCAGTTGCTCGATCTGCGGCGTGATCTCGCGGTACAGGTTTTCCATGTCCTCGAAGTGGCGGAAGACGGTGCGCAAGCCGATGTCGGCACGGGTGGCCACCTGCTCGGCCGTGGGCGAGAGCACGCCCTCACGGATCAGCCCTGACAAGGCATCGACGATCTTCTTGCGCGTCACAATGCTGCGATTGATCCGGCCATCGGTGATCGGTGCTGCCGGCTGTGATGCTTGCGACTTGATCGATTCGGCCTTGGCCTTGAGGGCGCTTGCTGGGTGTGTCATGGTCGTGTCGTGTTGTGGGCACATCGCCAGTGCAGTGTTCGACCAGCAGGCAGCCGAATTGGCTGTGCTGTTGCCGCCAAGGCTAGCGTAACTCCCTGAGTCGCACCCAGCCTAACCCAATGACACTGTCACTGTCATTACAGTTGATCGCAGACCTGCGACAGGAGATCCGCCATGCATCACCCCAACCTCAGGCACACCGCCAGTGCAGCCCTCGTTCTGTGCAGCCTGGCGGGCTCCGCCGTGGCCGCCGATGGCTTCAAGGTCCGTTATCCGCTGTCCGGTTCGCTGGGCGGAGAGATCGTGGCACCCATCGACAACCCCGGCTTCTTTGCCAGCGCAGTGCTCACGCAGATTGAGCTCGACAAGCTCACCGACGGCTCAGGCAATGCGTATGGTCAGGCCAAGACAGGCAGCCTGGCCACGCCGCCGATTGCCGGCGCTGCGCGCACGGCCAGCTACAGCGGCCTGGTCAAACTGGACCTGAAGCAGAAGCAGACCAACGCCAATCTGATCGTCGGCTACCTCAGCGAGCCCAATTTTGCCGGGGGACGTCTCGCGCTGAGCTTCAACCTGCCCTACACCACCCGACTCGACCGCCACCTCACGGCCAGCGGCGCCACGCCCACCCTGACCCCGCTGTCGCCGGCACTCAGCTCACCTCCGTTGCCCGCTGGTACGGCTGCAGCCGCGCAAGCGCAGACGCAGGCTGGTTTCAACTTGAACTACCAGGCTGCTCTGGCCGCGTCCTCGGCAGCAGCCACGGGCACGAGCGATGGCGTCGGCGATGCCGAACTGACCGGCGCCTGGGTCTACCGCAAAGATGACCTCAAGGTGGTTGCGGGCGTCACGCTGGCCATGCCCACAGGCAGGTACGACGCCAACAGCTCGATCAACGTCGGTTACGGCAACTTCTACACCCTGCGCCCCGGTATGGCGGTGGCCTTCAACCCGGCGCCGTGGTTGACACTGGGCCTGCGCGGCAGCCTGGCCTTCAATACCCGCAACAAGGATAACCAGGTCCGGAGCGGAGACTTCAGCGCGCTCGATCTGGCCGCTGCAATCCGCACCCCCTACGGCGTCTTCGGCCCCCACGTGCTGATCGTCAGCCAATTCAAGGACGATGAGGGCGGCATTTACGGCGCCAACCGTTTCAGCGGCCAGGGCGTGGGCGCGTTTTACACCGCGCTCATTCCGGCCATCGACACGGCCATCAACCTGGCCTACATGAACATGGCGAACTCCAAAAACGCGCTGTCCGGGTCGTTTTACCAGCTGCGGGTCTCCAAAGCCTGCTGAGCTTGCCTTGGCATGGGCCGTGACCGGCTGAACCACCCGCCGGCGTGGCAGCTGCGGCGCCCGGAACCTGCAGCGAGCAGCAAGCCGACTCGACTGGCGTCCAGGCGCCGGGTCACAGCTTGGCAAGTTCGACGTCGAGTTGGGCCAGCACTTCAGGTGTCAGCCTGCCTTCGCTGAAGGGCGCCAAGGCCTTCAACGGCATGCTCTTGATCATGGCCAGCATCGGGTGCTTGGGCAATTCGGGCATGTGCTGCTCGATGAAGGCCAGGGTGGCAGGGTTGGCAAGCAGTTCTTCGATGCTGGAGTTGATGCCAAAGGTCATGGTGAGGTCCTGTCGGGTTGGGGGACACGGGGAGCGAGGTGGCGCAAGCAGGCGCCTCAATTGGCCCAGTAGATGTAGGCGTCATCGACCGCCTGGGGTTGCTTGAGCGTCTTGTCGATGGCGATTGGCGCCTCGGCCAGCGACGGCCACAGCGGCTTGCGCTGTTGCTTGTCCCAGGCTTGCAGCTTGAGCTTCATTGCAGCAACGCGGGCCGGGTCTTGCGCGGCCAGGTGGGTCCTCTCGCCAGGGTCGGCGGTCAAGTTGTAGAGCCAGTCCTGCCGGGGCAGCTCGGTGACCTGCTACTTCCAGTCACCTTCGCGTTTGCCGCGGTAGCTGTCCGAGCGCCAGAACAAGGTCTCGTGGGGCTGGCCGGTGGACTCACCCCGGATAAACGGCAGCAAATTCACGCCGTCGATGACCCGATCAGCCGGCAGCTTCTGGCCCGCTGCAGCGGCGGCGGTGGCAAAGATGTCGAAATGGCTGACCGGCTGGGTGTAGCGCTGCCCCTTGGGCAGTGCCGCCGGCCAGCGCATGAAGTACGGCACATGGGTGCCGCCGTCGAAGAAGGTGGCCTTCCAGCCCCGGTAAGGCTTGTTGATGCCGTCCACGCCGATGCAGTTCGCGCCGCCGTTGTCGCTGGTGAAGATGACCAGGGTGTTGTCGTCCACGCCCTGGTCCTTCAAGCTCTTGAGCACCCGGCCGATGTTGCGGTCGAGTGATCGGATCATGGCCGCATAAACCCGGGTGGTGTGGTCAAGAGATGAACGACAGCGCTTCAAAGTCGTCCTTGGTGGCTTGCAGCGGGGTGTGCTGCGCGTTGTAGGCCAGGTACAGGAAGAAGGGACAGTTCTTGTTGGCAGCCACCACCTTGACCGCCTCGTCGGTGAGGTAGTCGGTCAGGTAGCCGGGCGGCTGGAACGGCTCGGCGGCGTTGTGGCGGATGCCCCAGACGTGCGAGGCCCACAAGAACTGGTCGATCGGGTCGAACGCCTGCTTGGCGTTGACCACCTTGGGGTGGTTCTCGGGCAAGAACATCGACGCGCCATGCATCAGTGACACGGTCTCGTTGAAGCCGTGGGCATAGGGCCGAAACTGCGGGCTGTCGCCGAGATGCCATTTGCCCAGGTGCACCGAGTGGTAACCCGCGCCGCCTAGCAGCCTGGCCAGCGTGATCTCGGTGGTCGGCAGGCCCATGTCCTCGTAGGGGATGAGGTCGCGTTCGCGCTCGGGGTGGTAGACCGGGCTGCGCAACTGGCCGGGCGCTGTGTGCTGACCGACAAACTGCATGAACTGCTTTGGCGTGGGCGTGAACTCGAAGCCGAAGCGGGTGGGATAGCGCCCGGTCATGATGGCGGCGCGCGACGGTGAGCAGGTGGCATTGCCGGCATAACCGGCATAACCGGCGCTGAAGTCCACCCCTTCTTTTGCGATGCTGTCAATGTGCGGCGTGGGCACCCGACCGTTGGCAATGCCGCCGCCGTACCGGGTGATGTCGTTGAAGCCCAGGTCGTCGGCAACGATCAGCACCACGTTGGGCGGTCGGCGCCCCCCCGGGGACGCGGCGGCGGGCACTGCAGGCCCCGGCTGCCAGACCACCGGCTGGGTCGGCCCGTAAGTCTTGGCCAGGCCGTACTTCACGACCAGCAGCAGCACACCGGGC
>JANYKR010000126.1 GCA_025358155.1 Betaproteobacteria bacterium
ATCGCGCTTGAACCACACCAGCGCAGCCGTGCCGGTCATGGCGCCAACGCTGCGCAGTGCGGCATCAGATCGAAGACTTTTCGCTCTCAGCCGCCACCACGCAGCCGCCGATGCGCCAACCCGCGTCGGCCTGCCGCTCAAGCAGGTAGGTGGCTTTCCAGAGGCGTCCTTCGCGGTCGCGCAACTGCACGGACTGCGTCACCGTGGGCGGGGGCCCGATATCGACTTGCGCCTGGAAGAACGACATGGCGGCCGGCCGCACCACCATCGGGTAGCCGCTCCGCACCATGACCATGAAGTTGTTTGCATTGCCGAACTGGGCCTGAATGGACGCCGACGCATAGGAAAATGCGCGCGCACCATCGCCTGCCGCCAACGCGCCGAGCTGTGCCTCGACGACTTGGCGGGCGGCACGCGCATCCGCCTCTGCCAGCCCCGCCGCGCCAGCAGCAGCGGGTACCAGCAGTGCGATCAAGGCCGCGCACCCGAGCCCGCGTCGCAGCCTAGCCAAGGCTTGGCCAGAGCGCAGCAAGACGCGGCCGACGCTGTCACCGGCACCTGAGGGAGGGGCGATTGCAGTCATGGTGGGCTCCGGAGTGAAGGACGGTTTGAGATCAGCGGGCTTGTCACGGGCCGGCGTCGGGGCGACCCGGCCGGCCCGGCGCTCGCCCGTCCAGACGATAGGCCAAACCTTGCAACATCGGCCGCCAACGCAGAAAGACGAGGTAGCTGCGCTCCATCACCCAGGTCGCACCCGGCAGGCGGCCGACCCGAGCCAGCCAGCGCCAGCCCGGCAGCGCGGCCCATAGCGCCAGGAAGGCCTGTGCGCCGCTGAGCAACTGGCCGTCGCGGCCGCGCACATGAAAACGCGCCAGCAGTTGATCGCGGGTGCTGCCGGGCGGCAGGGGCAGCGTGGTGTCGCTGACATCGGCAAAACACACTGGCGCATCCGACTGCAGGGGCTGCAGGCCGCGGTAGACCGCGATCTCGCGGCGGCACAGCGGGCATGCGCCGTCGTACAGCACGGTCAGCGGAAAAACCTGTTGGGGTGTCCCGGTCGCGGCTTCGGTCATGTTGCTGGTCTCTGGTTGAGGGCCAACAGGTCGGCGGCTGAGTCGAGCCCACGCGAGGCGCGACTCCACCACTGGGAAAAAGAGTCGCAACGCCGATCAACAGGCGCAAACAATGCGGGCGCGGCCCCGCACTCGGCCCAGTGCGTCAGCCACCGGTCAAGGTGCGGCTCACGGATGCTGCGCACTCGGCGGGCGCTTTTCAAGGCAGCGCTGATCGCGTCCGCATCACCGTGCCAGCATGACGAAGCCAGCTCGGCCATGCGGCTGCCGACGAAATGCCAACGCCGTTCACTCCACGGCCAGGCGCGGTGAAAGTCTGCCAGGAAAACGCCGATCACAAGGGTATCGGCGGGCAGTGCAGCCGGCAGGTCGCCCAGATTCCAGGGGTGCACCAGCCAGACATCGCGGCCGGCCACGGCAGCGGCGTCTGGCGCTGTCAAGCCGATTTCATCGGGCGGCTCGGCGATCAATCGGGGTTCGATCAACGCGGGGCCGCCAGGCAGAACGCGGCGTTCGCCTCGGCCCGGCTGCGCACGCTGCCGCGCCATACGGTCGAGCGCCTCGTAGGATGTGTCCACCACGCTGCCGGGGCTGTGCCACGGCCCGGGTGCGTAGCGGACCACGTTATCGGCATTGAAGAGATAGGCCTTGCTGCTGCCGGTGCCGGCCACCCATTGCCAGCTCAGGTGGTTGCTGGCCAGGTCGCCGTCGAGCAGGTGACCGTAGAGCCAGTCTGCGGCAACGCGCCAGTGCACCTTGCGCAGGTGCACCACGTAGCTGGCCAGCCACATGCGGGCGTGGTTGTGCAGCATGCCGGTGGCGTAGAGCGCCCGCACCGCTTCGTCCACCACGGGCACGCCGGTGTTGGCCTGGCGGATGTCGGCCGGCAGCTCGCGGCTGTACGCAGCGTCGGGCAGCAGTCCCTCGTGCAGCGATTGCAGGATGCCGTCGCCACGGTGCTGCCAGACATGGCGGAAGTAGTCGCGCCAGCCGAGTTCGTAGACAAACTTGTGCTGAACGTCAAGTGTGTGGCGTGTGGCGACCCCGGCCAGCACATCCGCCAGCGTGACAAAGCCGTGCGTGATGTACGGAGACAGTTGGCTGACGGCGCCATCCAGCGCGTTGCGGGTTCGGGCGTAGGCGGCCGGTCGCACGGCAGCGACGCGGGCCAGCGCTGCGGCACGTGTGGGTTGGAATCCGGGCAGGAACCCGGACCCGAGCCCAAGCGTGAAGCGATCATCCATGCGACACACCCGCACCCACCGTACCGCAACGGATCGCCGCTGCCCGCTCGTTCACCGCCTGCTTTTGTGCGTCGGTCAACCGTGCCACGTTCTTCACCTGCAAGGCCATGCGCGGGTTTTTCGCCAGGGCCGTTTCATGCCGCATCAGAAAGTCCCAATACAGCGTGGTGAACGGACAGGCGCTGTCACCGCTGCGCTGTGCGGGGTCGTAGCGGCAACCCTTGCAATGCGGGCTCATGCGCTGGATGTACTTGCCCGTGGCGATGTAGGGCTTGCTGCCCATCACGCCGCCGTCGGCGTACTGGCTCATGCCCAGCGTGTTGGGCAGCTCAACCCATTCCACCGCGTCAACATACACCGCCAGGTACCAGGCGTGCACCTGCTTCGGGTTGACGCCCAGCATCAGCGCGTACAAGCCGGTCACCATCAGGCGCTGGATGTGGTTGGCGTAGCCGTGCTCCAGCGTCTGCGTGATCGCGTCGCGCAGGCAGGCCATGTCGGTAGCGCCGGTCCAGTACCAGCCGGGCAGTTCCTCTTGGGCGCTGAGAGCATTGCGCTCCAGGTAGCCCGGCATCTGCGTCCAGTAGATGCCGCGCACGTATTCCCGCCAGCCCAGGATCTGGCGGATGAAGCCCTCGACGCTGGCCAGCGGTGCATGCCCAGCGTGGTAGGCGGCCTCGGCCGCTGCCACCACCTCGCGCGGGTTCAGCAGCTTCAGGTTGAGCGCGGCCGACAGGTGCGAGTGGTACAGCCACGCGTCGCCTGGCCACATGGCGTCCTGGTAGCGGCCAAACAGCGGCAAACGCTGTTCGATGAACGCCAGCAGCGACTGCAGCGCTTGCGCGCGGGTGGTCGGCCAGGCAAAGCTGTCGAGCTGGCCGGGGTGATCGGCAAAGCGGGTGTTGACAAGTTCGATCACCTCGCGCGTGACATCGTCGGGCTCGAACTTTGTGCGCTGCGGCACGGCGCCAGGGCCAGCGGTGCCAAAGGCTTCCCGGTTGTCAGCATCGAAGTTCCATTGCTCACCCACCGGCTGATCGCCTTGCATCAGGACCTGATGGCGCTTGCGCTGCTCGCGGTAAAAGTACTCCATCCGCAGCGACTTGCGGCCTTTGGCATGCGCTGCGAAGTCGCGAACGCTGCTGAAGAAGTGGCGGTCTTCGCGAATTTCCAGCGGCAGCGGGTGGGCCGCAGCCACCGCCTTGATGGCTTCGAGCAAACGCCAATCGCCGGGGGCGGTCATCACCAGCCGGGCGGGCTGGAGGCGTGAGATGTCGACCTGCAAGGCCGCCGCCAAGGTGCTGGGCTGCCGGGATGCGTCCAGGCGCGTGTAGTGCAGCGGGCGACCGGCCTGCCGCAGCGCCAGCGCAAAGTGGCGCATGGCGGCCAGAAACATCACGGTACGCGGCTTGCTCGACCACACATGGGTGGACTCGTCGGCCGCTTCGGCCATCCACACCGCGTCAATGCTGCCATCGAAACCGTCAAAGGCCGAAGCATCGAGATCGAGCTGGTCGCCCAGCACGACGACCAGTGAACGCAGTTCAGACATGGGCAGCCTTGGTGCGCCGGCAGGCGTCGGAGCAGTACTTGACCTCAGCCCAGTTTTTTGCCCAGCGGCGCCGCCAGGTCATGGCCAAACCACAGGCCGCGCAGGGCTTGCTCGGCAAAGCTGCCTTGTTGCCGCGAAAGTTGGCAGTGGGTTGTGTCACTGTGAAGCCCCGTCGGCCGTGGGTGTGTTTACGCCGGCTCCGCCCATGCCAGAAGGCATTGCAACCAGTGTTGAGGCGGCGCGTGCCCGGCTGACGCCAGCAAAGATCCGCCCGGCGCCAGTGGCTGCACCTGATTCCTGTTTTTGCCGATTTGCCATAGGTTTAGAGTGTACACGATTACCGATTCAAGACGGATTCATAGAGCCGTCAAGTTCGGTTTATTGACTTATAATCGGCGTCAAATAAGCTTCATAAACAAGAGAAATCGTACCTGCATGAAAAATACAGAGGCATCGACGCCGTCCTCCCTGCCCGCAGCTGCTGCGGCTGACCCGCTGCACCACCGTAGCGGCGCGGTGGCGCGCATGTTGCGCATGCCGGTGGCTACCTTGCGTGTGTGGGAGCGCCGCTACGGTTTGACCCAGCCCACGCTGACACCGAGCGGCCAGCGCCTGTACTCGGTAAACGACATCCGGCGGCTGACGCTTATCAAGCAGCTGACCGACCTGGGTCATGCCATTGGCAGCCTGGCGCCGCTGGACATGGCGCAACTGCAGCGTGCGGCCACCGGTCATGCGCAGGCGTTGGCGGCCACCCAACGCCAAGAGCGTTTTGACACAGCCTCCGCAGCCTCCGCAGCGCCCGTGCCGGCGTGGCGCCTGGCCGTGGTGGGCGCGGCGCTGGCCACCCGCTTGCAGCGACCCGCGCTGCTGCGCCGACTCGGCCGTCCGATGCAGCTGCTGGGGCCGTTCGACGATGCGTCGCGAGCCGCTGCCGCATTGCAGGGTTCGCCACCCGACGCTGTGCTGTTCCACGAACCGCAACTGCATGCAGGCTGGCTGGCGGCGGTCGACGCAGCCGCGCCAGCGCTCGGTGCGGTGCCAAAAGCCGTTTTGTACCGCTTTGCTGCCGATCCCGTTTGCGAGGCATTGGCAACCGCCGGCCTGGCTTTGCTGCGCGAGCCGCAGCCTGACGCGGTGGTGGCGCAATGGCTCAACAGCCTGTCAGCCAAAGCGGTCGCGACGCATGGGCCTGCAGAGCATCTGCCCATGCCCGCAACCGAACCCATACCGCCGCGCCGCTGGGACGACGCGGCGCTGGCTACTTTCGCAAATTTGTCGCCGACGATTGCCTGCGAGTGCCCGCGCCATGTGGCCGAACTGTTGATGCAACTTGCGCACTTCGAGGCCTACAGCGCCGAGTGCGAGCACCGCAACGCCGCCGATGCTGAACTGCATAGCTATTTGCACCGGGTTGCCACTGCTTCGCGCGCCCGCTTCGAGGCAGCACTCGAACATGTGGCCCTGCACGAGGGCCTGCTGCTGCCGGCGTCGGCAACGGCCGACGGCGCGGCGATGGCACCGGTTTCCCAGCCTTCAAAGCTCAGGCCTGCCGCAAGGCCGGGCCGCTCGCCATGAGCTGAACAACTTGCGCTGAACAACTTGCGCTGAATCTGCAATACCGGCCATCGGTCTTCACTTTGGCGTTTGACGCCTCAACCTTGCCCAACCTGCACCCTCGCCATGCAACGCTTGCTGCTTTTGTTCACACTCACCACCATGCCTCTGTTCAGCCACGCCATCGAAGAACCCCGGTACGAGGTCATCAAACAGTTCGACGCCGTGGAGCTGCGCCAGTACGCGCCCTACGTCGTGGCCGAGGTGGTGGTAGATGCCACGGCCGAAGACGCAGGCAGCCGGGCCTTCCCGATCCTGGCCGGCTACATCTTTGGCAAGAACAAGGGCGAGAAGAAGTTTGCGATGACTGCGCCGGTAACGCAGACGGCCGCGCCCGTGAAGCTGGAGATGACTGCACCGGTGACGCAGGCTGCGGTGGCGGGCGGCATGCGCGTGCAGTTCGTGTTGCCCGAAGGGGTAACGCTGGAGTCGGCCCCCGAGCCGTTGGACCCCCGGGTGCAGTTGCGACTGGTGCCTGCCAGCCAGTGGGCGGCTATCCGCTACTCGGGCACCTGGTCGCAGGCCAACTACGCCGAACATCTGAGCAAGCTGCAAGCGGCCCTGGTGGCAGCCGGCGTTGCCACACAGGGCCAGCCAGTCCTGGCGCGCTATGACAGCCCGATGACGCCGTGGTTCTTGCGGCGCAACGAAATCTGGCTGGCGCTGCGATGAAGCCGGCGGCGTTTCGGTGAATTCGCCATTGGCCACCGCGAGGTCGAGCCGATCCACGACAGTGACATCGCCGAAGCGCTTGACGATTTTCCTGAGTTCGAGATCGGCCATAGGGCTTGAGCAGTGCGTGGGTCAATCAATCGAGCGAGCGGGCGGGCGGGCGGGCGGCGAACGCCCCAGCCGATTGGGCGCTGGCGGTTGCCGGGGTGCACCGGGTCGGGTCCCCAGATCGCTTGGTAGGTGTCGATACAGCGGCCCTGACCTTGCCAGCGCAGCGCCAGCAGCGCCAGTGCCGACCACCAGGCAAGCAGCACCAAGGGCATCCACCGCGGGGCATCGGCAACGAGCAGCCCGAGCGCGATCACCGCCATGGCCGACAGCACGGTCAGCCAGCCGAGGCCCTTGTGGATGCGTTCGAAGCGCAGCCGGTGCGGCGACATGTCGTAGGGGTCACCGCGCAACTCGTGGTCTGTCGGGCCCCCTTTGCTGCCGCGTGCCGTGCCCACGGCAGTCTGCAGCCGGCCCAGGGCGACCCGTGCCCACCCGGCCCACCTCGTCGGGCAGCGGCTGCATGGCCGGGGTGAAGCGCGTGCGCACGATGGCCCGCAGCCCGTGCGAGCAATGCAACAGCGCGCCGTCTGCCTCGCGGGCATGGCCATTGGTGAACCCGACGGCCTCGCGCCACACCGACATTCCGCGCTCAGGCTGCCAGCCGAGCCTGTGGTTGTTGGGGATGTCGCTCCACAACAGGCTGCCGGTTTCGCTCAGCCAAACCGGGCCCTCGCTCCATTCGGCGCCGGTGCACAGGCGCTCGAGCAGCCCGGCGGCATGGGTGGGCCACCGGCGCAAAGCGGGGGTCGAGAACTCGGACGGGGGACATGCGGCCACTGACAGCAAAGTGGCCTGTAGTGTGGGCAAAAATATAGGTTACCGGTAACAGGTAATAACCCAGCTCAGAAGGCGATCGAGCTGACAGTACGATGCTCGCTTGCTCGCTCCCGCCCCGCGCATG
>JANYKR010000137.1 GCA_025358155.1 Betaproteobacteria bacterium
GTGCAGCAAGCCAAAGGCAAGGCTGCGCTCACGCCGGCGTTTTTTGAGCACCTGCCTGAAGACGAGCTGGCGGCCTGGGATGGCCGATGAGGCTGGGCCGGCTGAGTTGATCAAAGCGCTGAAGGCGCCGAAGGCCCCAGCATCCCGGGCCGCCCCGGCCTGACGCGCTGGCGCAGCAAAGCCTGCCGAAAGCCAGCCGCTGCTGCTCGACACCCATGCCCTGTTCTGGTGGCTGTTGGGCAGCCCAGAGCTCAGCCTCAGCGCCCGGCAAACTATCGGCGATCCTGCCCACCGGGTCTGGGTGAGCGCAGCCACGGCCTGCGAGATGGCCGCCAGGTTTCGCATCGGCAAGCTGCCTCAGGCCGAGGACATCGACGTCAACCTGTCGCAATACCTCCGCAAGCAGCGCTTCGAAGCGCTGCCTATCAGCCTGGAACACGCGATCCTGGCTGGCAGGTTGCCGGGGCCGCACGGCGCCCGTTCGACCGCATGTTGATGGCGCAGGCCCAGATCGAGCAGGCGCTGGTGGTGACGGTTGAACCGGTGTTCGGCGGGTACGGGCTGGCAATGGTTTGTTATCCCCGAAACCGTGACCACCGAACTTTTCTGAACGGGACCGGGGCCGACCAGGTTGGGGCCGGACGTAGCCCGGTCAGTGGGTCGCTCAAGCCGCCGCCCGCGCCCCAAACCACCACGCCAGCGCACTGAAGCTGCCAAACGCCAGCACCGTGCTGGTCATGATGATGCGGGCCACCCGGCCCGAGTCGGCGCCGTAGCGCTCGGTCAGCAGCGAGACGTTGCTGGCGCTGGGCAGGGCGGCGGCCAATGTCAGCACCATCAACTGAAACGCCGACAGCGGCGCACCCAGCCGCTGCGCCGCGCTGCCGGCTGCAAACACCAGCAGCGGATGCAGCAGCAGCTTGATCAGCGCCACCGGCAGGGTGTCGCGCAGCGGCGTGCGGCCATGCGCATGCACGGCGGCCCGCCTCAGCATGGCACCGATCGAGAACAGCGCCACCGGGCTGGCAGAGTCGGCCAGCATGTGGGTGACGCTGTCGACCGGGCCCATCAGGCGGATGCCGCCCGCCGACAGCAATGCACCCAGGGCGATCGACCAGGGCAATGGGTTGGACAGCGCACCGCGCAGCGCCCGCAGCGCCGCCGTCCGGGCGCCGTGCTCACCGGCACCTTGAAGTTGCGACAGTGCAATGCACAGCGAGCTGGTGAAAAACAGATCGACCAGCACCATGCAGATCACCGGCCCGGCGGCCGCCGGCCCGAGCAAGGCCACCAGCAAGGGCACACCCATGAACCCGGTGTTGGGGAAGGCGGCGACCAGCGCAGCAAACGCGGCGTCCTTGAGCCCCACTCCCCGGTTGAGCGAAAGCGCCAGCGTGAAGACCACCACCAGCACGGCGCACAGCAGGTACACCGCCAGCAGCCAGGGATTGAGCAGATCCAAAACCGGCGTGTCCGCACCAAAGCGCAGCAACAAGCAGGGCAGGGCGAAGTACAGCACGTAGGCGTTGAGCCCCGGGATGGCCGACTCGGGCAGCAGGCCGCGCCGCGCCGCCAACCAGCCCGTCAGCACCAGCGCAAAAAACGGAACCGTGACGGTGAGGATGGCTTGCATGACGCGCGCCAGTATGTCAGCGGCGGATGCGACAGCTGCGGCAGGCCTGCCAGGGCACTGTGCAAAGCCGCAGGCTCGATGCCGCTTGACGCGGCGTGCCCACCACCTTCCCGCGGCCAAAACCGCCGCCGGCCCGGCCGTACCCCCGCCCGCTATCATCCGCGCCCCAAGCGCCCGGATCTGCCCGGGCCTGCGGCCCCGCATGGCCAACACCCCCGACATCCTCAACCCCGCCCAGCTTCAGGCCGTGCACCACCTGTCTGGCCCCTGCCTGGTGCTGGCCGGTGCCGGTTCGGGCAAGACCCGGGTGATCGTGCAAAAGATCGCCCGCCTGCTGCAAACCGGCCTGGCGCCCAGGGAGATTGCCGCGATCACCTTCACCAACAAGGCAGCGCAGGAGATGCGCGAGCGTGCCAAGGGGCTGGTCGGTGGGCGGGCGGCCAAGGACCTGGCGGTCAGCACCTTCCACAGCCTGGGGGTGCGCATCCTGCGTGAAGACGGCACCCGGGTCGGGCTGAAGCAGAAGTTCTCGATTCTGGATGCCGACGACGTGATGGGCGTGCTGCGCGAGGCCGGCGGCGCCACCGACAACAAGCAAGCCCGCCAGTGGCAGTGGACCATCAGCCTGTGGAAGAACCAGGGCCTGGACAGCGACGCCGCAGCGGCAATCGCCAAGGACGCCGACGAGCAGGTGGCCGCCCAGGTGATGAAGCGCTACGAGGAGCGCCTGGCGGCCTACCAGGCGGTGGACTTTGACGACCTGATCAGCCTGCCGCTCAAACTGCTGCAGCGCGACGCCGAGGCGCGCGCCAACTGGCAGGCCAAGTTCCGCCATGTGCTGGTCGACGAGTACCAGGACACCAACGCGGTGCAGTACGAACTGCTCAAGCTGCTGGTCAGCCCCGACGACCCGGCCCGGCGCGGCAGGTTCACCGCAGTGGGCGATGACGACCAGAGCATCTACGGTTGGCGCGGCGCCACCATCGACAACCTGCGCCGGCTGCCGCAGGACTGGCCCGACCTCAAAGTCATCCCGCTGGAGCAGAACTACCGCTCCACCGGCAACATCCTGCGCGCCGCCAACCATGTGATCGCCGGCAACCCCAAGCTGTTCGAGAAAAAGCTCTGGAGCGAGTTTGGCGACGGCGACCCGGTGCGCCTGATCGAATGCGACGGCGAGGAGCACGAGGCCGAGCGTGCGGTGGCCTTCATCCAGGGTTTGCGGGCCCAGGGCGGCGCCCTGGCGGACGACCGCACGACCGGCCAGACCAAGTTCAGCGACTTTGCCATCCTCTACCGCGCCAACCATCTTGCGCGGGTGTTCGAGAAAAAACTGCGCACGGCCAACATTCCCTACAAGGTCTCAGGCGGCACCAGCTTTTTCGACCGCGCCGAGATCAAGGACCTGTGCGCCTGGCTGCGCTTGTTGGTCAACCCCGATGACGACCCGGCCTTCTTGCGCGCCGTGACCACGCCCAGGCGCGGCATCGGCCACACCACGCTCGGCAAGCTGGGCGCGTTCTCGGCCCAATGGAAGCTCAGCCTGTTTGCCGCGCTGTTCTCCAAGAGCCTGGCCGCGCAGATGGGCGCCAAAGCCGTGCATGGCCTGCATGAGTTTGGCCGCCTGGTCAACGAGCTGCAGGCCCAGGCCGAGCGCACCACCGGTGCCGACGATGCCCGGGCTTTGCTGCTGGGTTGGGTCAAGGACATCGGCTACGAGAACTACCTCTTCGAGAGCGAGGACAGCGAAAAGGCTGCCGCCTCGCGCTGGACCAACGTGCTCGACTTCATCGACTGGATCGCCCGGCGCTGCGGCGGCGAGAAGCGCAACGACGGCGGTGTGTACGAGGACGAAAAGCAGACCGTGCTGCAGGTGGCGCAGACCATCAGCGTGATCATCAGCCTGGCCGAGCGCGACGAGGAGCAGGACGTGGTGACGCTGTCGACCCTGCACGCCAGCAAGGGCCTGGAGTGGCCGCATGTGATGCTGGTGGGCGTCAATGAGGGCCTGCTGCCGTTCAAGAGCGATGCCGAGGAGATGTCGGCCGAAGTGTCGAAAACGCGGCTGGAAGAAGAACGCCGGCTGATGTACGTCGGCATCACCCGCGCCCGCAGCACGCTGGTGGTCAGCAGCTTGCGACGGCGCAAAAAGGGCCGCGACACGGTGCAAGGCGTGCCCAGCCGCTTCATCGCCGAGATGAAGCTGCACGAGGCCACGGTGCAGGAGAACCCGCGCGAGCGGCTCAAGCGCATCCGGGCCGACCTGGCGGCCAAGCTGGCGGCGGCGCCCCACGTTGATTGAAGCCGGCGGCACGGGGCTGGGGCGCTGCGCGCCGTCACGATGCCAATCAACGACAAGCGCGCAAGTTCGGTGCAGCGCCTGTCTGGAATTTTGTGTGCGAGGCATAGCGTGAATGCCACGCAAGACAAACACCGCTGCGGCGGACAAGGCGGCGCTGCCGCGAATTCCAGCCGAGTTGCTGGAGCCGTTGATTCCCGGGCCGGTCACGCCGGGTCGGTTGGAGGGCATCTTTCAGCGGTTCAAAAAGGCGTTCATCGAGCGCGCCTTGGGCGCCGAGATGCGTCATCACCTGGGCTACGCGCCCGGTCAAGCCAAGCCAGACGGGGCCGCAGCCAGATGAACATCATTTGCTCGCAAGAACGCGAGCATTCCCGCAAGCCGGACGAGGCCTGTGGTCTGATCGAGCGTTGCAGCCCGGGGCCATGTCGGGAGTTGTTTGCGCGGGGTGCGCGGCCCGGCGGGTCAGCGTGGGGCAATCAAGCGCAGGACTATTTTCCGACCTGGGAGACCGGCGCCAATCACTCACAGTCGGATCGTGCAGCCGCTGAAGCGGTTGCCAGGTCAAACACTGCAGAAGCCAGCCTGTCTTGAGTGCGGGATGTTGAAATTGACTGTTGCATAGTCGAAGCCATGAGCCGGACTGCCGTACTGTTTATCCCCTTCCTGGCCTCGGCCGTTGCGGCCATTGCCTGCCAGCAGGTCTGGCCCGCGCAGTTCTGGCCCTATGCGCTGCTCAAGCCGCTGACCACCGCTCTGGTGATCGCCTATGCCGCCGGGCGCGGCCGGCCGGGCGAGGCCCGGCGGCGGGCCTTGCTGTTGGGCTTGTGCCTGTCGTTGGGGGGTGACGTGGCGCTGCTTTGGCCAGCGCAGGGCTTTTTGCCCGGGCTGGTGGCGTTTTTGGCGGCGCATCTGGCGTACCTGGTGGCGTTCACCCGAGGGGTGCGGCTAGGCGCCAGCCGGGTGGCGTATGCCGGCTACGCGCTGTTGGCCGGCAGCGTGCTGGCGGTGTTGTGGCCCGGTGTGCCGGCCGGCTTGCGCGTGCCGGTGGCCGCCTACGTGTTGTGCCTGGCGGCGATGGCAGCGCAGACGGCCAGCGCCTGGCGGGTGGCGCGCGGCACGCCGCCCGCTGCCTGGCTGTGGCGGGCGGCGTTGGGCGGGCTGCTGTTTTTGGCGTCAGACGCGCTGCTGGCGTTCAACCGCTTTCACACGCCGCTGCCGCTGGCCGGGCTGTTGATCCTGGCGACCTACTGGGCCGCGCAGTGGCTGATCGCCAGCGCCTTGCCGCCCCGCGAGCGCCCTCAGCACCCGCCAGCGCTCGGGCCTCAAAGTTTGTAGTCGTTGCGCTCGGCCGGCTGGTCCGACAGGTACTGCACAAACTCGATCTGCACCAGACCGTCGGCCAGGTAGTAGGCGCTGCGCCGGTGAGGATGGCGGCCGCCGGGGTGGTCCATGGTGTAGCCGCCGGCTTGCAGGCGGTCCACCAGGGCTGCCAGGTCGGGCACCACGATGCCCAGGTGCTTGACGCCCAACTGGTGCGACTGCCAGTGAGGACCGGCCGCCTCGCCGCCGTCCTGCAGCGCGAGGTAGTGCTGCTCGCTGCCCACATGCAGCCAGCGGATGGACTTGCCAAACCAGTCCATGCGGCCCTCGCCGCGCACCCGCCAGCCGGGCAGGGCGGTGAGCAAAAAACGCAGCGCCGGCTCGATCTGCTGCACGGTGATGTTGGCGTGTTCCAGGGTTTCGTGGGACATGGGGCGCTCCGGTGGGCGGGTGGTGAGGGACAGGGGGCTTGACGGCGTCATCATGCAAGTTAAAGTTAACTTGAAGTCAAGCGGTGTGACGGTGAAAACGTCGGAGCAGCCAGCGGCGCAGGTGCGCAGCGCCAAGCCGCCGCAACCGCCCGCCGCAACCGCCCGCCGCAACCGCCTGCGGTAACCGCCCGCAAAAACCGCCTGCATCAGCCGACCGCAGCCACCAGCCACAGCAACCCACCCTCCGCAAGCACCTTCCGCAGCCACCCTCCGAAGCACCCTGACTGCAAACCCGCCTCACCCTTCCACCATGAACCCTGATGACAGCCTTTTGATCGGTGAGCTGGCGCGGCGCGCCGGCGTAGCGGCCAGTGCGCTGCGTTTTTACGAGGCCCAAGGCCTGATCGCGGGTGGGCGCAGCGCCGGCGGCCGGCGGCACTACCCGCGCCACGTGCTGCGGCGGGTGGCTTTCATCCGGGCGGCGCAGGCGGTGGGGCTGGACTTGACCCAGATCCGGGCGGCGCTGGACAGCCTGCCCAACGGTCGCACGCCCTCGCCCGAGGACTGGGCGTTGCTGGCGGCGTCGTGGCAGCAGCTGCTCGATGCCCGCATCGCGGCCTTGACCGCGCTGCGCGACCGGCTGAGCGCCTGCATCGGCTGCGGTTGCCTGTCGTTCAAGTCCTGCGCGTTGTACAACCCGCAGGACGCAGCGGCCGCCCGGGGCGCCGGGCCGCGCTACCTGCTGGGTGATCGGCCTGGCAGCCTGCCACAGGCCTGAGCCTGTGCCGCAGCGGCAGGGCAGGCCAGCGCTGCGCCTACATGCCCTTGAACAAATTACTGTAGCTGCGGCTCACCTCCAGCTTTTCGGGGTGGCCGCGCACGCTGACGATCTGCCGGCCCCGAAAATCCCGGGTGATGCCCGCAATCGCCCGGGCGTTGACCAGGGTGCTGCGGTGGACTTGCCAAAACTGTTGCGGGTCGAGCTCGTCGATCAACTCCTTGATCGGCTTGCGGATCAGCGCCTCCAACGTGGCGGTTTGCACCCGGGTGTACTTCTCGTCGCTGATGAAAAACAGCACCTCGGCCACCGGAATCATCTGGATGCCCGAGCCCACGCTGGCCTGGATCCAGTCCAGCGGCCTGGGTGCGCCGCCCGGGTTGAGCTGCGCCGCCAGCCGGTGCAGCACCTGTTGCAGCGCAGGGGCGGGCGCGCTGTCCGGGCTGTTGTCGGCCGCATCGCGGCTGGCCAGGCGGGCCCGGATGCGCTGGGTGGTCAGCAGCAGGCGATCCCGCTCGGCGGGCTTGAGCACGTAGTCGCACACCCCTTGCTCAAACGCCTCGACCGCGTACTGGTCGTAGGCGGTGATGAACACGACCTCCGGCAGGTACTCGTCGTCCGCCACCGCCATCTGGGCGATCTGGCGGGCCGCGTCCACGCCGGTCAGGCCGGGCATGCGGATGTCGAGAAACACCAGCTCGGGCCGGTGCTGGGCCACCAGCTCCACCGCCTCCAGGCCGTTGCGGGCCTCGGCCACGATCTGCAGTTCAGGCCAGACCTCGGCCAGCCGGGCGCAGAGTTGCTCGCGCATCAGGCGCTCGTCGTCGGCGATCACGGCGCGTGCCGGCGTGGGGGCGTTGGGCGTGTTCATGTGGCGATGGTAGCCAGGCTCAGGCTGCGGCCGTGGCAGCGCTCTCGACCGGTTTGTACGGCACGGCCAGCGTCACCCGGGTGCCGCCGCCAGGGTTCTGGGTGATGGTCAGGCTGGCTTTGGCGCCGTACAGCAGTTGCAGGCGCTCGCGGATGTTGGCCAGGCCCACGCCCGTGCCGGCAGTGGCCGCACGGCCAAAGCCCAGGCCGGTGTCAGCCACTGTCACGCTGAGCTTGCCGTGCACCACCTCGGCCTTCAGGCTCAGCTTGCCGCCTTCGGGCTTGGGCTCCAGGCCGTGCTTGATGGCGTTTTCGACCAGGGTCTGCACCATCATCGGTGGGAACTCGGCCGACAGCAGGCCCTCGGGCACGTCGATCTCGGTGCAGAGGCGCTCTTCCATGCGCACTTTCAGGATCGCCAGATAGGGCCGGATCACCGCCAGCTCGCGCCCCAGGTCGCGGAACCGCCCCACATTCGCGCCGCCATCGGCCGCCTCGCGCAGGGTGGGCATGCTGGCCCGCAGCAGCGCGATGAGGTTCTTCTGCATCTGGCTGGCGCGTGGCGGGTCGGTCTCGATCAGGTGGTCGATCGAAGCCAGTGTGTTGAACAGGAAATGCGGCTCCACCTGGGCCTGCATTGCCGCCATCCGGGCCTCGACCACCTGGCGTTTGAGCGACTCGGACTCGGCCGTCTCCACAGCCTGGGCCGCCTCAGCCTGGGCCTGCACCTGGCGCTTGTAGCTGATCTTGATCACCACCGAGACGATGATCCACAGCATTGCCAGGCTGGGCAAAAACTCGCCCAGGCTGACCTCGTGCACCTCGCGTGTGCGGCGACGGGCGTCGTCGCGGGCCCGTGCCGCGTCGCGCCGCGCAATCTCGGCCGCGCTGCGGGCTTCGGCCCGGGCCGCCTTGGCGTCGGCCCGGGCCGACTCGGCGTCGTCGCGGGCTTGCTGCACCGCCTCTTCGATGGCCTCGCGGGCGGTTTCAACCGCAGCCCGCACCGCCTCGCCGGTGGCGCCGGGCGGCACGTGGATCTCGATGGCCGACTTGGCGGCGACCTTGGAGGCCGGCGCGGCAGCTGCAGGCGCGGCTGACGCGGTGGCCGCTGCCGGCACTGCCGGTGCTGCCGGTGCGGCCCGAGGCCGCTCGATGATGTGCACGCCGCGCTCGCCGATCGAGATGTCCACCCCGCTGGTCTTGCCCTCACCGGGCTGGGTTTCGATGTGGATGGTGGGTGCGTTACGCCCTTTGGGGCTGCTGGGCATGGCCGGAGGCTCGGGCGCCTCGGGCGCTGCAGGGGCTGCTGGCGCTGCTGGCAAACCGGCGGGCTGCAGATCGGGGTCGACCCGCTGCACGGTGGTGGTGTAGGTCCAGCTGAAGGGCGGGATGTTTTGCAGGATGCCCGACACGATCAACAGCAGCGCCGCCAACACGATGAACCGGCGCCAGCTGATGCTGATCAGCCAGCCTGCGTAGGCATGGAATGCCTGCACGGAGGCGATCGACAAACGTTGCCAGCGCTGGGGCCAGGGATTGACTTGGTCGGCGGTCATGAGGGCGGCGGCGGGCGGCTTGCAGCGGGAGATGACGCACTGTACGCAAGCGGGCAGCCCGTGGCGCCGCCTGTCCGACGCAGCGGCCTGGAGGGCAGACGGGCTGCAAGTGCAGCGGACAGGCCGTGCCCAGCACCGCCCTGGGCGGCGATCAAGGCGTCTGGCGTATCGCCTCGACCGCGATCTTCAGCCGCACGACATCCGACACAAAGGGCAGGCTGTGGCTGATGCCAAAGCTGCTGCGCGAGAACTCGGCCTCGAAGTCGCCGCCGCAGACCTCGCGCCGGAACAGCGGGTTGAGGTAGCAGCGAAACCGCTTGGCCACCAGCCGCAGCGGCTGGCTGCTGCCGCGCAGCGTGAACTCGCCGCTGACAGCGGCCACAGCGCCGGCGGCGTCGAACTCGAATCGCTCGGCCACAAAGAAGGCTTGCGGGTACGCTGCCACGCCCAGCACGTCGTCTTGCCTGATGCGCGAATCCAGCACGCCCAGGCCGGTGCTCACTGCTGCCGTGTCCACCACCACCTGCACCCGGCCGCGGCGGGCGTCGCGGTCCAGCGTGATGTCGCCGCTGAGCGGACCGAAGCGACCGCGCAGCGTGCTGGTGTCGAAATGCAGCAGCTCGAAACTGGCAAAGCTGTGTGAAGGGTCCAAGCTGTAGGCCACCGGCTCGGCGCGGGCGCCGGTGGTCATGCCGGCCAGGCCGGCCAGCAGGGCGCCAGACAGCGCGAGGGTGATCGGGCGATAGTCCATGGCGTGATGCTCGCAGAAGCAGCGACGCCCCGCACGGCCAGGGGCCGTTCGGGGCGTCGCGGGCAACGCTGGACGCGCCGCCGATACGCGCGCAGCCGCCAGATGCGACGCGGCTGCAGCGCGGCTGCAGCGCGGCCACACTGCGGTCTATCAGGGCTGCTTGACGGCCTCGACCTGCACCACCAGGCGCACGTTGTCCGAGAAGCCGAAGTTCAGGCCCCAGGCCATGCCGTACTGGCTGCGCACCAGCGTGGTCTCGAAGTCACCACCGCAGACCTCGACCTTGAGCATCGGGCTCATGTAGCAGTTGAAGTTGCTGGCCTTGAGCACCACCGGGTTGGTCTTGCCCAGCAGCGTCAGGGTGCCGGCCACCTCACTGACCTTGTCGCCGTTGAAGCTGAACTTGTCGGCCACGAACTTGGCGGTCGGGAACTCGGCCGCGTTGAAAAAATCCTTGCTTTGCAGGTGTTTGTCAAACGCCGCCGTGCCCGAGTTGATCGAGCCGGTTTCGATCGTCAGCTCGACCCGGCCGGTCTTGGCCGCCTTGTCCAGCTGCACCGTGCCGCTCTTTTTGTCAAAGCGACCCCGGTTGGTGGAGGTGCCGAAGTGCGAGATCTCGAAGGTGGCAAAGGTGTGCGTGGGGTCGATCGTGTAGGTGGCGGCCTGGGCCTGGGCGGTCAGGGCGGCGGCAGCCAGCGCGGTGGCGATGAGGGTGTTGCGGATCATGGACAAACTCCTGTGGGGTTGGTTCGGGGTTGGGGTTGGGGGGTTGGGAAAAGGGAGCCGGGGGCGGGGATCAGAGCGGCGCCATGCCGCTCAGGGCGAGCTTGAACTTGACCTGCACGTCGTTGGCCACCATCGAGGTGTCGGCCCATTCACCGTCGCCGATCTTGAAGTCCAGCCGCTTGATCACGAAGCTGCCGGTGGCGGTGCTGGTGGCGCCGGCCTGGCTCACGGTGACGGGCACGACCACCGTCTGGGTGGCGCCCTTGATCAGCAGCGCGCCCTGCACCTCGAACCTGGACCCGCCCAGCGCCTTGATCGAGCTGCTCTGAAAGCTGGCCTGAGGGAACTTGGCCACGTTGAACCACGGCGCCTTGGGCACCTCGGCATCGGTCTCGGCCGAGCCAAAACTGGCGCTGCCGGTCTGGATCGTGAAGCCGATCTTGCCGGTCTCGGGCTTCTTGGGGTCGAAGCTGATCTGGGCCGTCCACAGCTTGAACTTGCCCTCCACCGGTACGCCCATCTGTTTGCTGACAAAGCTGATCTCGCTTTGGGCCGGCAGCACCTGCTGGGCCAGGGCGGTGCCAGCCAGGCCGGCGAACATCGGGGCGGCCACCAGACCGGCGAGCAGCAAACGGGTGAGGGGCATGAGAACTCCTTGAAGTTTGAAATCAGCGGGCTGTGCGGTACCGACCCGGCAGCGCCGGTCGGGCAAAGCCGGGCAGCCGGGAAAGGGAAACTGGGTGGATCAGCTGCGGCTCGGCCGCATGCGGGCCAGCAAGCCGTCGCGGTCAACAAATTGATGCTTGAGTGCGCCAGCCACATGCAGCACCACCAGCGCCGCCATGCCCCAGGCCAGGATGCCGTGCATTTGCTTGAGGGTTTCGGCCAGCGCCTTGTCCACCGGCACAAAGTCAGGCAGCGGCAGCACACCCAACCACACCACCGGGAACCCGGCCGCAGAGCTGTAGGCCCAGCCCAGCAGCGGCGTGGCAAAAAACAGCGTGTACAGCAGGCCGTGGGTGAGGTGGGCGGCGCGGGCTTGCCAGGCCGGCATCGGCACGTCGGCCGGGGGTTGGTGGGTCAGGCGCCACAGCAGACGCAGGCCAGACAGCGCCAGGATCGTCACCCCCGCCCACTTGTGCCAGTTGTAGAGCTTGAGCCGCGTGGGCGACACCGGCAGGTCGCTCATGTAGAGCCCGACGCCAAAAGCGCAGACGATCATCAGCGCCAACAGCCAGTGCAAGGCAATGGCGAGGCCGGTGTAGCGGGTGCTTGAGGAGGGGCGTGCAAAAACCATGATCAGATTGTGGTGCCCTGCTGGCACGCCAGAGTTCAGCCGCCTTGACCCGCTGCTTCAGTTTGATTGAACGCAAGCGGCTTGCAGATTCCCGGTTTTCAGCGGTCCAGACTCGACCGGCCTGCCCACAGGCCCTCGGCCAGCGCTTGCAGGTGCTGGTGCTGGTTGGGCGGCAACAGCCGGCGGCGCAGCGCAAAGTCCAGCGTGACCAGTGCCGCGTCGACCGTCATGTTGCCACCTGCGGCATGGGCCAGGGCCTGGTCGATGGTCATCAGGTGGTGGCTGTGCACCTCGCCGTCCTGGTTGCGCGGCAGCAGGCCAGGCGCCAGGGCCAGGTCAAAGACACTCAGTTCCTCGCGCTGAAAGCCCTCGGGCACGTCGCGCGCCACCCGAAAACGCCGGCCCGCCACCAGCCCGGCCATTTGCGCCGGCAGCAAGCCGGCCTCCTCCCAGCCCTCGCGCACGACGGTCTGGGCGGGTGTCTGGCCGTGTGGCACGCCGCCGCCGATCAGGTTGTCGAGCAGGCCGGGGTCGATGGCCTTGTCCAGCGCACGCCGGGCGATCCAGAGGTGGCTGGGCCGGCCGCTGGCGTCCGCCTGGTAGCCATTGCAGTGGGCGCCAAAGGTCAAAGTGCCCCAGAACCGGGCCGCAGCCCGCTCCAGCGTGGCCAGCACCTCGCCGCCTGCCGTGGGCTGCAGCGGGTAGGTTTCGCTGCGCCAGGCGGTGATCAGGCCGGCGGCGTGCAGATCGTGGTTGGCCTGGGCCAGAAAGCCGCTGCGCCGCGCCGCCTCCACGGTGAGGGTGACGCCGTCGGCATCGATGCGCAGCGCCTCGGGCCAGCGCGCCAGCGCCTGCAGGTGGACGATGGCCACCGATCCGGCGAGCAGCGGCTGGCCGGCGTCAATCACCCAGAACGGCAGCCGGTTGTCCGGATTGCTGGCCCGGGCGGCATCGATGGCCGGCCAGTCCGGCGCGCGGGCTTGGGCCGGCGAAGCGTCGGCCGCTGCTGCGGATGCGGATGCGGCGTGGGAGTCGGTGTGGGCAATCGGAGCGTGGGGCATGGGGCGGATGTTGCCACTCGACAACGGCAGATTGACAAATCAGGGGGTTGGACACTGTGCTTCATTCGGCTACGCCCACCTGCCAGCCTGCGCAGAATCAGGCGACCAAAGCTACGGGACTGCCCGCCCTCTGCACTCCGGGGAAATATTCAATGTCTGCCGCGCAAATCCCCTCCAACGAAGCCGAGCGGCTTCGCTCTCTGAACAAGCTCGGCATTCTCGATTCCGCGCCCGAGTGCGAGTTCGATGCCCTGGTGCACGCTGCCGCGCTGGTGTGCGGCGTGCCGGTCTCGCTGATCAGCCTGGTTGACGTCGACCGCCAGTGGTTCAAGGCCAACACTGGCCTGCCTGGCGTCACCGAAACACCCCGCGACCTCGCTTTTTGCGCCCATGCCATCCTGCAGGACGGCATCTTCGAGGTGCCTGATGCAACGCTCGATCCGCGTTTTGCCGACAACGCCCTGGTCACCAGCGCCCCGGACGTGCGTTTTACGCCGGCGCTCCGCTGCGCCTGAGCGATGGCAGCCACGCGGGCACGTTGTGCGTCATCGACCGCCAGCCGCGTCAGTTGGATGCCCGGCAGCGCGAGGTGCTGGGCCACCTGGCGGCTGCGGCCGTGCGCGCGCTGGAAGGCCGGCGGGCGCTGATGGCCGAGCGCGAGCTGCTTGAAACCGCCTCGCAGGCCGCCGCAGTGCTGCGCAACAGCCTGGACGCCATCATCACCCTGGCGCTCGACGGCACGGTCACGCACTGGAACGCCGCCGCCGAGCGATTGTTTGGCTACAGCCCCACCGAAATGCTGGGGCAACTCGCAGCAAAGCTGGTGCCAAGCGATCGACCCGACGACCGGGTTGACCTGCAATCTCGGCTGAAGGATTCGCTCGCCGGCTTCAATTTTGAAACCATTCGCCTGCACCGCAGCGGCGATGCGATCCCGGTCTCGATCAGCCTGGCGCCGATCCGTGACGCCGCAGGCGAGCTGACTGGCGCCACCAAGATCATCCGGGACATCCGCGAGCAAACGCGCGCCGCGCGGGTTCTGGCCGACAGCGAAGCCCGCTTCAAGGCCCTCAGCGAGGTTTCGCCGTTGGGTGTGTTTGCCACCGATGCGCAGGGCGGCTGCACCTACACCAACGGGCGCTGGCAAGACATCTACGGACTGACGCTCGACCAGAGCCTGGGCGAGGGTTGGGCCGCCACTTTGCATCCCGACGACGGCGCGGCCGTTTTCGCCGAGTGGCAGCGCACGTCAGCGCTGGGTGTCGAGTTCGACTGCGAGTTTCGCATCGTGCGCAGCGACGGGCAGACACGCCATGTGAGGTCGCGCGCCCGCAGCAACCCGGCCGGCGATGGCTCGGTGATCGGCTACGTCGGCTCGGTCGAAGATGTCACCGAACAACGCGCCACCAGCACCCAACTCGCGGCCAGTGAGCAACGCCTGCGCAGGCTGTACGAAGCCACTCCGGCGATGCTGCATTCGATCGATCCGCAAGGCCGGCTGCTGACCGTGTCGGGCCGCTGGCTCGACAGCCTGGGCTACACCCGCGAAGAGGTCATCGGCAAGCCCCTTGCCGACTTCATGACCGAGGCCTCGCGCGGGCAGCTCGTGTTTGTCTTGCAGGCCTTCTTTGCCACAGGCCGCTGCGAGGACGTGGCCTACCAGTTGGTGTGCAAGAACGGCGAGATCATCGATGTGCTGCTGTCGGCGGTGCTCGAACGCGATGGCACCGGCCAGCCGCTGCGCAGCATGACCGTGATGCAGAACGTCACCCAGCGGCTGCTGGCCGAGCGCGCGCTGAGCAACGAGCGGGTGCGGCTGGCGTCGATCATCGAAGGCACCGGCGCCGGCACCTGGGAGTGGAACTTCCAGACCGGCGAGACACGTTTCAACGAGCCTTGGGCTGCGATGGTCGGCTACTCGCTGAGCGAGCTGGCGCCGACCTCGGTCCAGACCTGGCTGGATCTCAGCCACCCCGATGACCTGCTGCACTCGCGCGAAGTGCTCGACAGGCACCTTTCAGGTGAGCTGCCGAGCTACACCTGCGAAGCCCGCATGCGCCACCGCGATGGCCGCTGGGTGTGGGTGCTGTCCCGTGGCCGCGTGCTGACCTGGACGCCGGACGGCAGGCCCGAATGGCTGTTCGGCACACAACTCGACATCAACGAGCGCAGGCTCCAGGACGAGGCCCTGCGCAAGAGCGAGCAATTGCTCAACCGCACGGGGCAGGTTGCCGGCGTGGGCGGCTGGGAACTGGACCTGGCGACCGGCGCGCTGGTCTGGTCGACGCAGACGCGGCGCATCCACGGTGTTGCGCCCGACTACGTGCCCGTGTTGTCGGAAGCGGTCAATTTCTACGCACCCGAGGCGCGGCCACTCATCCAGGCCGCAGTCGAGAAAGCAATGGCCGCAGGCGAGGGCTGGGACCTGGAGCTTCCGCTCATCCAGGCCACCGGGCAGCGCATCTGGGTGCGTGCGGTGGGTGCTGCCGAGTTCGACGGCGGCCAGCCGGCCAGGCTGGTCGGCACCTTTCAGGACATCACCGCGATACGCACCGTGACTGCCGAACTCGCCGCGCAGCACGAGCTGTTGCGGGTCACGCTGCACTCCATCGGTGATGCGGTGATCACGACCGACGCCACGGGCGCCGTGACCTGGTTGAACCCGGTGGCCGAACGCATGACCGGCTGGCTCAACCGGGAGGCCAAGGGCCGCCCCGTGGGCCAGGTGTTCCACATCGTCAATGAAGACACCCGCGCACCGACGGAAAACCCGGTTGCCATCTGCCTGCAGCAGGGACAGGTGGCTGGGTTGGCAAAGCACACCGTGCTGATCTCGCGCAATGGCGAAGAGTTCGGTATCGAAGACTCAGCCGCGCCGATCCGCAACGACCGCGGTGATCTGCTGGGCGTGGTGCTGGTGTTCCACGACGTGACCGAGCAGCGCCGCCTGAGCGGCGAAATGAGCTACCGCGCCAAGCACGACGCGCTGACCGGGCTGGTCAACCGCGCCGAGTTCGAAACCCGGCTGCGCCGCACGCTGCAAAAGGCCCACGAAGACCGCAGCGAGCACGCCTTGCTGTTCATCGACCTGGACCAGTTCAAGCTGGTCAACGATGCCTGCGGCCACTCGGTGGGCGACCAGTTGCTGCAGCAGGTGGCCAAGCTGCTGGGTGAAGCCGTGCGTGCGCGCGACACCTTGGCCAGGCTGGGCGGCGACGAGTTTGCGGTAATCCTGGAGCACTGCTCGGCCGAGCAGGCGCTGCGGGTTGGCCAGAAGATCTGTGATCGCATGGATGACTTCCGGTTCATGCACGACGAGCGGCGCTTCCGTATCGGCACCAGCATCGGCCTGGTGCCGGTGGACAAACGCTGGGGCACCACGGCGGCGCTGATGCAGGCGGCTGACACCTCGTGTTATGCCGCCAAGGAGGCCGGCCGCAACCGGGTGCATGCCTGGTTCGACACCGACCAGGCCATGCGCGCCCGCCACGGCGAGATGCAGTGGGCCGCGCGGCTGGAGCAGGCCCTGGACGAGAACCGTTTTGCGCTCTACGCGCAACGCATCGAGGCACTTGGCGCCAACCGCCACGGCCTGCATGCCGAGGTGCTGCTGCGCATGATCGACAGTGACGGCAGCCTGGTGCAGCCCGCCGCATTTCTGCCGGCGGCAGAGCGGTTTCACTTTGCCACGCGCATCGACCGGTGGGTGCTGCGCCGCGCCATCGACATGCTGCGCTCTCTGGCCGACCTGTCGGCCATCGGTACCTTGTGCGTCAACCTGTCGGGCCAGTCGATCGGCGACCGTGCGTTTCACCGGCAGGTGATCGACACCCTGAAAGAGGCTGGCACCGAGGTCTGCCGGCGGCTCTGCCTGGAGATCACCGAAACGGCGGCCGTCACCCACATGGCCGACGCCAATCTTTTCATCGACCAGGTGCGTGCCTTGGGCGTGCGGATCGCGCTGGATGACTTTGGCGCCGGTGCGTCGTCGTTCGGCTACCTCAAGAACCTCCAGGTCGACCTGATCAAGATCGACGGCCAGTTCATCCGCAACCTGATCGACAACCCGCTCGATGCCGCCGCCGTGCGCTGCTTTGTGGACGTGGCGCGCGTGGTGGGTGTCAGGACGGTGGCCAAGATTGTCGACCGGACCGAGGTGCTGGACCGGGTGCGCGAGATCGGCATCGATTTTGCGCAGGGTTACCTGCTGCACAGGCCCGAGCCGATCGAGGCGGTGTTGGGCCTGCAGCCGGTCAGTTTGCGCTGGGCTGACGCGCAGCCCGCCTGAGGGTGGGTCGAGCGTGCGTCGCACGACAGCGCGTGCCCCACGCCGTTGCAGTGCCAGCACTCAAGCGGTGTCGGCCAGCGCCAGCCGGCGCGCGCTGGCAAAGTGCCGCAGCGCGCCGCTCAGCGGGTCGGTGAAGCTGATCTCGCGCGCCAGCAGTTGCAACGGGTGGCTGTAGTCTGGCAGCGCATCGGCCGCAGGCTCGGGCCACAGCCGTGGGTAGATGCGGTCGCCCAGGATCGGCAGCCCCAGCGCGTTGAGCTGTGCACGCAACTGGTGGCGGCGGCCGGTAAGCGGTGTGAGCCTGTAGTGCGCCAGGTCTGGCGCCAGCCCATGCCCCGGGCCATGGCCCAGCCGCCGCAGCATTTCGACCTGCGTGCTGACATTGGGCTCGCCATCGACCACCTGCACCGGCAGGTGGCTGGCCCCCGCCGTGTCCTGCAGCCGGTGGTGTGCGGCAAGCGGCAGCAACAGGCCGTCGTGCCAGGGTGCCACGGCCTCGTAGGTCTTGTGCATGCGCTGCTCGCGCATCAGCGCGTGGTAGGCGTTGCGGGTGGCCGGCTGGGCGCTGAACAGCAGCACGCCGGCGGTCTCGCGGTCCAGGCGGTGCAGGGCCATCAGGTCGTCGTTGCCGAGCAGGCGCCGCAGCCGCACCAGCGCCGTCTCCTGCAGGTAGCGGCCACCCGGTATCGACGCCAGAAAGTGCGGTTTGTCGACCACCACCAGGTGCGCGTCCTGGTGCAGCACGACCAGCTCGAAGGGCACCCTGGGTTCGGGCGGCAGCCAGCGCCAGTACCAGAGCGTCTGGCCAGGCACACACGGTGCGTCGGCGGCCAGCGCACGGCCCTGCGCGTCGACCACATCGCCCTGGGCCAGACGTGCGCGCCAGTCGATGCCCGACCGCAGCCGCGTGCCCAGGTAGTCGGCCAGCGTGCACGCCGTCCCGGGCGCCACCACCAGGCGGCTGGGGCTGACGCCTTCGCGCGCCGGCGGTGACCAGGCCGCGCCGGGCGGCACGGTCATGCCCAGGCCTGTTCCAGCAGCGCTTGGAGCTGCGCCGCGTCGCGGATCGGCCGCGGGTTGCTGCGCACCCAGGGGTTGGCCATGCCTTTTTGGGCGATCACGGGCAACCGGCCGGGGTCGATGCCGAGCTGGCTGATGCGGGTGGGCAGGCCCAGGCTGGCAATCAGTGCCTCGACCTGGTCGGCGGCCGGACGCCCCGGGTCGCCCAGCGCGGCGGCGATCTCGGCCATCTGGGCCGGGCAGGCGTCGGCGTTGTAGCGCATCACCGTGGGCAACAGCACACAGGAGGTGATGCCGTGCGGCACCCCGGCGTCGGCACCCAGCGCATGGCCCAGGCCGTGGCTGGCGCCGTACTCGGTGCGGCGGATGCTGGTGGCGGCCAGCCAGGCGCCCATCTGGCCGTCGAGCCGGGCGTCCAGGTCGTCAGGCGCGCTGGCGTAGCGGCTCAGGGACCGGCCCAGCAGCGCCAGCGCCCGCACGCTGGTGGCGTCGATCAAGGGCTGGGCGTTGACCGAGCACAGCGCCTCGACCGCATGGTCCACCGCACGGATGCCGGTGGACAGCCAGAGCCGGTCGGGGGTGTGGACGGTGATGCGCGGGTCCAGGATCACGGCGGCCGCCCCGATGAAGGCGCCTGTGTAGCCGTGTTTGGTGCCAAAGCGGGTGTCGGTGGCGCCGCCGAGGTCGCTGAACTCGGCGCCCGACAGCGTGGTGGGCACCGCAATTTGACGGCACGGCGGCGGGCCAGGTTGCGGCACGACCCGGCTGCCGTCAGGCGCGACCCGCATGTGCCAGTCGTCGAGCTGCTCGATGCGCTCCAGGCCCTGCGCCAAGGCCACCAGCGCCACCTTCACGGTGTCGATCACCGTGCCGCCGCCGATGCTGACGATCAGGTCGGCGCGCGCCTCGCGCACCGCTCGGGCCACCGCGAGCACGGTCTCACGCGGGGTGTGCTCGATGCATTCATCGAACAAGCCCACCACCGCCGGCGCGATCTTTGAAAGCGCCTGGGTGACGGCGTCGGTCTTGCGGTTGAGCGAGCGGCTGGTGACCACAAAGATGCGCTGTGCACCGCGCAGCGTGGCCTCGGTCTGCAGCGCATCGGCGGCCGGGCTGCCGAAATGCACCCGGTCTTGTTCGAGAAAGTTGAAGACGCCGGTTTTCATGGGTCGAAGCTCCTGGAGGGCTGGGTCAGGCGGGCCAACATCATCGGCCGCCGGGTTGGATTGCCCCTGGATTGGCGCACAGAGGGCTGGCCTGTGGCATCGGGGTTGCTGCGGACGCTGCGGATGCGTCGGCGCGCGCGTTCGCCAGCACGTTTGCCAGCACGTTCGCCAGCACGCTCGCCAGCCTGGTCACCAGCACGCTCGCCAGCCCAGTCACCAACCCGTTCACCAACCCGTTCAGCCACACCGTTGCGGTCAGCCTGGCCCGCCGGCAGCTGCCGGCCTAAACTGGCGGGTTGCGGCGGGCAGGCCTGCCCGCCGTTGACGCCCGCGCCGCGCTGCGCACCCCTCACTGCTGCGACCCCCCATGCTGAGCTGGTTTTTCAAGAAATGGAAGGCGCCTGCAGCGCCGCTTGCCGCCCCGGTCACTCCTGAAGCGGCGCGGGCCGAGGCCCGACAGGCGGTGCAGGCCAAGGCCGAGGTCCGGGCCCGCCAGAGCGCCGAGGCGCGCAGCGAGTGGCAGGCCCGCCTGCAAGCTGCCGCCGGTGACGATGAGGCCTTGCTGGCCGTGGCCCGGTCTGCCACCGTGCTCGACATCAAACTCGCCGCCGTTCAGGCGCTGGTTGCCGAGCCGGCCTTGTTGCAGGCCGAGCGTGAGTTTCGCAGCCATGATCGGAAGGTGCACCGCGTCGCCAAGCAGCGGCTCGAATCGGCAGTGGCCCAGCGCAGCACCCGCGCCCGGGCCCAGGCCCTGATTGGCAGTGCGCAGGCGCTGCTGGACCAGGCGCCAGTGGCCGTCAATCACCTGGTGGCGCTCGACCGCGACTGGCAGGGTCTGGACCCGAGCTGGATCGAGGCGCCGCAACAGGCCTTGTTCACCGACCTGCGCCAACGCATTGCCAGCGCGGTGCAAAGCCAGTCCGGCCAGCAGCAGGTCTCGCAGCGCTGGCTGGCCGACGCAGCGCAGGCTCGCGAGGCCTTGCGGCAAGACTGCGCCGCAGCGGCGGCCGGGGCCAGCCGCATCGACCTGACGGCCCACCAGACGCTGATCGCGGGTCTGCAAGCGGCTTGCCCCGCTGCGCCTGCCGCCGCCGTGTTGTCGCAAACCCTGGCCAGCGCGCTGCAGACTGCGGCACTGCTGCCGGAGCGGCTGGCGTTGCTCGCCGCGCTGGAGCAGCCCGAGCCGGCCGAGCCGGCCGAGCCCGGGCCGGACGACGCACCCGCACCCGCACCGCCACCGCCACCGTCACCGTCACCGACCGACACTGCCGAGCGCTGGCAGGCTTTGGAGGCGCTGCCCGACGCTGTATTGGCCGACCTGCTGGCGCAACGCTTTGCCCGGTGGCAGCGCGCCCAGCCGCCGGCACTCGCCGCCCTGTCTCCGCCGGCGGCCGTTGCCCCAGCCCGCCGCCCGGCGCAAGCCAAGCCGGGCAGGGCCAGCCCGCAAGGCCCCAACGCCGAGCAGGCAGATCGGCTCGATGCCCTGTTGCGGCAGGCCGAGGCGGCCGGGGCTGAGGGCCAGCTCGGCCCGCTGCAGCAGCATTTGCAGGCCTTTGACGCCGCCCTCGCCGCCCTGCCCGGCGTGAGTCTCGCCCAGCCCTCGGGCGAAGGCCTGCGCAACCGCCTCCAGGCCCTGCACACTGAGCGCAGCCGCCTGAAGGACTGGCAGCAGTGGGGCGGCGGCCGGGCGCGCGAGGACTTGCTGGCCGAGGCCCAGGCCCTGGCCCGCTTGACCCTGGCTGCGGCCGGGAACCCGGTACCCACCCCGGCTGACCCGGTGGCGACTGCGCTCGCCGGGCCTGGCGGCGAGTCCGCTGAAGCGGGTTTGCCCGCAGATTTGCCGGCCGGGTTGCCTGCCGAGTTGCCTGCCGGGTCGCCCGCCGATGGGTTGACCGAAACGGCAACCGATCTACCCGCTGAACCGCCTGCAAAAACCCCGGCGGCAACCGCAGCGGGGCCACAGCCCAAGCCTGCCGCAGGCGCCCCCGCAACACGGGTGCTGAACCTGAAGGCCCATGGCGATGCCATCCAGGCCCTGCGCAACCGCTGGAAGGCGCTGGACCGCCTGGGCGCTGACGCCAGCCAGGCACTTTGGCAGGGCTTTGATGCCGCGCTGCACACCGCCTACCAACCGCTGGCGCTGCGGCAAGCAGCCGTCAAGGCAGCGCGCCAGGACAACCTGCTGGCCCGCGAGGCCTTGCTGGCCGAGCTGGAGTCGTGGGCGGCCCCGCTGCCGCCGGCCACGGCGGATGCGGCCAACGATCCCCCCATCAACCCGCCCACCGACCCCTCCCCGGACCCGCAGTCTGACGCGCCCGGTGAGGCCTGGAAGTCCCGGCTGCGCGCGCTTGAGCGCTTCAACACGGCTTGGCGCCAGCTCGGGCCGGTGGAGCACACCGTGTCGGCGGCCGCGCGAGACGGCCTGAGCCGGCGCCACCGCCAGGCCCTGGACCGCATCGAGCTGCCGCTGCTGCACGCGCGCCAGGCGGCCGCAGCACGGCGCGAGCAACTGATCGAACGGGCGCAGGCGCTCAGCGGTGGCGCTGCCACGGCGCCCGCCGCCTTCGACGCACCACAGCAGGTACGCAGCCTGCAGGCTGAGTGGCAGCAGCAAGCCCGTGGGTTGCCGCTGGCACGGCCGGTTGAAAACGCGCTTTGGGCCCGTTTCAAGGCAGCCACCGACGCGGTTTTTTTGCAGCGCGACGCAGTCCTGAGTGCGCGTGATACCGAGCTGGGTGCCAACCTGGCCGAGCGTGAGGCCTGGCTGCAGCGCCAGGCGGCGTTGGTGGCCGAGCCGTGGCCCGACCCGGCGCCGGCGACGACGAACCCGGCCGAGCCCGGCGGCGACCCGCAGCAACCGGACCGCCACGCCGCCGACGCGCTGCGTACGCTGGCCGAGATCGACCGCGCCTGGCGCCAGGCGGTGGACTTGCCGCGCGGCGCTGCGGCGGCGCTGGAGAGCCGCTACCGTGATGCCCGCAATGCTGTGCAGCAGCGCCTGTCGGCCGCGTCGCGCCAGCGCTGGCTGGCCGGCTGTGATGCCCTGAGCAGCCGCCTGGCGTTGTGCGAAGCACGGGAGGCCCGACAGAGCCAAAACGGCCAGAACAGCCAAGACAGCCCTGACGCCAGCGCGCCGCCTGACGCGACACAGCCGGACGCTGCCAGCCCAAGCGATGCGGCGGCCCGCTGGGCGGCGCTGCCGGCCTGGCCCGGCGTCTGTGCGGACGCGCTGACCCGGCGCTGGCAGGCGCCGCTGGGCGCGCTGCCCAAGCCCCAGCCCGAGGTGGACAGCTGGCTGCTGGCGCTGGAGGTGGCGCTGGACATGCCGGCCGGGCCGGCTCAGCAAGCAGCGCGCCAGCAACTCAAGCTGCTGGCACTGAAAAGTGCGCTGGAGGGTCGCAACGCCGGCAGCAAGGCGCCGCAGCACAGCCCCTTGCACTGCCTGGCCGCCGTGCTGGGCCAGGCGGGTCTGGGTGGCGCGCAGCGCGAGCGGCTGCGGGCGGTGCTGGCAGCGCTGCGACAGGCGCCGGCCGGCGCGCTGGGCCTGTCGCTGCCGCGAGGCTGACGCGGATCAGTAGGTCGGCGGCAGCGTTTCGGGCTGGCTGTCGGCGCTGCTGATCGCTGATGGCGTAAATGTGCCTTCGGGCGTGAGTGCCGGCGCAGCCGCCAACTGCAGCAGCGCGGGGGCCAGGTCGGTTGATACCGGTGCGGCTGTGGATCCCATCAGCACCACGGCCACAGCGCAGGCGGCAACCGCAAAAGCCAAGGTGAACACGGCTTGAGCGATCGGGCCGATGCGGCGCAACTCGCGCATGCTGTCGGATTTGATCGGGTTGACGTCGGTCATGTCGGTCTCCGGTGGGGGCAGCTGCCTGCAGGTTGGCAGGCAGGACTGCAGTGTCCGAAAGACCGAACCCGGCCCGGCGTGACTCTTGCACGCCGGGTCTGTGCGCTTTTTACGCTGGCGGGCGCACCACCGCCGGCTCAGGCTCCCGCAGCCGGGACCGCAAGCGCAACGGCAACTGCAGCAGGCGCCGCCCGCCACTGCGCCATCAACCTCGCCCACTTGGGCCGCACGGCGGCCAGGTGGCGGGCCTTGACATGGCCGTAGCCGCGGATGTCCTCGGGCAAGGCGGCAATCTCGACCGCCGCTGCCAGGTTGCCGGCGTTCAGCGTCTGCAACAGCTCCAGGATGCTGGCCTGGTACTCGGTGATCAAGGCCCGCTCGCTGCGCCGCTCCTCGGTCTTGCCAAAGATGTCGAGCGCACCGCCGCGCAGGCCTTTCAATTTGGCCAGCACGCCAAACGCTGAGCGCACCCAAGGTCCGAAGGCCTGCTTGACCAGTTCGCCCTTGTCGTTGGTCTTGGCGATCATCGGCGGCGCGAGGTGGTGCACGATCTTGTAATCCTTGCCCAGCTCACCGTCGAACATCGCGGCGATCTTGTCGGTGAAGGCCTTGTCGGTGTGCAGCCGGGCCACTTCGTACTCGTCCTTGTAGGCCATCAGCTTGAACAGGTAGCGCGCCACCGCCTCACTCAGGCGGGTGCTCTTGAGCGGCGCTTCAGCCTTGCGCACAGCGGCCACAAAGTCGGCGTAGCGCTGGGCGTAGGCGGCGTCCTGGTAGTCGGTCAAGAAGGCGGTGCGCTTGGCCACCATCTCGTCGACTGACGGCTTCTTGACCCAGGCGATCACCTGCGCGGCCTTGAACAGCGCCTGCACCGCGCCCAGGTCGTGCGCACAGCGCCGGCCCCATTCAAACGCTGCCTTGTTGTTGTCGATCTGGGTGCCGTTCAACTCGAAGGCCCGGTGCAGCGCGGCCTGGCCCAGCGGCACTTGGCCCTTTTGCCAGGCATAGCCCAGCAACAGCGGGTTGGCGTAGATCGCGTCGCCCACCAGTTGCAGCGCCACCTCCTCGGCGTCGAACAGGCCCAGGTGCTCGCGGCCCACGGTCTCGGCCAGTGCGGCCTCGCAGCCGGCGGTGGGCGCCTGCCAGTCGGGGTTGGTGACAAACGCGGCGGTGGGCGTGGCGTGCGAGTTGAGCGCCACGAAGGTACTGCCGTGCTGCATCAGCGCCAGCGTGCTCTTGCCGGCGGCAACGATGCCGTCGCAGGCGATCACCAGGTCGGCCTTGGCGGTGTCGACCTTGGTGGTGTAGATCGCCTCGGGCCGGACCGCGATCTGGATGTGGCTCCAGGTGGCGCCGCCTTTTTGCGCCAGCCCGGCTGAATCCTGCGTCACCACGCCCTTGCCTTCAAGGTGCGCGGCCATGCCCAACAGCTGGCCGATCGTGATCACGCCGGTGCCGCCGACACCGGCGACGACGATGCCCCAGGCCCGGTCGCGGCCGTTGCCGTCCAGCGCCTCTGGCAGAAGCGGCTGCGGTATCGCGGACAGGCTGAACGGGTCGGCCCGGGTCTCTTTCCTGGGCTTCTTGAGCTGCCCGCCCTCGACCGTGACAAAGCTGGGGCAAAAGCCCTTGGTGCAGCTGTAGTCCTTGTTGCAGCTGTTCTGGTTGATGCGGCGCTTGCGGCCGAACTCGGTCTCGACCGGCTCGACCGACAGGCAGTTGCTCTGCACGCTGCAGTCGCCACAGCCCTCGCAGACCAGCTCGTTGATGACCACCCGTTTGGCTGGATCGACCATCTTGCCGCGCTTGCGGCGGCGGCGTTTTTCAGTGGCACAGACCTGGTCGTAGATCAGGATGGTGCAGCCCGGCACCTCGCGCAATTCACGCTGCACTTTGTCGAGCTCGTCGCGGTGGCGCACGGTCACGCCTGGGGCCAGCGCGATCGCGCCGCTGTACTTCTCGGGGTCGTCGGTCACGATGACGATCTGCCGGGCGCCTTCGGCCTCCAGCTCGCGGGTCATCTGCGGCACGGTCAGGATGCCGTCCACCGGCTGGCCGCCAGTCATCGCCACCGCGTCGTTGTAGAGGATCTTGTAGGTGACGTTGACGCCAGCGGCGATGCTTTGCCGCACCGCCAGCGAGCCCGAGTGGTAGTAGGTGCCGTCGCCCAGGTTGGCAAACATGTGCGGCCGCTTGCTGAATGGCGCCTGGCCGACCCAGGGCGTGCCCTCGCCGCCCATCTGGGTGAAGCCGATGGTCTCGCGGTCCATCCAGGTGGCCATGAAATGGCAGCCAATGCCGGCCATCGCGCGTGACCCCTCGGGCAGCTTGGTGCTGGTGTTGTGCGGGCAGCCGCTGCAAAACCAGGGCTGGCGCTCTGCGCCACCGGTGGTGCCGGCGCTCATCGCGCGGTCTTTGGCCTCCAGCAC
>JANYKR010000177.1 GCA_025358155.1 Betaproteobacteria bacterium
CGGTAGTTGCCCTCGGTACGCGCCGCCTCTGGCAGCAGACCTTCGCGCTCGTAGAAGCGCACGGTCTCGACCTGCGTTCCTGTCGTCTTGGCAAGTTCCCCGATCTTCATGCGACCGCTCCAAGGTGAAAGTCTAGGGTGATGCACCCACATGCTTGACTCTAAACCCACTACAGGGTTTCCAATCCGAGTATGGATACCAAGACCAAGCCTTTTGAGGGCGCCACCGCGTGCAGCGGTTCCGCCTGCTGCGATCACGCTGAAGGCGTTGCCGTCAGTCCGCCCACGGGTCGCGCCGTGTTTCGAATCGCCACGATGGACTGCGCTTCCGAGGAGGGCGAAATCCGCCGCGCTCTGGAGCCGCTGCCCGGCATCCGCAGCCTGAGCTTCCAACTCGGTGCCCGCACGCTGAAAATCGACGCCGACGCTCAGCACCTGCCGCAGGCCCTGGAAGCCATTCGCAAGGTGGGCTTCGATCCTCAGCCGCTGGCGAAGGCAAGCGAATCCAAGGAACCCGCCAACCAGACCCACGAGCACAACCATGCTCACGGCGATCACGACCAAGGGCATGAGCACAGCGCGCAATCGGGCATTGCGCGCCTTGGTGCGGCACTGGTGTTGGCCGTCGGTGCCGAAGCACTGTCGTACTTCGCACCGGCGTTGCTGACGTGGCAACTGGCCGGCATGGCCGTGGCGGGTGTCGCCATCTGGCTGGCCGGGCTCGACACGTACAAGAAGGGGCTGAACGCGCTGCGCCGCGGGAGCCTCAACATCAACGCGCTGATGAGCGTGGCCGTCACGGGCGCGTTCATCCTGGGCCAATGGCCCGAAGCGGCGATGGTGATGACGCTCTACGCGATTGCCGAACTCATCGAGGCACGCTCGGTCGATCGCGCGCGAAACGCGATCAAGGGCCTGATGGCGTTGGCGCCGGAAGCTGCCGAGGTGCAGCAGGTGGACGGAACCTGGCGCAGCATGCCAACCAGTGGCATCACCGTCGCCAGCGTCGTTCGCATCAAGCCGGGCGAGCGGGTGCCGCTCGATGGCGTCGTGACCGCAGGCAACAGCGCGATCGACCAGGCGCCCGTGACCGGCGAGAGCATTCCCGTCGACAAGACCGTGAACGATCCGGTGTTCGCCGGCACGATTAACCAGACCGGCGCCCTCGAAATCCGCGTGACTGCCGCCGCGAGCGACTCGACGCTGGCCCGCATCATTCACGCCGTCGAGCAGGCGCAAGGCTCGCGCGCGCCAACGCAGCGGTTCGTGGACCGCTTCGCGGCGATCTACACACCGGCAGTCTTCGTCATCGCCGTGGCGGTAGCGGTGCTGCTGCCTTTGCTTGGTGGCGTGCCGTGGCCGCAGGCAGCCTACAAGGCGCTGGTGCTGCTGGTCATCGCCTGCCCCTGCGCGCTGGTCATCTCGACGCCGGTCACCATCGTCAGCGGCCTGGCGGCCGCCGCGCGCAAGGGCATCCTGATCAAGGGCGGCACCTATCTGGAGCAGGCCCGGCTGATCAAGGCGGTAGCGCTCGACAAGACCGGCACCATCACCGAAGGCAAGCCGCGCCTCGTTCATTGGGAAGCGTTGTCCAACTCCGATCCCGTGGCGGTCGGTGCCAGCATTGCAGCGCGCTCCGACCACCCCGTGTCCAAAGCCATTGCCGAAGGCCTACCCGGTCAGCGCAAGGACGTGACCGACTTTGAGGCACTGGTCGGCCGGGGCGTGCAGGGCCGTGTCGATGGCGTGACCTACACGCTCTGCAATCACCGGCTGATCCACGATCGCGGTCTGTGCAGCGCCGACCTGGAAGCCCGTCTCGCCGATCACGAAAAGCTCGGACGCACAGTCACGCTGCTCGCGGCCGACGACCGCGTTCTCGCCTTGTTTGCAGTGGCAGACACGCTGAAAGCTTCGTCGATCCAGGCCGTCGCCGAACTCAAGGCACTGGGCGTGACGCCGGTGATGTTGACGGGCGACAACGCCAGCACTGCACGCGCCATCGCCACGCAAGCGGGCATCGAGGATGCGCGTGGTGACCTGCTGCCGCAGGACAAGCAGACCGCAATCCAGGACTCGCAAAGTACGCTGGGAATGACGGCGATGGTCGGCGATGGCATCAACGATGCACCTTCGCTGGCGCAGTCCGACATCGGCTTCGCGATGGGCGGCGCGGGCACCGACGTGGCGATGGAAGCGGCCGACGTGGTCATCATGACCGACGACCTGCGCCGTGTGGCCACGACGATCCAGCTGTCGCGGCAGACGCACGCCGTCCTGTGGCAGAACATCGTGCTCGCACTGGGCATCAAGGCGGTGTTCCTCGTGCTCGCGGTATTCGGAAGCGCCACGATGTGGATGGCGGTGTTCGCCGACATGGGTGCCAGTTTGCTGGTCGTCGCCAACGGGCTGCGGTTGCTGCGCCGATGAGCCGACTGATCGATCGCCTCCTTGTCGGGTACGAGGTATGACCGCGCTGCAGATTTTCGTCCTGGCGGTGGTCCAGGGCGCCGCTGAACTGCTGCCGGTGTCGAGTTCGGCGCACGTCATCCTGGCAGAGAAACTGACGGGACTGGACCCAACAGCCCCCGACATGACCTTCGTTCTGGTGATGCTGCATCTCGGCACCATGTTTGCGGTCATCGTCTACTTCTGGCGATCATGGAAGGAGACCTACTTCGCCTCGCGAAGCGCCTGCCACGCCAACGGACTGCAAGTTGCGTTGGCGACTGCGGTTACCGGGGTCGTTGGCTTGGTGTTGCTGCAGCTGATCAAGCTTGTGGTCGGGGGTAACGGTCCAGGCTTCGAGATCGAACAGCTATTTGGCAACACCCGTCTGATCGCAACCGCGCTGGATGGTGCCGGACTCTTGATCATCGTCGCGTGACGGTATGCCAGCACGGCAGCGGGTGAGATGGACGCTCGGAGCGCGGCTTGGATCGGCGCGGTGCAGGGATTGTGTTTGCCGTTTCGTGGTTTCTCGCGCTCGGGAGCCACGATCTCCTGCGCGATGTTGCTCGGGGTGGGCCGCCGACGCGCGGAGGAGTTCAGCTTCGCGCTGGCGGTGGTCTTGACCCCCGCGGTGGTCATCAAGGAAGTTCATCGCTTCACCGGAGCGCATGACCTCACGGCCAACGAATCGACGTGGCACCTGCTCGGGCCCAGTCTGGCAGGGATGGGTTTGAGCTTCCTCGCAGGGCTGACCGCGCTGCGTTGGTTGTCGCGCTGGCTGGAGCAAGGGCGCTGGCACTTCTTCGGTGCTTACTGCCTGTTTGCTGCACTGGCTGTGCTGATCGCCGCGTAGCTGCGCGTTCTGCGGATCTGGAAATTGAACAGTCGGCACGCCTTTCATCTAAAATACAAATTAGAATCATTCGCATTGAATGCGTTCGGACTGTCATCATGGTTTCATTGCGTCGCTCCCTCTCGTTGATCGCCTTTGCGTTAATGGTGTTCACTGGCTTTGCCTCTCCAGCGCGTGCCGCCGAGGCGGGTGTCGACACCAAAGCCAAGCAGGTGTGGCAGTTGCTCGACTATGTCGCTGTCGACTACGGTGGCGCGGTCGCAAACGGGGCGGTGCTCAAGGCGTCCGAATACGCGGAGATGCAGGAGTTCGCAACAGCGGCCGAGAAACAACTCGCCGATCTGCCGCGCGTCGGTGCCAGCGCTTCGTTGCAAGCACAGGCAGTTCGCTTGCGCAGCGCCGTAGCGGATAAGGCCGCGCCGGCCGCCGTGGCTCAACTGGCGCATGGCCTGGCGGGTGAGGTGCTGAAGGCCTACCCGTTCCCCATCGCGCCCACACAGTGGCCTGACCTCCAACGCGGTGCGCAACTGTTCCAGGCGCAATGCGCCGCTTGCCACGGACCGCAAGGCCGCGGCGACGGGCCGGCCGCAGCCACCTTGGACCCGAAGCCGACCGCGTTGGCGGAACATCTGCGGGCCCGCGAGCGTTCGCTGTTCGCGCTGCATCAGGTCATCAGCAACGGCGTCAACCGCACCGCGATGGCCAGCTTCGGTGCGCTGCCCGAAGAGGACCGCTGGGCGCCGGCGTTTTTTGTCGGCACCTTGCCTTACGTCGAGACCGACAAGTCTTCGGGCGCAAAAGTCTGGCAAACCAGCGCCAAGGCACGGGAGACGATTGCCGGCATGGACGCGTTAACGCAAACCTCCGAGCATGCGCTGGCCGAGCGCTTGGACGCCGAAACGGCGAAGTCCGTGACGGCCTACCTGCGTGCCAATCCACAGGCCTTGGCCGCGAACAAGCCGGGTGGCATTTCGGTCGCCAAGGCCAAGCTCGCGGAGAGTGTCGGCGCCGTGCGCACTGGTGATCGGGCGGCCGCGACCAAGCTGGCCTTGTCGGCCTACCTCGACGGGTTCGAACCCGTCGAGCCGGCGCTGGCGACGCGTGACCGACCACTTTTCGAGAAGATCGAGGCGGGCATGGTGGCCTACCGTGCCAAGGTGGCCGGCGGCAGCGTCGAGGACGTACAAGCATCGGCGCAAGCGCTGCAGCAACTGTTGGACGATGCCGGCAAAGCACTGGCCTCTTCTGAGGACGATGCCGCTGCCGCCTTCGTCGGTGCGCTGACGATTCTGCTGCGCGAGGGGCTTGAAGCGCTGCTCGTAGTGGTGGCGATGGTCGCGTTCCTCAAGAAGGCGGAGCGCCAGGACGTGCTGGTCTATGTGCATGCCGGCTGGGTCGCTGCGCTCGCAGCAGGTGGCGTGACCTGGGCCGTGGCGACCTATCTCGTCGGCGTCAGTGGCGCGAGTCGAGAACTGACCGAAGGCTTCTCGTCGCTGTTCGCGGCGCTCGTCCTGCTCGGCGTGGGCATGTGGATGCACCAGAAGAGCGTGGCTGGGCGCTGGCAGGTCTAC
>JANYKR010000184.1 GCA_025358155.1 Betaproteobacteria bacterium
CAGACCGCGCCGCACGATGTCGGCCGGGTCGCGGGCGGTGATCTCCTCGCCTTTGAACATCACCGTGCCGCGGGTCGGGTCGAGCACGCCCGAGATGGTCTTGAGGATCGTCGATTTGCCGGCGCCGTTGCTGCCCAGCACAGTGGCGATCTCGCCGCGCCGCACGCTCAGGCTGACCCCGCGGATCGCCTTGATCGGACCGTAGGCGCTCTCGACATTGGCCAGCGACAACAGGATGTCAGTGTTGCCACCCTGTTCGCTGGCGGCCCCGGCCAACGGCGCGGTCGGCGGTGTGGCCAGCGGCTGGGCTGATGCAGCGCTGCTCATGCCGCTTGCCTGCGCAGCGAGGTCACGTCGTCGGTCGAGCCGAGGTAGGCCTCGATCACCCCCGGATGGGCTTGCACCTCGGCCGGCGTGCCCAGTGCCAGCACCTCGCCCTGGTTCATCGCCAGCACCCGGTCAGACACCCGCGAGACCAGGCTCATGTCGTGTTCGACCATCAACACGGTGATGCCCAGTTCGCTCTTGATGTCCTGGATCCACCAGGCCATGTCCTCGGTCTCCTCGACATTCAGGCCCGACGACGGTTCGTCGAGCAGCAGCAGTTTGGGCCGGGTGCAAAGCGCCCGTGCCAGCTCCACCACCTTGCGTTTGCCGTAGGGCAGCCCGGCGACAAAGCTGTCGCGCAGGGCTTGCAGGCCCAGCAGGTCGATCACCCGCTCGGCGCTGAGCCGGGCCGCCAGTTCGGCCTGCCGGGTGGCAGGCGTGAACAACAGGTTGCTCCAGAAGCCGGCGCCACGGTGGATGTGGTGGCCAATCAGCAGGTTTTGCAGCACGGTGGCGTTCTCGAACAGTTCGATGTTCTGGAAGGTGCGGGCAATGCCGAGCGCGGCGATGTCGTGTGGCGGCTTGTCCGACAACAACTGACCCTCAAAGTGCAGCGTGCCGGAGGTGGGGGTGTAGATCCGGCTGATCAGGTTGAAGACGGTGGTCTTGCCGGCGCCGTTGGGGCCGATCAAGGTGAAGACCTCACCGCGCTGCACTTCGAAGCTGACCTTGTTGACAGCCAGCACGCCGCCAAAACGCACGCTCAGGTCCCTGGCCAACAACAAGGGCTCGCCCGTCGGACTGCCCGGTGTGGTGAGACTCATTTAAGCCGCTCCGACTTGGCATAACTCTTTTGCCGCTTGAACAAGCCGCGCCGGTAAAACGGAAACAGCTGCAGCCAAGTGCGCACCTTGAGCCAGCGGCCATACAAGCCCATCGGCTCGAACAGCACAAAGCCCATCAGCACCACGCCATAAATCACCGCCTGCAGCCCTGTGGCCTGGCCGATGGCCGGCGGCAGCCAGTCCTTGCCCAGCGCGATCAACTGCGGCATCGTGATCAGGAAGATCGCGCCCAGAAACGCGCCGTGTACCGAGCCCAGCCCGCCCACCACCACCAGCAAGAGCAGGTCGACCGACTGCGCGATGCCAAACTGGTCGGGCGAGATGAAACGCAGCTTGTGGGCATACAGCGCCCCCGCCAGACCGACGATGGCCGCCGACAGCGCAAACGCCAGCGTTTTGTAGCCGGCCAAATGGATGCCCATACTCTGGGCTGAAACCTCGGAATCGCGGATCGCTATGAAGGCCCGGCCGGTGGCCGAGCGCAACAGGTTGAGCACCGCCAGCGTCACCAGCAGGCAAGTGCCCAGCGCGATGAAGTAAAAAGCCTCGGACGAGCCCAGGTCAGCACCAAAAAATTGCGGCGACGCGACTGAAATACCCGCGTTGCCCTTGGTGACACTCTCCCAGCGCGCCAGCACCTCCTCGACGATGAAGCCGGCCGACAACGTGGCAATCGCCAGGTAAATGCCCTTGACCCGCAGCGCCGGCAGGCCCACCACCACGCCTACCGCCGCCGACAAAGCCGCCGCCAACGCCATCGTCAGCGGAAACGGCCAGCCCTTGGCCGAGAGCACCGTCTGCACATAGGCGCCCACCCCCAAAAACGCGGCGTGGCCGATGGAGGCCAAGCCGGTGAAGCCCGACAACACCATCAGCCCGAGCCCGGCCACCGCGTAGATCAACACAAAGCTGAGTTGTGACAGCCAGTAGTCGCCGGCCCAGAACGGTGCGGCCAGCATCACCAACACCAGCAGCCCATACCAGAAGGCCTGGCCGTTGTGCTTGACCAGAGCAAGGTCTTGCGCGTAGTCGGTTTTGAAGATGAATCGCATGCCGTAGGTCTCAGTGCCCGCGCGGCCGCCCGGAGGTCACTGAGCGCCCCCAGCGGGAGGCAGCGAACGAAGTGAGCGTGGGGGCTGACATAGCTAAACTTTCTTGCGCAAGTTGCCGCCGAACAGGCCGTTGGGCTTGACCACCAGCATCACCAGCACCACCACGTAGGCGGCGATGTCCTTGAAACCCTCAGGCAGGTAGAAGCCGGCAAAAGCCTCGACCAGGCCGATCACCAGGCCACCCACGATGGCCCCAGGCAGGCTGCCAAAACCGCCCACCACCGCTGCCGGAAACGCCTTGAGCCCGATGAACCCCATGTTGGCGTGCACAAAGGTGATCGGCGCCAGCAGCAAGCCGGCAAGTGCTGCCACCGCCGCCGACAAGCCCCAGACCAGACCGTTGATGCGCCGCACCGGGATACCCATGTAGTAGGCCGCCAGCTGGTTTTGCGATGCGGCCTGCATCGCTATGCCCAGCTTGCTGTAGCGAAACATCAGGTACAACCCGCCGCACAACACGGCCGTGACCGCGATGATGGCCACCTGCTCCAGGCTGATCACCGCGCCCGCGAGTTGGATCACCTCGCCTTTGTAGGGCACGGCCAGGGTGTGGGTCTCGGTGCCGATCTCGGGGATCATCGAGATCAATCCGCGTGCGGTGTAGCCCACGCCGATGGTCAACATCACGATGGTGAACTGCGGTTGGCCCATGATCGGCCGGATCACCAGGCGCTCCAGCACGATGCCGAACATGAACATGCCCACCACCGCCAATGGCGCGGCGAACCAGAAGGACAGGCCATAGGCCTTCATCAGCACCAGACCGGCAAAGGCGCCCAGCATCATCAACTCGCCCTGGGCAAAGTTGACCGTCTCGGTGGCCTTGTAGATCAGTACAAAGCCCAGCGCGATCAGCGCGTAAATGCAGCCGAGCGACACGCCTGAAATCAGCAGTTGCACAAAGGCCAAGCGGGTCTCCTGCGGCGACGGATGGCCAGGGGTGGATCAGGCGGGGGCTTGCATGAAAACTTGAGGCTGGCACCGCCAACCCCTGCGGCCCGCAGCGTAGACGGCAGCCGAGCCGCCCGTCTTGTGTCCACATGCTGCCAGGGACAGGCAGCTTCAGCGCCGAGGGAAAGCCCGCAGACGCGCCCCCCAGCCCGCTCAATCGCGCGAAAAGCTGACGATGGCGATACCCAAGGTGATCAGCACCGTGCCAAACCAGCGTTTGCCCTCAACCCGCTCCTTGAGTATGAATTTGCTCGACAGCGCAATAAATATGTAGTGCACGCTCGACAGACTGAAAGCGAAATTGAGTTCAGCATGCGACAGCACCACCGCCCAGATGCCCAGCACGCCGAGCCCCAACCACATGCCCACCCACACCCTGAACACAAACAACAGCCGCAACGACAGTGCCAACATCTCGCCAAATGTCTCGGACGGCATGTCGACTTTCTCGACTGCCGATTTGAAACAGGTTTGAGCCGCGGTCTCCGCCAAGCTGATCAGTAAAATCAGAAGCAAAATTGACAAAACTGAATCAAGCGTCATTTCACCGCCTCGCCTTCTTTCTCACTCATCGAGAGCATGGTGATCCCGGCGATGATGAAGGCGATGCCGAGCCAGCGTGTTCCGGGAACTGACTCTCCCAGAAAAATGACGGAGAGTATGGGTATGAGAATAAAGCTCAAACTTCCGAGCGGAAAGGCAATGCTCAGATCAATGCTCGACAGCACCGTCATCCAGACAATGAATGATGCGACCATGCCGGCAGCACCCAGCCAAAAGTAAGGCGATTCCGTCAGCGCAAGGGTTACGCCCCACAAGCCCGGCAGTGAAATTGCCTCCAAACCCACACCGGTCAGAATGGGTGCAAGCTTCTTGAGGGACAGCATGATGGCAAACTGGATGGCATCTGCCAGCAGCAGCAAAGCCACCACTTTGATTGTCAACCCTTTGATTCTCATCGCGCTAAGGCCTTGCAAAAAATAAAGACAATCGGTTGACAAAACCATTGACCACTTTCGACATGTGGACCATCGGCAGCATGGTTGCGCCCAGCCGAGCCTTGACCTGGTAGCCGCCCTGGTTCAACACATAAAACTTCTTCTGGTGCTCGATGCACCACTGTACATTTTCAAGCAAGCTGACGAAGTACAAATTGAATTTTCCGGCATACTCGTAGTCCATCCCGATGAACTTGTCCATCAATTCGTCGCCGCGGTCGAGGCACAAATTGAATCCGATCAGCCGTCTCGTATCCCCTAGCTTGATCCAGTACAAAAAATAGATCGCCTGATCCGGCAAATATTTAACCTGATTCAGAAAAAAATCTTTGGTCAAGACGCCAAACTTCAAATTACTACGCTGCAGCGTGTTCAAATAAAGGGCATGAATCTCATCGATAAGGTGTTCGATTTCCGTTACTGTTTCTGTACTCACACCGCCCCGTGTCTGGACTTCCTTCAATTTTCGACGAAGATTTTTCCTGGTTTTCGGTGATAGTTTCGAGATGTAATCTTCAACGCCTTCGAATGCGATGGGCAGCGTGGTCATCGGAAGACCTTCACTTTTTGAATACCCAAGACTCAGCAGCGGCGCCAGTTGCTCAGCATCCGTGGCCATGACATCTTTAAGGGTAATCATGTGTACACCGTCCGCCCGGGCTTTTGCCAGCAGTGCACGGTCGAGTGCTGCAAAGAGATCAGGCCGAGTGCGGTGTTCAGGGTGGATGGCAATGACCGCCTTGTCCGATGTCAGCGCACCACAAAAAAGAGTCTTCACGACCAGAAATTTCGGCCACAGCCGCTGCACCCGTTGCAAAGCGCTTTGGCCCAGGCCTGCAAGCGCCAAGTCAAAATTGAAGTCGGCAATGAAAACTGGCGCGATCAACACCACGGTATCAGCGTCCTGGATGACGAGATATGAAAATTCAAAACCTGAGATATTGGATTTTTCCTGGCTGAGATAAAAATTGTATCCTTCAGCTGGATAAGTCCATATTGAATCCCACTGCTGCCTGGGGATGTCGACAATAGACGAAAATAGCGTGTGGCTATAATTGCTCACGGCTTATCTCCGGCTTGTCAATCAACAAAACTCGCAATGCCCAGGCCCGCGGGCGGCAGAACACACCCCATTCAAGGTGCCGGGCGGGGCGGGCAACGGGGCACGCCACCGGGCACCATCAGTCTCAGATCGGCGCTACCGTCACCGCCACACGCGGCGGTGCACTGCCGCCGCCGCGAATCACGCCGCGCAGTGGCGCCACGTCGGCATAGTCGCGGCCCCAGGCCAGGGTGACATGGTCCTGACCCACGGTCACGTCGTTGGTGGGGTCGAGTGCCACCCAGCCATACAGCGGGCACCACACCGCCACCCACGCATGGCTGGCGTCGGCGCCAATGAGGCGGGGCTGGCCGGACGGCGGCTCGGTCAGCAGGTAGCCGCTAACGTAGCGGGCGGCCAGGCCGAGCGAACGCATCGCGCCGATCATCAGGTGCGCAAAATCCTGACAAACGCCCTGCCCCTTGGCCAGCGCCTGCAAGGCATTGGTGCTCACGTTGGTGGCCCGGGGATTGAACTCCATGCGCTGGTGAATCCGGCTCATCAGGGCCTGCGCTGCCTGCAGCAACGGGCGCTGGGGCTCGAACAGATCACGCGCATAGCGGGCCAGCAGCGCATCACAGGGAGAGAAATGGCTGGGCAGCACAAACTCCACGGCGTCGGGCTGGGTCAGGCCGGCGCGGTAGCGCAAGGCTTGTGCTGCGTCTTCCCAGGGTGGGCTGAGCCTGGCATCCAACAGCGGCGGCAGCGCGAGCCGGACCTGAAAACTGCTGGTCACCGTGAGTGAGTCATGCACCCGCGCATGGCTGAAGCCGTGCCGCCAGTTGCCAAACGCATCGCGGCTTTGCCCTACCGCGTCCTCAGGCTCGGGGTCGATCTGCAGCGCCCAGCCTGAGACTTGCTGCATGGCCGTATCGCGCGGCCTGAGCCAGGCACTGTGGTGCGCTTCTTCAACCGGCCGGTCGTAGTCGTAACGGGTTTCGTGACACACCGAGAGTTGGCGCGATCCGGGCAAAGCCAGCGCTTGCAGCGCGCCGGGTGCGGGGCCAGGGGACCTTGATTGAGAGGTGACTTGAGATGAAGGCGGCGCAAGCGGCCGCAGGGCGTGTGGGTCCGCGGCTGGCGGCGAGGTCTGGTCCGGGCTCATTGCCACACCCGCCGGTAGACCGAGCCGACATGCGCAAACAGGTGGCGGCCGATTTCATCGGAGAGCTTTCGGGTCTCGCTGCAGCATTGCTGCAAGGCGCTGATCAACAGGCTGTGACGGCCGGCTGCGTCGGTGCTGGCCAGGCGGGCAAAGGGCCACTCTTCGGGCGGGATCAACCCGGCCGTGACGGCAGTGGCCCACTGCGTGTCCTGCAGTGCGAGCTTGCGCAGGCGGTCGCGCAGGGTACGGGCCACCCAGGCCAATGAGCGCGGGTTGTCGGTGTCCATCACCAGCAGGTGCAACAGCGGCAACACCTCGCGCCGGGCCTGGAACTGGGCCCGGTAGGTGATCACGCTGTCGAACAGGTCGAGCAGCAGCTCGAAGCCGTCATCGGCCTCATGGACCCGGTGCTCAAAGCCCAGCGCCAGCGCGTGGGACAACATGTCCAGGCGCTCCACTTGCCGGCCAATGCTGAGCAAGCGCCAGCCGTCATCACGGGTCATGCGATCAGTCTGGGCACCGGTGATCGCGGCCAGCTGGGTGGTGGCACGCGCCAGCACACCCAAAACGTCGGCCGTCGGCGCATGGCTCTCGCCTTTGGCCAGCACGGCGGCGAGTTGCTGCTCAAAATGGCCGTCGACGTCCTGGATCAGCTTCCAGTGCTCGGGCGAGAGCCGCTCGCGCAGTGCCTTGGCGCATTCGCGGAGCCGGCACAGGCTGTGGCTGACACTGGTGGTCGAGTTGCTGCCGGCGCTCAGCCCCTGCACCAGCGCACGCTCGAACACCCGCAGCGACTTGAGCGGGCCGGGCACGCCGCGGGCGACCAGCCCATGAAAGTCGGCCAGCTCGCCGAGCAGGCGCAAGGCCGGCTCGCTGGCATCGTGCAAGTGCTCCAGCGTCACCCGAACCAGCCGCGCGGCGTTCTCGGCACGTTCGGTGTAACGACCCAGCCAGTACATGTTTTCAGCGGCCCGGCTGCTGACGCTGCGGTGCCAACCTATCAACTCGGCGGCAGTCAGCGGCTGCGGCAGCAGTGAGCTGTCATCCACCGCGCCACTGGCAATGACCCAGGTATCGACGCTGGCGCTACCGTTCTGCATGCTCAACCAGGGGTCTTGCGCGCTTCGGCCCGGGTCGCCGGGCCGGTCGCTGTCGCGCCCGGCCACGCGGGTCAGCGCGCCTGGCAGAACCCGCCAGCCACCTGCCCCGTCCGCCATCGCAAACACCCGTATCACTGCACTGCGCAGCAGCAATTGACCATCGGACCAGACCGGTGTCGCGCTCGGCCGAACCCGGGCCTGCAGGCTGTAAGCGGCCGGGTCGGCGTCGATACGGACGACCAGCGCGGCGCGCTCGGCCGGGCTGAGATGGGCTGCAACCTGCGGGCTGAAGCCGCTGCCCGGAAAGGTAGGCAAGACCACAAACTCGCTCAGCCGCCCGCGCTGCGCGGCCCAGACCGCCGGCTCGCCGCACCACCAGCTGGTGGCGGCCGGCAGCCGCAAGGGCTCGCCCAGCAAGCGTTCGGCGATGCCGGGCAAAAATGCGGTCATGCCCGGGCTTTCCAGAAAACCGGCGCCCGGCGGGTTGGCCATCACCACCTCGCCGGCCCGCAGGGCCTGCAGCAGGCCGGGCACGCCCAGGGCCGAGTCGGGCCGCAGTTCAAGCGGATCGAGAAACTCGTCGTCCACCCGGCGCAACAGCACATGCACCTGCTCCAGGCCGTGCAAGGTCTTGAGGAACAAGCGGTTGCCCCGCACCGTCAGATCCGAACCCTCGACCAGCGTGATGCCGAGGTAACGGGCCAGAAACACCTGCTCGAAGTAGGTCTCGTTGAGCGGGCCGGGCGTCAGCAGCGCGATGCGGCTGCGCTCACCGGCCGGGCTGGCACGCATCAAGCCGTCCAGCAGCGAGCGGAAGCTGCCTGCCAGCCGCTGCACCCGCAGCGCGGCAAACTGGTCATGGAACATCGGACCGATGATGAGCCGGTTCTCCAGCAAATAGCCCAGGCCAGAAGGTGCCTGCACCCGCTGGGCCAGCACCGAGTAACTGCCGTCGGCGCGGCGCTTCAAATCGAACGCGGCAAGGTGCAGCCGGGCTTGCCCGGTTTGCCCGGCTTGCCCAACTTGCCCAACCTGCCATAAGCCGCGGGCCGGCCGCAGGTACTGCGGATGGGCAAACACCATCGACGCCGGCAACAGCGCATCCCGCAGCAGGGTCTGCGGGCCGTAGGTGTCGGCCAGCACCAGCTCCATCAGCCGGGCACGCTGCACCACGCCGGCCTCGATGCGGGCCCAGTCGCTGGCGCTGATCAGGGTGGGCAGCAACTCCAGTGGCCAGGACCGAGCGCCGTCGTTGTGCTCGGCATAGACGTTGTAGGTGGCGCCGTCTTCGCGCACCCGGTGCTGCACCCGAGCCCGCCTCGCGGCCAGGTCGCTCCAACCCTCGCGCCCGAGTTGCTTGAAGAAGGTTTGCCACAGCGGCGACAGCCCGGACGACGAGGCGGCCGCGCCAGCGCCAGTGCCAGTGCCCGGCAAAGCGCGCAACTCGTCCCAGTGGCCGGGCGTGGCGCGGCGGGCTGCCGCCGAGGCCAGGCTGTCGCCATCGGGCAGGTCATCGTCGGCGAGCAGGCTGCTTTGCATGGGGAGATCATGCCTTGCGGCGGGGGCCTCGAGCAACGGGCTCTTGCACTACAGGCGGCCGGTACGTCAAACCGTGCGCAAGTCCAGCGTGAACGGAAACTCCAGGCTGCGCCGAGGCTGGCCCACGGCCATCCGGCCCGGCGTGTGACCAATGGTGAAGAAGCGCGCCAGCCGCCGGCTCTCGGCCTCGAAGGCATTGATCGGGAAGCTGGCATAGCTCAGGCCACCCGGATGCGCGACGTGGTACTGGCAGCCACCCAGCGAGCGGCTCATCCAGCGGTCGACCAGATCGAAGGTCAGGGGCACGTCGGTGCCGATGCTCGGGTGCAGCGCGGTGGGCGGCAACCAGGCGCGGTAGCGCACGCCGCAGACGTACTCGCCGACCCGGCCGGTGGCTTGCAAAGGCACCGGCACGCCGTTGCAGGTGATGACATGGCGCGGGTGGATCAGGCCGGAGACCTTGAGCTCGATCCGCTCGACCGATGAATCGACATAGCGCACGGTGCCGGAGGACGAACCCTCTTCGCCCATCACATGCCAAGGCTCGAGGGCGCTGCGCAGCTGCAAGTGCACGCCTTCGGCCGTCAGCTCGCCGATCTTGGGAAAGCGAAACTCGAAGTGCGGTGCAAACCATTCGGCCTTGAAGTCGAAGCCGGCGCCTTGCATCACCTCGATCACATGCTCAAAGTCCTGCCAGACGAAGGTGGGCAGCAAGTAGCGGTCGTGCAGCTCGGTGCCCCAGCGCACCAGTTCGGCCCGGTAGGGTTCGCGCCAGAACCTGGCCACCAGCGCACGCAGCAGCAACTGCTGCACGATGCTCATGCGGGCATGCGGCGGCATCTCGAAGGCGCGCAACTCCAGCAGGCCGAGGCGGCCGGTGGCGCTGTCGGGCGAATAGAGCTTGTCGATGCAGAACTCGCTGCGGTGGGTGTTGCCGGTCAGATCGACCAGGATGTTGCGCAGCGTGCGGTCCACCACCCAGGGCGGCATCGTTTGGCCATAGGCGGCCTGGCTTTTCTCGATCTCGGCCAGCGCAATCTCCAGCTCGTAGAGCTGGTCGTTGCGGGCCTCGTCGATGCGCGGCGCCTGGCTGGTCGGGCCGATGAACAGGCCCGAGAACAAATAGCTCAGGGACGGGTGGTTGTGCCAGAAGGCCAGCAGGCTGCCCAGCACGTCGGGACGGCGCAAAAATGGCGAATCGGCCGGCCGGGCACCGCCCATCACAAAGTGGTTGCCGCCGCCGGTACCGGTGTGGCGGCCGTCGAGCATGAACTTCTCGGATGACAGGCGCGATTTCCAGGCCGCGTCGTACAAAAACTCGGTGTGCTCGACCAGATCAGCCCAGTTGTGCGCCGGGTGGATGTTGACCTCGATCACGCCGGGGTCGGGGGTGACGGCCAGGATCTTGAGGCGCGGGTCGCGCGGCGGCGGGTAGCCCTCCAGCACCACCTTGACCTTTTGTGCGGCGGCGGTGGCCTCTACAGCGGCCAGCAGCTCCAGGTAGTCCTCCAGCTTTTCGAGCGGCGGCATGAAGACGTAGAGCACGCCCGTGGCCTTGCCCTGGTTCTCGGCCTTGGGGCCGTTGGCACGGCGCGGGTCACGCGCTTCGACCACCAGCGCAGTGCGGGTGATCCAGTGAGCAGACTCGAAAGGCGCCGGGGCGCGGTGGGCATCGACAGCCACCGCGCCGGCGGCTGATGCCGCCCGGTTGACCGCGAGGGTCGCTGTGGCGGCGCCAGCCGCAGACTTGCCCGCCAGGCCCTTGTCCGCCTCAAACCGCTTGGCCTGCAGCGACTCCGTGCCGCCCTCGGCAAAGCCGCCGCCGATCACATGGGCGGCGTACTGGCTGCGAATCGTGGCGGCAGCCGGCAGCGCGTCGCGCGGGGAAAACGGATCAGACTCGATGTGGTACGGGTAGTCGGTGGCCTTGACCCAGGGCAGCGCGTCCAGCGGCAGGCGCCAGCCCATCGGGGAATCACCCGGGTGCAAGTACATCCGGTCGTCTCGGAAGAACCAGGGCCCGGACTGCCAGTGCACGCCGGCTTTTGCGCTGGCATCGGCCTTCTTGATCGGCAAGGCGTAGCCCACCGGATGGTCGAGACCCTGGGTGAAGATGCGGCGCAGGCGGATGCGCTCGACCTCATCCTCGAGCTTGGCATCAAACGGGTCGACATTGACCGGCAGCCGGCGCTCGCGCCAGAGGTGGTACCAGGTGTCCTCAAAACCCACCTGCAGGTGCTCATCGCCAACGCCCAGGCGTTTGCTCAGGCCGCTGATGAAAGCCTTGGCATCGTCGGCGTTGTACTGGTGGTCGTCACGCTCGTCGGCAAACAGCGACGGGTCGTGCCAGCAGGGTTGACCGTCGTCGCGCCAGCAGATCGACAGCGCCCAGCGCGGCAGTTGCTCACCCGGGTACCACTTGCCCTGGCCGTAGTGCAAGAAGCCACCCTCACCGTAGTGCGCCCGCAGCCGGCCCACCAGGTCTTGCGCAAACTTGCGCTTGGTGGGGCCCAGTGCGTCGGTGTTCCATTCGGCACCGTCGCGGTCGTCCACCGCCACAAAGGTGGGCTCGCCGCCCATCGTCAAGCGCACATCATCGGCGTCGAGTTGCCCGTCCACTGCCGCGCCCAGCGCCAGCACCTCGGCCCATTGCGCTTCGGTGAAGGGCTTGGTGACGCGGGGTGACTCGAAGATCCGGGTCACACCCATGGCATGCTCGAATTCGACCTCGCATTCGTCGGTGGCGCCGCTGACTGGCGCGGCGCTGCCGGGCGTTGGGGTGCAGGCGACCGGGATGTGGCCCTCGCCCGCCATCAAACCCGAGGTCGGGTCAAGCCCGATCCAGCCGGCGCCGGGCAAATACACCTCGCACCAGGCGTGCAGGTCGGTGAAATCGACCTCGGTGCCGCTGGGGCCGTCGAGCGCCTTCACATCGCTCTTGAGCTGGATCAGGTAGCCGGAGACAAAGCGGGCCGCCAGCCCGAGGTGGCGGAGGGCCTGCACCAGCAGCCAGCCGGTGTCGCGGCAGGAGCCCGACTTGAGCGTCAGCGTCTGCTCGGGGGTTTGCACCCCCGGCTCCATGCGGATCACGTAACCGATCAAGCCTTGCAGACGTTGGTTGATGCCGACCAGAAAGTCGATGGTGCGGCGCTCGGTCAGGTCGATGCTGGCGACGAACTTGGCCAACTCGGGCGTGGCCGCCTCGGTCACCAGATAAGGCTGCAGTTCCAGCTTGAGCGCCTCGTCGTAGCTGAACGGGTAGGTCTCGGCCTCGGGCTCCAGGAAAAAGTCAAAGGGGTTGTAGACCGACATCTCGGCCACCAGATCGACCGTGACTTTGAACTCGGTCATCGGCTCAGGGAAGACCAGCCGGGCCAGGTAGTTGGCAAAGGCATCTTGCTGCCAGTTGATGAAATGCTCGGCCGGCTCGATCTTGAGCGAGTAGCTCAGGATGTTGCTGCGGCAGTGCGGCGCGGGGCGCAGCCGCACGATATGCGGCCCCATCTTGACCGGCCGGTCGTATTTGTAGTGGGTGACGTGGTTCAGTGCGACGTGTATGGACACGGGATTCCTTCTGGAGCAAAACAATGTTGCAGCGCTGAAATTACTCGTGGGTGGGCACGAGATGCCGGCTCAGGCGCCGAGCCGCGCTGCGCAAACCCTGGGGCCGCTCAGTAGGGCACCAGGAAGTCGCGGCTGATGCCTGCACCTATGGCGTTGACCCGGTCCAGAAACTGGGTCAAGAACGCATGCAGGCCGGTGGACAGGATCTCGTCAATGCGGCCGAACTGCAGATCACTGCGCAGCCGGCCCGCGCGGCGCCGGGTCTCGGCGCTTTGCTCGTTGGCCACCAGGTCGAGGTTGACCACCACCTCGTTCATGCAAGCCGCCAACGAGCGCGGCATGTCGGGCCGCAGCATCAGCAACTCGGCCACCTTGTCGGGCCGGATCACGTTGCGGTAGACCTTGCGGTAGATCTCGAAGGCGCTGACCGAGCGCAGGATCGCGCTCCAGTGATAGAAGTCGACCTCGGGGGCATCGTCGTCGGCCCAGGCGCCAAAGTAGTCGCCGGCCAACGCATGGAACTTCACGTCCAGCAAGCGGGCGGTGTTGTCGGCGCGCTCCAGGAAGGTGCCGATGCGGATGAAGTGCAGCGACTCGTCCTGCAACATCGTGCCCACCGACACCCCCCGGCTCAGGTGCGAGCGGAACTTGACCCACTCGAACAAGGCCGCCGGGTCGCGCTCGAAGGTGTCGTCCTGCAGCATCCGGTTGAACTCCAGCCAGGTCTGGTTGGTCGTTTCCCAGAGTTCGGTGGTGAGCTTGCCACGCACCGCGCGGGCGTTTTCGCGCGCCGCCTCCAGGCAGGACAGGATGGCCGACGGGTTGCTGATGTCCCGAACCATGAACTGCATGACGTTGTCGGCGTTGACGGCGTCAAACTTCTTGCCAAAAGCCGCAGTCAGCTCGGAGATGCCGAGCAAGCCCGCCCAGCCTTGCTCGGCCCGGTCGGCCGACTGCGGCAGCAGCGAGGTCTGGTGGTTGACATCGAGCATTCGGGCGGTATTTTCCGCCCGCTCCATGTAGCGCGACATCCAAAAAAGGTGGTCAGCGGTTCTAGACAGCATTTTTTGAGTTCTCCTCGAATCAGCCTTGGCGCTGGGACATCGACGCCGGCTCCGCAGGCGGCGGCGGCTCGAGATCGCTCTCCAGCACCCAAGTGTCCTTGGTACCCCCGCCCTGGCTGCTGTTGACCACCAGCGAGCCCGCCTTGAGTGCCACCCGCGTCAGGCCGCCGGGCACGGTTTGAACGCTGTTGCCCGACAGCACAAACGGCCGCAGATCGATGTGGCGCGGCGCGATGCCGCTCTCGACAAAGGTCGGTGTGGTTGACAGCGCCAACGTGGGCTGGGCGATGTAGTTGCTGGGCCGCGCCAGCAGTTGCGCCCGGAAAGCCTCGATCTCGGCCTGGGTCGAAGCCGGGCCGACCAGCATGCCGTAACCGCCCGCACCGTGAACCTCCTTGACCACCAGCTCGCCCAGGTGGTCGAGCACGTACTTGAGGTCGTCGGCCTCGCGGCAAACATAGGTCGGCACGTTCTCGAGAATGGGTTTTTCACCCAGGTAGAACTCGATCATTTTGGGCACGTAGGGGTAGATCGACTTGTCGTCGGCCACGCCAGTGCCGATCGCATTGCACAGGCTGATGTTGCCCTTGCGGTAGACATCCAGCAGGCCGGCACAACCCAGCGTGCTGTCCGGTCTAAAGGCTTTGGGGTCCAGAAAGTCGTCATCCACCCGGCGGTACACCACATCGACCCGGCGCGGCCCCTGGGTGGTGCGCATGTACACAAAGTTGTCCTTGACGAACAAGTCCTGGCCCTCGACCAGCTCGATACCCATTTGCTGCGCCAGAAAAGCGTGCTCGAAGTAGGCGCTGTTGTACATGCCGGGCGTCAGCACCACTACCGTAGGCTCGTTGACCGAGGGCGGCGCTACTGCCCGCAAGGTTTCGAGCAGCAAGTCAGGGTAGTGGGCCACCGGGGCGATCCGGTGCTGGGCAAACAGCTCGGGGACCAGCCGCATCATCATCTTGCGGTTCTCGAGCATGTAGCTCACGCCGCTGGGAACGCGCAGGTTGTCCTCCAGCACGTAGTAGGTGCCGCTGCCGTCGGGCTGGGCGGCGCGCACGATGTCGATGCCCGCGATGTGCGAGTAAATCTGGCCCGGCAAGTCCACGCCCATCATCTCGGGCCGGAACTGCGAGTTGTTCAGGATCTGATCCGCCGGCACGATGCCGGCCTTGAGGATCTCCTGGTCGTGGTAGACGTCGTGCAGAAAGCGGTTGAGTGCCGTGACCCGCTGGGCCAGGCCCTGCTGCATGCGCGCCCATTCATCGCTGGGGATGATTCTAGGGATCAGGTCAAACGGGATCAGCCGCTCGGTGCCGGCGCCGTCCTCGTCTTTGGCGCCGTAAACGGCAAAGGTGATACCCACCCGGCGGAAGATCATCTCCGCTTCGGCGCGCCGCGCCGACATCAGTGCGGACGGCTGCTGCCCAAGCCAGCGGTCAAAGCCGCTGTAGTGCGCCCTGACCTGGTCGGCGCTGATCTGCATTTCGTCAAAAGTGGGTGTCATCGTGAAGGGGCTCCTGGCCCGTCAGGGTAAGCAACAATCGCACCACCAGTCGTCACGGCCAGTGCACCAGTCTCGGGCACAGTCCAATGCCAGTAGCGGCGACGCACATCACGGGTGCAACTCGCAGCGCCATCGTGCCACAGCCAGGCGCCGCAGCGGTCGCTGCGCACCACTTCAATGCCGCGGTCGGCATACCGCGCCATCACATCAGGCGCCGGATGGCCGTAGCGGCTGCGGTAGCCGGCTTGCACCACGGCGGTGCGTGGCGCCACCGCATCGAGAAATTCAACGCTCGATGAGGTGCGGCTGCCGTGGTGGGGTACCAGCAACACGGTGCTGGCCAGCGGCGGGCCACTGCCCTCGCGCTGGCGCTGCAGCAGTGCAGCCTCTTGCGGCGCCTCAATGTCGCCGGTCAGCAGCGCGCTGCGGCCCTGGCTGTCGGCGATGCGCAGCACGCAGCTCAGCGCATTGCTCTTGCGCGCGGCTGCATGCTCTGCAGGAGTGGGGTGCAGCCACTCGAATGACACGCCGTCCCACTCCCAGCGCTGTCCGGCATCGCAGCGCGAATTCGGCAGCCGCAGCCGGTCGGCCTGAAGCAGCAGCGCATGGCCCGGCTCCAGTGAACTCTGCAGCGCCGCCACCGACGTGCCCGCCAGCAGGCTGGCAGCGCCACCGACATGGTCGTTGTCGCGGTGGCTGATCACCAGCAGATCGACCCGCCGCTCGCCCCTGGCCTGCAGCAGCGGCAACAGCACCCGCAGTCCGGCATCGTTGTCGCGGCTGTACTGCGGGCCGGTGTCATAGACCAGCAAATGGCGCTGGGTTCGCACCAGCACGGCCGTGCCCTGGCCGATGTCAGCCGCCAACAGATCAAACGCGCCAGCGGCCGGCCGCAACACCGGCGGCCACAACAAGGGCAAGACCAGGGGCAGCGCCAGCCCGCGCAGTGCCCAGGGTACGGGCAGCAAGCCGAGCACAGCACCCAGCAACCCGGCGGCCACCGCCCAGGCCGGTGCTGCTGGCGCCGGATAGACCGCGCCCGGCCACTGCGCCAGCCCTGCCAGGCCCCAGACTCCTGCCTGCACCAGCGCGGCGGCCAGCGTCCAGGCCAGCGGTACCAGCATACCGAGCAGGGCCAGCGGCGTGATCACCAGCGTGACCAACGGTATCGCGATCAAGTTGGCCAGCCCCCCGACCACGCTGAGTTGCTGAAAGAACACCAGCGAGAGGGGTGCCAGTCCCAGCGTGGCCACGACCTGGCTGTGCAGGTGCCCGCGCAGGTGCGCTCGCCATCGACCCACCGCCGTGCTCGGGCCAACCACCGTGCCCGGGCCGGGCGTGGCCGTTTGCGGCGCGGCGGATTGCAGCGCGGCTGGCGCCGCGGCGTCGCCCGGCCCCGACACCATCAGCAAGCCCACAGCGGTGAACGACAGCCAGAACCCAGGCTGCAGCAAAGCCCAGGGGTCAAACAGCGTGACCGCCACGGCCGCTGCCAGCAGCACCAGCGGCCAGGGCCAGCGCTGTCCCACACTGCGCAGCATGCCAGTGGTGACCAGCATGATCACGGTGCGTTGCGCCGGCACACCCCAGCCGGCCAGCATGGCGTAGGCGATGGCCAGTGCCAAGCCCAGCCAGCGGCCGGCCATCGGCGCCGGCAGCCAAAGCATCAACCGGTTGCTGCGCCGCCACAGCCGGGCCGCCAGCAAGCCGGCAGCCCACGCAAACATCGTCACATGGACCCCGCTGATGGACACCAAATGCGCTACCCCGGTCTTGCGGAAGAGGTCCCAATCCTCGCGCTCGATCGCCGCCTGGTCGCCCACCGCCAGCGCGGCCAGCACGCCGGCGGCACGCGGGTCGCTCACCTGGCGCAGGATGGCATCCCGCACGGCCTCGCGCAGCCGCTCCACCGGGTGGCTGACACCTCGATCCAGCAACTCGGCGCTCGCGCCGCCCTGCACTACCCGCACGTAGCCAGTGGCGCCTATGCCTTGCTCGAACCACATCAGCTCCACATCAAACCCATCCGGGTTGAGCGAGCCATGCGGCTGCTTGAGTCGCAGCGGCAAGCGCCAGCGCTGGCCCGCGCGCAGTGCGCTGCGGGCGTCGGCCAGCACCGCCTCGTCGTTGAAGTTGTTGTACCAGCCGAGCGACAGCAAGGCGGGCAACTTCAGCGGCACGGCCGCTGCGTCCGGCCTCATGCCCAGCCGCTCGGCCCGCTCCACCTCAAACTGAAAGCGCAGGCCTGCGGGCCCGTGTTGGGGCAGGCTGGCCACCACGCCGGTGACCAGCAGGTTCTGGCCCTCCAGCGCGGGCGCCAGGCGATCGGCCAGGCGTGCACCCGCACGCAGTGCCGTGGAGGCCATCGCCAGTCCAAACGCGGCGGCCATCAAAATGGCGATGTGCCGCCAGGCTGGCCAGCGCCAGGCCAGCAGCAGCACGGCGCCGCAGGCCGCCAGCAACCCGGCATCGGCCGCCGGCGGCCACAGCACCTGCTGTTGCAAATTGCAGCCCAGACCGGCCAGCCAGGCCAGCGCACACAGTGCCGCCCGCCACCCGGGGTCGAGCTTGCTTGCTGAGCCGCTCTGCTGGGCGCGTGCCGACATCGCAGCAGTGTAGGATTACAGCGGCAGATGCTCAGTCCGGGCTTGCCATGATGTGTCGCCAGGCCCGGCCTGAGCTGCGCCTTGACCGCCCGGGCCCGTTCCTCCCGCCTCTGCCCTCCTCCTGATCCACACCACCACGCCCATGACCGTCTACGCCAAACTCACGCAACTCGGCATCAGCCTGCCTCCGGTGGCCGTGCCGGCCGCTGCCTATGTGCCGTTTGTGCGCAGCGGCAAGCTGGTGTTCTTGTCCGGCCACATTGCCAAGCAGGACGGCAAACCCTGGGTGGGTCAGCTCGGCCTGACGATGGCCACCGCTGAAGGCAAGGCCGCCGCCCGTGCTGTGGCAATCGACCTGATCGGCACCTTGCACGCCGCCGTGGGCGACCTGAACCAGGTGGTGCGCATCGTCAAGCTGATGAGCCTGGTCAACAGCACTGCCAGCTTCACCGAGCAGCACCTGGTGACCAACGGCGCGTCCGAGCTGTTGGGCGAGGTGTTTGGCGCGGCCGGTCCGCACGCCCGCAGTGCGTTTGGCGTGGCCCAGATCCCGATGGGCGCTTGTGTCGAGATCGAGCTGATCGCGGAAATTCTGTGAGCTTGTCGGCTCGGGGCCTGCTGGCTTTGATGGCCGCCGCTGCGCTGCTGGCAGTGGGCGCAGCATTGCTCACCCAGCATCTGGGCGGCATGCTGCCCTGCGCCTGGTGCGTGCTGCAGCGGCTGATCTTTCTGGCCATCGCCGCAGCAGCGGGGCTGGGCTTGTTGCTGCCCGGGCCACTCGGCCGCCGCGTGGGTGCCGGGCTGGCACTGCTGCTGGCCGGCCTGGGCGTCGCCACCGCGCTGTGGCAGCACTTTGTGGCGGCGGCATCGGCGTCTTGCAACATGACGCTGGCCGACCGGGTGATGGGCGCCACCGGGCTGGACAGCCGGTTTCCCGAGGTGTTTGCCGCTTATGCCTCGTGTGCCGATGCCAAGGTCGATCTGGTCGGCGTGCCTTACGAATTCTGGAGCTTGGCGCTGTTCGCGCTGCTCGGCACGGCGGCCTGGCGCGTGCTGCGGCGGCCGGGCTGAGGTCGCTCAGGCCTGCGGCTCACCCACCGTGATACGGTGCAACAGACGCCGGTGGCCGGCGTAGCCCCCGGTGGCGGCATGCACCAGGCAGCGGTTGTCCCACATCACCAGCATGTCGGCTGACCAGGCATGGCGGTAGACAAACTCGGGGCGACCCAGGTGGGTAAACAACTCCGACAACACCGCCTTGGCCTCGTCGTCTGGCAGGCCGTCGAGCCCGATGGTGTAGCCAGGGCTGACAAACAGCGCCACCCGACCGGTTTCGGGATGGCGCCGCGCCACCGGCTGCAACTGGGTGGCCATGGCCGAATCATCAAACCGGATCGCCATCGACCGGCCCTGGTCCTGCTCACCGTAGCGGCCCTGGCGCGAATAGCCGCGCCGGGCCGAGTGCACCCCCTGCCGGTCTCGCAGCTGGGTTTGCAGCGCTGCCGGCAAGGCGTCCCAGGCGGCGTACTGGTTGGCGAACAAGGTGTCTCCGCCCAGCGGCGGGATGATGTTGCCAAACAACAGCGTGGCCGCTGGCGGGCTGGCCAGAAAGCTCCAGTCGGAATGCCAGTTGTCGGCAAACAACGAACTGGTCTCGTCGGCCTCGCGCTTGACCTGAGCGACATGCGGATGGCCGGGAATGGCCTCGAAGTACGGATCAGGCCCGAACGGCCCCACCGTGGCGGCAAACCGCTCCAGGTCGTCCACCGACATCGCCTGGTCCGGAAAGCTCAACACCAGGTGCTGCAGCCAATGGCCGCGCAACTCGGCAATCTGGGCCGGCTGCAGGGGCTGGGTCAGGTCGATACCCCGAACAGTGGCGCCACAGGGCGCATCGGCGGGGGTGACTTGCAGGGTCATGAATGCTCCAGGTCGGGTGCACGCCAGGCCGGCGCCCGGGCAGTCTAGCCCGCAACCCGGGGCACGTGAGGCAGGGTTCAGCCCAACACCCGCTGCGCCGACTGGCGGTCTCTGCGGCCGAGACTGGTGGGCAGGCACGGCAGCCTCCTAGGGTCGGCACGGCTGCCAGCGGGTGCGCCGACGATCACAATCGCGGACACTTTGTTACCGAGAAAAACCCGCCGATGATCACCGTCCACCACCTCAACGATTCACGCTCGCAGCGTGTGCTCTGGCTGCTTGAAGAACTGGGCCTGCCCTACGAGATCGAGCACTACGCCCGTGACGCCACCACCCGGCTGGCGCCGCCGGCCCTGATGGCGGTGCACCCGCTGGGCAAGTCGCCGGTGCTGGAGGACGGCGGGCTGAAGGTCATCGAGTCGGGCGCGATCATTGACTACCTGATCCGCCAGCACGGCGGTGGCCGCTTGCAACCGGCCGCCGGCACAGCCGACTTCGAGGCCTACTCGCAATGGCTGCACTACGCCGAAGGCTCGGCGATGCTGCCTCTGATGCTCAAGCTCTACGTCGGCCGGCTGGGCGATGCCGGCGCGCCGCTGGCGCCGCGCATCAACAGCGAGCTGGCCAATCATCTGGGTTATGTCGAGCGCAGCCTGCAAGGCCGCGAATGGCTGGTGGGAGACGGCCTGAGCGGCGCCGATATCCAGATGAGTTTTGTCGGCGAGGCCGCACGCGGACTGCGCGCCAGCTACCCGGCGATGGATGCCTGGGTCAAACGCTTCCAGGCCCGGCCGGCCTACCAGCGTGCGCTGGAGCGCGGCGGGCCGTACAGCCTGGCCGGTTGACACAGCAGCCCTGACCTGGCGCCGGCTGGCGCCAGGCGCTGGACTAGCGCAGCGAGGCGTTGAGCTGCGCCAGCGCCGCCTGACCCGGGCACAAATCGACCTCATTGAGGCTGTTGAGCGGCTTGGCCACCGTATTCAGCCCGGCATGCAGATCAGAGGCTTCGGGGTCGATGTAGAGCAGGCCGGTGGCGATCTCGCCGCGGGCCTGGTGCGCCATCACCTGGTTCATTGCGCCGATGCGGTCGGTCGGGTCGTAGTCGGCCTGCAGCCGGCGCAGCCGCATCACGCTGCCGTCGTGTTGGGGCAAGCTGATGACCTCGCCAAAACCCACATCAGCCGTGACGGGTGAAGCCAGGTCGATGAAGTCGATCCGGCTCACGGCCTCGTTGTGCTCGCGCACGTAGTCGTAGCTGCGGGTGCTTCCAGCGTGGTTGTTGAAGGCCACGCAGGGGCTGATGACATCGATGAAGGCCGCACCGCCATGGCGGATCGCGCCCTCGATCAACGGCACCAGCTGGCCCTTGTCGCCCGAGAAACCCCGCGCCACGTAGGTGGCACCGAGCTGCAGCGCCATGCCCACCAGGTCGACCGGCGAGTCGGGGTTGACCACGCCCTTTTTGCTCTTGCTGCCCCGGTCGGCAGTGGCTGAGAACTGGCCCTTCGTCAGGCCGTAGACGCCGTTGTTTTCGACGATGTAGACCATGCGCACCGCGCGCCGCATCGCGTGGGCAAACTGGCCGATGCCGATGGAGGCTGAATCGCCGTCGCCCGACACGCCCAGGTACAGCAGCTCGCGGTTGGCCAGGTTGGCGCCGGTCAGCACGCTGGGCATGCGGCCGTGCACGGTGTTGAAGCCGTGGCTGGCGCCCAGAAAGTAGTCGGGCGTCTTGCTGGAGCAGCCGATGCCCGAGAGCTTGGCGACGCGGTGCGGCGCGATGTCGAGCTGCCAGCAAGCCTGCACGATGGCTGCCGAGATCGAGTCGTGGCCACAGCCGGCACACAGCGTGCTGATCTTGCCCTCGTAGTCGCGTCGGGTGTAGCCGACCTTGTTGCGGACCAGCGTGGGATGGTGCAGCTTGGGTTTTGTGAGGTAGGTCATGCGAGAGGTTCAGGTAGCAACTCAAATCAACTCGGATCAACTCGGGTCAGACGACGCGCTCACGGCGCGGTGCCACAGCCAAGGCGTGAACGTGGGTCGTGATTGCCCGAGTGATGAAACGCGCGGTGATCGGCGTGCCGTCGTAGTGCAGTACCTTGGTCAGCCAGGCCGGGTCGATCTCCAGCTCGTTGATCAGCAGGGTGCGCATCTGGGCGTCGCGGTTCTGCTCGACCACAAACACATGGTCGTGCGCCGAAATGAAGTCGAGCACGCTGGCCGCGAACGGAAACGCCCGCAGCCGCATCGCGTCGAGATGGATACCCGACTCGGCCAGCGCCTCCAGCGCCTCGTCCATCGCCGGTGAGGTCGAGCCAAAGTACAACACGCCCAGGCGCGTCTTCTTGGCGGCCTTGTGCAGCACCGGCTGCGGCACCAGGTCGGCTGCGGTGGCAAACTTCTTGAGCAGGCGCTTGACGTTGTAGGTGTAGTCGTCACCGGTCTCGCTGTAGCGGGCGTAGGGGTCGCGGGTGGTGCCACGGGTAAAAAACGCGCCCAGTGTCGGGTGGGTGCCGGGCAACGTGCGCCAGGGGATGCCGTCGCCGTCCACATCCTTGTAGCGGCCAAAGTCCTTGCCCGACTCAAGCTCGGCCGCCGTCATCACCTTGCCCCGGTCGTAGCGTTTTTCGTCATCCCATTTCAGGGGCTCGCACAGGCGCTGGTTCATGCCGATGTCCAGGTCGGTCATCACAAACACCGGCGTTTGCAGCCGGTCGGCCAGGTCGAGTGCGGTGGCGGCGTGCTCGAAGCATTCGGCCGGGTCTTGCGGCAGCAGCATCACGTGCTTGGTGTCGCCGTGCGAGGCGTAGGCGCAGCTGATCAAGTCGGCTTGCTGGGTACGGGTGGGCATGCCGGTGGATGGCCCGCCGCGCTGCACGTTGATGATGGTCAGCGGGATCTCGGCAAAGTAGGCCAGGCCGATGAACTCGGTCATCAGCGACACCCCTGGCCCTGAGGTGGCGGTAAATGCCCGCGCGCCGTTCCAGCCGGCGCCGGTGATCATGCCGATCGAGGCGATCTCGTCCTCGGCCTGCACGATCGCAAACTTGTGTGCACCGGTCTCAGTGTCGAGCCGGTACTTGCGGCAGTACTTGTCAAACGCCTCGGCCACCGACGACGAGGGCGTGATCGGGTACCAGGCGCAAACGGTGGCGCCGCCGTAAACGCAGCCCAGGGCCGCCGCCGCATTGCCCTCGACAAAGATGCGGTCGCCGACCTGGTTGGACTTCTTGACCCGCAGGCCCATCTTGGGCGACTTGGGCGGCATCAGGTGGTCGCGCGCAAAACTGCGGCCGGCCTGCAGCGCCCGCACGTTGGATTCGAGCAGGCGTTCCTTGCCGCGGTATTGCTCGCCAAACAGGCTCTCGATCACGTCGGACGCAATGTCCATCAACTGCGACAACGCGCCCAGCACCATGATGTTCTTGAACAGCTGGCGCTGGCGCGAGTCTTCGTAGGTGGCATTGCAGATGGCGGTGACCGGCATGCCGATGACCGAAATGTCGTCCCTGAAAGCCTCGGGCGGCAGCGGCTTGGTGCTGTCGTAGAACAGGTAGCCGCCGGGCTCGACCTCGGCCACGTCGGCGGCCCAGGTTTGCGGGTTCATCGCCACCATCATGTCGATGCCACCGCGCCGGCCCAGCCAGCCGCGCTCGCTCACCCGCACCTCGTACCAGGTCGGCAGGCCCTGGATGTTGCTCGGAAAGATGTTGCGCGGGCTGACCGGCACGCCCATGCGCAGGATGGCCTTGGCAAACAACTCGTTGGCCGAGGCCGAGCCCGAGCCGTTGACGTTGGCAAACTTGACGACAAAGTCGTTGACTGCTTCGATGCGCTTCATGCTGCGGCCTCCAGGCGTTTGGCGCCGGGTTTGCGGTCGCGGCAATTCGAGCCAGCCTGGGTGGTCTTGTACAGGTACTTCTGCATGTCCCAGGCCCCGGTGGGGCAGCGCTCGGCGCACAGGCCGCAGTGCAGGCAGACGTCCTCGTCCTTGACCATCACCCGCTGGGTCTTGAGCCCACCGCTGACGTAGAGGTCTTGCGCCAGGTTCAACGCGGGTGCGCTGAGCCGTCCGCGCAGATCGGCCTCGTCGCCGTTGGTGGTGAAGCTGATGCAGTCCATCGGGCAGATGTCGACGCAGGCGTCGCACTCGATGCACTGCTTCTCGTTGAACACGGTCTGCACGTCGCAGTTCAGGCAACGCTCGGCCTCCTTGAAGGCGGTGGCCAGATCGAAGCCCAGCTCCACCTCGACCTTGATCGACGACAGCGCCTTCTGGGCGTTGGCCCATGGCACCTTGAAGCGCAGGTCGTTGGACACCGCGTTGTGGTAGCTCCACTCGTGGATGCCCATCTTTTGCGACAGCAGGTTCAAGTGCGGCGGCGGGCGCTGGGTGACCGGCTCGCTGTGCAAAAAGCGGTCGATCGACACGGCAGCCTCATGGCCATGCGCCACGGCGGTGATGATGTTCTTGGGGCCGAAGGCTGCATCGCCGCCAAAGAACACCTGCGGCAGGCTGGCCTGAAAGGTCTTGGCATCCACCGTGGGCATGCCGTGGGCATCGAAGGCCACGCCGCAATCGCGCTCGATCCAGGGGAAGCTGTTTTCTTGCCCCACCGCGATCAACACCTCGTCGCAGCCAAACTCGACCTCGGGTGCGCCGGTGGGCACCAGGCGGCGCTTGCCTTGGGCGTCATACACCGCCTCGACCACCTGGAACCGCATGCCGACCAGCACGCCGGCCTGGTGCACAAACGCGGTGGGCACGTGGAAGTTGATGATCGGGATGCCTTCGTGCTGGGCGTCTTCTTTCTCCCAGGGCGAGGCTTTCATCTCGTCGAAGCCCGAGCGCACGATCACCTTCACATCGTCGGCCCCGAGCCGGCGGGCCGAGCGGCAGCAGTCCATCGCGGTGTTGCCGCCGCCCAGCACGATCACCCGCTTCTTGACCTGGGTGACATGCTGGAACGAGACCGAGGCCAGCCAGTCGATGCCGATGTGGATGGACTCGGCCGCTTCGGTGCGGCCGGGCAGGTCCAGATCGCGGCCGCGCGGTGCGCCGCAGCCGACAAACACGGCGTCCCAGCCGTCGGCCAGCAGCGCCTTCATCGACTCAATGCGCTGACCGGACTTGAAATCAACGCCCAGGTGCAGGATGTAGTCGCACTCTTCGTCGATCACGCTTTCGGGCAGGCGGAAGCGCGGGATCTGGGTGCGGATGAAGCCGCCGGCTTTTTTCTCGCCGTCGAACACGGTGACGGCGTAGCCTTGGCTGACCAAGTCCCGGGCGACGGTGAGCGACGCCGGCCCGGCGCCGACACAGGCCACCCGCTTGCCGTTTTTATGGGTGGGGCGCGGCATGCGGGCCCGAACGTCGTCGCCCTTGAAATCAGCCGCCACCCGCTTGAGCCGGCAGATCGCCACCGGTTCAGGCTTGCTGGCGTTCTCTTCTTCGACCCGGCCGCGCCGGCAAGCCGGTTCGCACGGCCGGTCACAGGTTCGGCCCAACACGCCCGGGAAGACGTTGGACACCCAGTTGACCATGTAGGCGTCGTCGTAACGGCCCTGGGCGATCAGGCGGATGTATTCGGGGACGGGGGTGTGGGCCGGACAGGCCCATTGGCAATCAACGACCATGTGGAAGTATTCCGGGTCGGCCACATTGGTGGGACGCACGTCGATGGGTCTCCAGGTTGGGAGTGACCTCACGCACGGTTGAAAAACACTTCACTCAAAGCCAGACGCCCGTGCGAGGCACCCCGTTTTACGGCCTGCAGTCTACGGCGGCCACAGCCCGCTGCGTAGGCGGGGCAACCCGGGCAGGTGGCCGCAGGCGGCAAATATGACCGAGATCAAAGACGATCAATTGGCGCGGCGCGGGCCGGCCTGTCGAATGGCGGGGTGCAGGCCGGCGGCGGCCGCCACCAGCACCGCCACCCCCACAAAGAAGGCCAGCGCCGGCGCCACACCCCAACGCTCGATCAGCAAGCCGCCCAGCGCAGCGCCAAACGGCGCACCGAAATGGGCCACCAGCCGGTAGGCGCTGTTGACCCGGCCCTGCAGCGCGTCCGGGATCAGCGCCAGGCGGTGGCTGAACTGCACCACGTTGTAGATCGGCCCGACAAACATGACCAGGCCGTAGACCACGCCCAGCGCCAGCGGGCCGCTGGCCAGGCCGAGCAGCGCCAGCAACAGCGCCTGCAAGGCCAGCGTGACAAAAATGATGCTGCCAAAGCGCCAGCGCCGCATCACCCAGCCGCTGACCAGCGCACCCGCCACGCCGCCCACCCCGCCGCAGCCAAACACCAGCCCGATGCTGGCGGCGTCGGCACCCGCGCGCTGGGCCGAGACGATCAGCAGCAACGGCAGCGCCGCCTCGACAAAATTGCTGGCACCGGTGACCACCGCCAGCGTGCGCACCAGGCGCTGATGCCACAACCAGCGCAGGCCTTCCATCATCTCGGCCCGCAGGTGGCGGGGCGCGGTGGCGGGTGCCGGCGCAAAGTTGGTGCGCAGCCGCCACACCAGCGCAGCCGATGCCAGATAGCTCAGCGCATCGGCCACAAACGGCCAGGCCCGGCCCACCGTCTGGAACAGCCAGCTGCCCAGCGCCGGGCCGACGATCTCTGCACCGGCATAGCCCGCCTGGTTTTGTGCCGTGGCCTGCGGCAACTGGGCGGCGGCCACCACCCTCGGCAGCGCGGCGACCTCGGCCAGATTGAAAAACACCAGCAGCGTGCCGTTCAGAACCGCCACGATGTAGAGCTGGGTCAGCGTCAGCCGGTCCAGCCAGATCGCGACCGGCACACTGGCGGTGACCAGCGCACGGCCCAGATCGCTCCAGATCATCAGGTGGCGGCGGTTCCAGCGGTCGACCAGCGCACCCACCGGCAGGCTCAGCAGCAAAAAGGGCACGATGCCCAGCGCGCTGGCCACCCCCACCGCTGCGGGTGAGCCGGTCATTGCCAGGATCAGCAGCGGAATGACGATACCCGCAGCATGCGAGCCCAGCGTTGACACCACCTGCCCGGTCCACAGCAGCCGGTACTCGCGCTGGCGCCACAGCGGCGGGAGCGGCCTCAGCAGGGGCGGCGCAGGGCTGCTCAGCACTGCAACGGGATCAGCATCCGGACCGGCCATGCGACAAGGGCCGGTCGTCAGACCAGCCGCAACACCTTTTGCAGGCCCTCGACCATCCGGCCCTTGCGGGCGCGCTTGCCCTGGTAAGCGGCCAGGGCCACGCCCTTGACCACTTCGTCCTTGGGCTTGCCGCCCCGCCCGCTGCCCTGCACGATCAACGAATCGGCCAGCGTCACTGCTGCCAGCAGCGGCGCCTGGGCATCCACAGCCATCAGCGTCAAGCCACGCCCGCCCTTGGGCTGCAGTTTGAGCTCGGACAGCGCAAACACCAGCAACCGGCCATCGCCCGACAAACAAGCCACCTGCCGGTGCGCCTGGGCCACCACCACCGGCGGCAGCAGCAGCTCGCCGTCTTCCAGCGTCAGGAAGGCCTTGCCCGCCTTTTGCCGCCCTTGCAGGTCGGCCGCATGGGCCAGCAGACCAAAGCCACCCGAATTGGCCAACAACAGCGTGGCCTGCGCCGCACCGGCAAAGTAGTGTGCCGGCTGGGTGCCGGGCTCCAGGTCGATCAGGCTGGTGACCGGCAGGCCATCACCCCGCCCACCCGGCAACGCACTGATGGGTACTGAGTAAACCCGGCCGCTGCCCTTGGCGGTCGAGCCAAACACCAGCAGCGTGTCCACGCTGCGGCAGGCAAAGCTGCCATAGCCCGAATCGCCGGCCTTGAACTGCAAGGTCGCCCCATCCACCTCGTGACCCTTGAGCGCACGCACCCAGCCCTTGGCACTCACCACCACCGTCACCGGCTCATCGACCACCCGGATCTCGGCCACCGCTCGCTTCTCGGTCTGGATCAAGGTGCGGCGCTCGTCGCCGTGGGTCTTGGCATCGGCCTCGATCTCGCGGATCAGCAAACGTTTGAGGGCGGCCGGGCTGGCCAGGATCTCTTCAAGCCTGGCCTGGTCCTCGCGCAGGCTTTTCAGCTCCTGCTCGATCTTGATCGCCTCCAGCCGCGCCAGCTGGCGCAAGCGGATCTCCAAGATGTCCTCGGCCTGCCGGTCGCTCAGCAAAAAGCGGGCGATCAGCGCTGGCTTGGGCTCGTCGCTCTGCCGGATGATGCGGATCACTTCGTCGATGTTGAGCAACACCAGCGCGCGGCCTTCGAGAATGTGGATGCGTGCCAGCACCTTGTCCAGCCGGTGCCGCGTGCGGCGCGACACCGTCGCCTCGCGGAACGCCAGCCACTCGACCAGCATCTGGCGCAATGACTTTTGCGTCGGCCGGCCGTCGCCGCCGATCATCGTCAGGTTGATCGGCGCGCTGGTCTCCAGGCTGGTGTGGGCCAACAGCTGGGTGATCAGCTCGCCTTGCTCCACCGTGCGGCTCTTGGGCTCGAACACCAGGCGCACCGCTGCCTCCCGGCCGGACTCGTCGCGCACGGCATCCAGCACCGCGAGCACGCTGGCCTTGAGCTGGGTCTGGTCGGCCGAGAGCGCCTTCTTGCCCGCCTTGACCTTGGGATTGGTCAGCTCCTCGATCTCTTCGAGCACCTTTTGGCTGCTGGTGCCCGGCGGCAGCTCGGTCACCACCAGCTGCCACTGGCCGCGCGCCAGGTCCTCGATCTTCCAGCGGGCGCGCACTTTCAGGCTGCCACGCCCGGTGGCGTAGGCGTCGCGGATGTCGGCGGCCGGGCTGATGACCTGGCCACCGCCCGGGTAGTCCGGCCCGGGCACCAGGCTGTAGAGCCCGTCGTCCAGCAGGTACGGGTTGCGGATCAACGCCACCGCGGCCGCCGCCACCTCGCGCAGGTTGTGGCTGGGGATCTCGGTGGCCAGCCCCACTGCAATGCCGGACGCGCCGTTGAGCAGCGCAAACGGCAGGCGGGCGGGCAGTTGGCGCGGCTCTTCGGTCGAGCCGTCGTAGTTGGGGATGAAGTCGACCGTGCCCTCGTCGATCTCGTCCATCAGCAGCCGGGCGATGGGGCTCAGGCGGGCCTCGGTGTAACGCATCGCCGCCGCGCCGTCGCCGTCCCGGCTGCCGAAGTTGCCCTGGCCGTCGATCAGCGGATAGCGCAGTGAAAAGTCTTGCGCCATGCGCACCAGCGCGTCGTAGGCCGCCTGGTCGCTGTGGGGATGAAATCGCCCCAGCACGTCGCCCACCACCCGGGCACTCTTGACCGGCTTGGGCGCACCTGCCGCGCCCGGCCCGGTGTGGCCCAGGCCCATGCGCTGCATCGCGTACAGGATGCGCCGCTGCACCGGCTTGGCGCCGTCGCAGACATCGGGCAGGGCCCGGCCCTTGACGACCGACAGCGCGTACTCCAGGTAGGCGCGCTCGGCGTAATGCGCCAGCGTGATGGCGTCGGGGTTGCTCGGCGGGGGCGGGGTCAGCAGGTCGAGTTGTTCGGGCATGGAGTCAATAAAAGGGTGGCACGGTGGGCCGCGAGCAGGCCCATACCGTCAAACCAAGATAACCAGTTCGGAATACGCTGCCAACGCCGCATTTCGGGTCAGCAGGTGCATCGGCTCAGACATCGCCTGGGCCACCAGCAGGCGATCAAACGGGTCCTTGTGCAGGGCGGGCAAGCGATGCACGGCCAGACCGTGGGCCCATGTCACAGGCAATGGCTCGATGCCCGCCTGGCGCAACTGGTCGGCAAAGCGCTGGGGCAACAAAGGCAGCTTGCCCAGCGCCACCTTGAGGGTGGCCTCCCAGATCGAGGCACTGCTGACGAACACCTCATCCGCCTCGGTGATCAGCTTGCGCGCCTTGGCGGTCAGCTCGATCGCATCGCGCGTCAGCCAGATCGCGATATGGGTGTCCAGCAGCAACCTCACGGCTTGCCATCCGCAGGCGCGACGGCGGAGTCGCGGCCTTCAAGCAAGGCCAGCAGATCGTCGGGCAAAGGTGCATCAAAGTCGTCCGCCTCGACAAACTCCCCCTTCATCAAACCGAAGATGATCTTGCGTTTGGGCGCAGCATCCAGCGCCACCAGCTTGGCCAGCGGCGTGCCGTTCTTGGCGATCACCACCGTGGCGCCCTGGCGCGCCTGCTCCACCAACCCGGACAAGCGGGTCTTGGCTTCGTAAATATTGACTTGCAGGGATTGCATGACGGCCACCTTGACCAGGTTTGGTCAAGCGATTGTAGGACGGCCCGACTGGGCGAGGCGGGTGTGCGCAGCGCGCGGCGGCGCGCTGAGCCGGCCTGTCAAAGAAAGGGGTTGACCACCACCAGTTGCCGGTTGCGATGCGGTCGCGTGCATCGTCGCCCACCGATACGGCTTCGAGCCCGACCCGGGGCGCGGCAGCAGCACCTCGAGGCCACCCGGCTGGCCGGGCGGGTGCAAGAGGCGTTTGATCTGTACTGGCTCGGGCTGGGCCGCTTTGCCCACCTGGGCAGTGTCCTGGGCGACCATGCCCGGGGCTACCGCATCCCGCGCGGGTTTGTGCCCGACAGCGGCGATCTGGCGGCCTGGCCTTTGAGGCGCTGGGCCAGCCTGAGCAGGCCCGCTGCGCCTTCACCCAGGCCCTGGCCGTGCGCCAGCGCATCGGTCATCCTCAGGCCGCTGCCACCCAAGCAGCGCTGGCGGCGCTGCCCTAAGCTCGGCCCATGGACTTCAACCTCAACCCCGAGCAGCAACAGATCGTCACCGCCATCGAGCGCCTGTGCACCCCCTTCGACGCCGACTACTGGCTGGCCAAGGACACCGACGGCGGCTTCCCGCACGACTTTCACCGCGCGCTGGCTGATGCCGGCTGGCTGGGCATTGCGATGCCCACCGCTTACGGCGGCGCCGGGTTGGGCATTTTCGAGGCCGCGCTGATGATGCACACCATCGCCGCCACAGGCGCCGGCCTGTCGGGTGCGTCCGCCGTGCACATGAACATCTTCGGCCTGCATCCGGCGGTGGTGTTTGGCACGGCCGAGCAAAAGGCGCGCTGGCTGCCGCCGCTGATCCAGGGCCACGACAAAGCCTGTTTTGCCGTCACCGAGCCCGACAGCGGCCTCAACACGCTGGGCCTGAAAACCCGCGCCTTGCGGGGCAGCGACGCCCAGGGCGAGCACTACCTCGTGTCAGGCCAAAAGCTGTGGATCAGCAGCGCCCAGGTCGCCAACCGCATGCTGCTGCTGGCCCGCACCACGCCGGCCGAGCAGTGCAGCGGCAGCGAGGGCCTGAGCCTGTTCTACACCGAGCTCGACCGCAGCCGGATTGCGGTGCACGAGATCCCCAAGATGGGCCGCAAGGCGGTGGACAGCAACCAACTCTTCATCGACGGGCTGCGCATCCCGGCGGCAGACCGCATTGGCGAAGAGGGCCAGGGCTTCAGGTACATCCTGCATGGCTTGAACCCCGAGCGCATCCTGATCGCCGCCGAAGCCATTGGCCTGGGCCGGGCCGCGCTGGCACGGGCCACCGGGTACGCCCGCGAGCGGGTGGTGTTTGACCGGCCTATCGGCCAGAACCAGGCGATTGCGCACCCGCTGGCCCGCAACTGGATGGAGCTGGAAGCCGCGCATCTGATGGTGCACCAGGCTGCCACGCTGTACGACGCAGGCCTGCCCTGTGCGGCGCAGGCCAACGCCGCCAAATACCTGGGCGCCGAGGCTGGGTACCGCGCTTGCGAGACCGCCATGTTCACCCACGGCGGCATGGGCTACGCCCGGGAGTACCACGTCGAGCGTTACCTGCGGGAGTCCTGGATCCCCCGGTTGGCACCGGTCAGCCCGCAGCTGATCCTGTGCTTCATCGCCGAGAAGGTGCTGGGCTTGCCCAAGTCGTATTGATCTGGCCACGCCTGCAGGGGGCCAGGATTTGTGCCGCCCTCGTTCCTAGCGTTTGGCGGAGGGTTCGGCCACGGCGCACCAGCGCAGGCTGTTGGTGCGCAACAGCGCCAGCACGCCGGCCTGGTGCGCCCTGGGCAGCTTGCAGACCACCAGCGCCCAATGACCATCGGCAATTTGCTGCTGCACACGGGACTCAAATCGCCGCGCATGCGGCCGGAGGGTCGGCCGTTGCACGGTCCGGACCGCGACCACTCCAAGCCCCGACAGGCCACCCAGCCAGGCCAGGTTCAGTGCATGGCTGAAGAGGCTTTGGTCTTTCGCCCACAGCACCGCCGGCCAACCCGCCAGCAGCAGCAGCACCACGCCCAGCAAGGCCAGACCCGTACGCCGGTCGAGCACCGACTGCCGTCTCACAGGCCACTGGCCGTCCCACAGCTCGGCCATTCGCGCAAACTTCTCGCTCGGCGCATCTCGCGGGCTCAGCAGCACCACTTGCGCAGTGGTCAGCCCGTACTCAAGCCGCATCACTTTTGCGGTTCTGCGCGCCATCCATTCATCACCATAAAACCCGGCAATGCAGGACAGCGGGCGGTCTACCGTCTGGCCGGGCAGGTTCGAAGCAGGCCCGGTTTGGGAGCTCCGGCCCGCGGGCGGCAGACGCATGGGATCGGCCGACGCGCGGACCGTGGCAAAGGCAAGTGGCATGGTGAAACCTGCTGAAAGTTGGCTGGCGACCGGGTTGGCCGCGCGAGCTCAAACTGTCATTGCAGTCTGGCCGGCGGCGCCCGTGGCTTCTGTCTGCCAGCGTACGCAAACGCCGCAAAAGTAGCGGGGCTGGCTGGCCGGTGCCACCGGTACCTTCAAGTGCTGCCAGTGCCGGTGCGTACCCGCTCACCGGCGACGCAAAACGGGCTTGTGCAGCCCTCTGGCCAGATACGCGCCGCCAAAGTAGGCCGACTCGACTTCAAACCCGTCCAGGTGCGGGCTCAGCCGGTCCCAGGGTTCGGCCAGGCCTTCGGTCGAGGTGACCGAGTGCAGGGCTGCGGGCAGCACCAGCAAATTGACCGGCCACAGCAGCGGCGACGCCCACTTCAGGCCAGACGCCACCACCCGCGCCCCCGGCCTGAGGTGGCGCAACACGGTTGCCAGCGCTGCCGGCTGGCGCAGGATGTCGTGGGTGAAATGGAACAGCGCGGCATCGGCCTTGACCGGGATCGCAGCAGATTCAACCGGGCTGTTCAGCAGCGTCACGCCCGGCCATTGGTGTTGGGCCACGCGCTGGCGGGCCCGCTCGATCATCTCGGGGGATTGCTCGATGCCGACGATGCGGCCTTTGGCGCCCACCGCCTGGCTCAGCAAGCCCAGGCTCAAGCCGGTGCCGCACCCCACGTCCAGCACCACCGCGCCCGGCCGCAAGTCCAGCAGGGCGATGGCCCGCCGCCGCAAGGGCTCGAAAAGCGCCAGTTCCAGGTCGTAAAAGCCGGCGCGCCGGCGGTACTGCGCCAAGGCAGCTTTGCGGTCAGGGGCCTGACGGCCGAGGCGGGTTCGCGGCATGGCCGGGATCATCGCACCCGGCGCAGCGCCTGGGTTTGCGTTCCATCAGCATGGCGCGCTGGCACGCAGTGCAGGCCTCAAACCACGGCCGCGCTCTCTTGCCCCAGTGCCACCCGGGCCTGGTACTCGCGGTCGAGCAGGCTCATCACGATCAGGCTGTCGTAGCCGTCGGCGTTGTTGCCGGTCAGGCGCACGCTCTCGCGCAGCCGGCCCTCTTCGACAAAACCCTCAGAGGCGTAGAGCTGCTGGGCGCGGGTGTTGAGCGCCTTGACATCGAGCCAGAAACGGTGGGCGCTCAGATCACGAAAGGCCATCAGCTTGAGTGCCCGCACGCAGGCCCGGCCCAGCCCCTGACCCTGACCGTCATGCGCCAGCACCAGGCGCTTCATCTCGACACTGCGGTGCGGGTTGCGGCAACCCTGCAGGATCACAAAACCAGCCGCATCAAACCCCGGCCCGGCTTCGACGATGAAATGCCGAAAGTCCGGAAACCGCACCGCGCCCTCGTGCTGGGTGCGCTCCCAGGGCGTGATGAACGGCAGGTTGCGACCATCGGTCTCGACCTGGATCACAAAATCCAGGTCGCTGAGCAGGGTCGGGCGCAGTCGGACCCGCTGCGCGCCGCCGTCACTGGCGTCACTGCCGTCACTGGCCAGCCGACCGTGATCAGACATCGATATCCACGGCGTCGCCGTGCAGTTCCATCAGCTCGCGCCTGGAGGCCGCCTCGCCCTTGCCCATCAGCTTGGTGAAGCTGCTCACCGTCTGCTCAAAACTCAGCAGACCCCAAGCCACTGGCAGCAGCCGCCGGGTCTCCGGGTTGAGCGTGGTCTCCCACAGCTGCTCGGCGCTCATCTCGCCCAAGCCCTTGAAGCGGCTGATGCTCCACGAGCCCTCCTTGGCGCCCTCCTTGCGCAGCTTGTCGAGCGTGGCCTCTTGCTCGCCGGCATCGAGCGCGTAGAACTTGGCGGCCGGCTTCTTGCCCCGCGCCGGCGCGTCGATGCGGAACAGCGGCGGCTTGGCAATGTAGACATGGCCGCGCTCGATGAGCTTGGGAAAGTGACGGAAAAACAGCGTCAGCAACAGCACCTGGATGTGCGAGCCGTCGACATCCGCATCGCTCAAGATGCAGACCTTGCCGTAGCGCAGGCCTGAAAAGTCGGGCGAATCGCCCGGGCCGTGCGGGTCGATGCCGATCGCCACCGAGATGTCGTGGATCTCATTGTTGGCAAACAACCGGTCGCGCTCGACCTCCCAGGCGTTGAGCACCTTGCCGCGCAGCGGCAGCACGGCTTGGGTCTCCTTGTCGCGGCCCATCTTGGCCGAGCCGCCGGCCGAGTCGCCCTCGACAAGAAACACCTCGTTCTGCAACAAATCGCGGCTCTCGCAATCGGTCAGCTTGCCGGGCAACACCGCCACACCCGAGCCCTTGCGCTTTTCCACCTTTTGACTGGCGCGCTGGCGGGTCTGGGCCTGGCGGATCACCAGCTCGGCCAAGCGCTTGCCGTGCTCGACATGCTGGTTCAGCCAAAGCTCGAGCGGCGGCCGGGTGAACTGGCTGACCAGGCGCAGCGCGTCACGGCTGTTGAGACGCTCTTTGATCTGACCCTGAAACTGCGGGTCCAGCACCTTGGCCGACAGCACAAAGCTGGCGCGGGAGAACACATCCTCGGGCATCAGCTTGACGCCCTTGGGCAAGAGTGCATGCAGCTCGATGAAGCTCTTGACGGCGCCGAACAAGCCGTCCTTCAGGCCGCTCTCGTGGGTGCCGCCGGCCACCGTCGGGATCAGGTTGACATAGCTCTCGCGCAACACCGCGCCCTCGTCCGTGAAGGCCAACACCCAGGCCACGCCCTCGCCTTCGGCAAAGTTGTCGCTCTCGCTGGCCGTGGCGTAGCCAGCGCCTTCGAACATCGGGATGATCGGGTCGGCCGCCAGCCCCTGGCCCAGGTAGTCGCGCAGGCCGCCCTGGTAGACCCAGGTCTGGACCTCGGCTGCCTTGTCGCCGGCTTTCTCGACGGTCAGGCTTACCGTCACGCCCGGCATCAACACCGCCTTGCTGCGCAGCAAATGCGTCAGTTCGGCGCGTGGCAGGTCCACGCTGTCAAAGTATTTGGCGTCGGGCCAGACCCGCACGCTGGTGCCGGTCTTCCTGTCCCTGATCCCCTCAGCGGCCACGCCCCGCTCGGCCGCGCCCAGCTTGCGCAGCACCAGGGGCTCGATCACGTCGCCGCCTGAAAACGCCAGGGTCGCCATCTGGCCCTCGCGCCAGACGGTGACCTGCAAACGCCGAGCCAGCGCATTGGTCACGCTCACGCCCACGCCGTGCAGGCCGCCCGAGAAGCTGTAGGCGTTGCCCGCGCCCTTGTCGAACTTGCCACCGGCGTGCAGGCGGGTGTAGACGATCTCGATCACCGGCACCTGCTCTTCGGGGTGCAGGCCAAACGGGATGCCACGGCCGTCGTCGTCCACGCTGACCGAGCCGTCAGTGTGCAGTGTGACGGCAATGCGCTTGCCAAAGCCGGCCAGGGCCTCGTCGGCAGCGTTGTCGATCACCTCCTGCACGGTGTGCAGCGGGTTGTCGGTGCGGGTGTACATGCCCGGCCGCTGCTTGACGGGCTCCAGGCCCTTGAGCACGCGGATCGAGGCTTCGCCGTAGGTCGAGGCAGGTTTGGGAGGGATGGCCATGCTGCAGATTTTAGGAGGCTGTCGGGTTTGGAGACGGGCCCGCGGCGGCCGGCCGGATAGCATCGAGCACCATGACCGCTGCCATCCCTCCCCGCTCCGATGCCCCCGCAGCGCGCCTGTCGATGACGCAGGTGCTGCTGTGCGGGGCGATGGTCGTCACCTTGTCGATGGGCATTCGCCACGGCTTTGGCCTGTGGCTGCAACCGATCACGATGGACAGGGGCTGGACCCGCGAGACATTTGCGTTTGCGCTGGCGGTGCAGAACCTGTCCTGGGGCATAGCCGGGCCGTTTGCCGGCATGTTGGCCGACCGCTTCGGCGCCTACCGGGTGCTGCTGATCGGCGGGGCGCTGTACGCGCTGGGCTTGGTGATGATGGCGATGTCGACCTCGGGCCTGGCCTTTACGGGCAGCGCAGGGGTGCTGATCGGCATGGCCCAATCCGGCTGCACCTACGCGGTGATCTACGGCGTGATCGGCCGCAACGTGGCGGCCGACAAGCGATCTTGGGCAATGGGGGTGGCGGCTGCGGCGGGCTCGTTTGGCCAGTTCTTGATGGTGCCGGTGGAGAGCTGGCTGATCAGCGCCTGGGGCTGGCAGAACGCGCTGTTTGTGCTGGGCTGCGCCGCGCTGGCGATACTGCCACTGGCGCGGGGGCTGAAGGAGCCGGCGCAGGCCGCGCACGAGGGCTTTCGCCAGAGCATAGGCTCGGCGCTGCGCGAGGCCTTTGGCTACCGCAGCTTTCAATGGCTGATGGCGGGCTACTTCGTCTGCGGCTTCCAGGTCGTGTTCATCGGCGTGCACATGCCCAGCTACCTGCGCGACCACGGCATGGCACCGGGCGTGGCCACCACGGCGTTGGCACTGATCGGGCTGTTCAACGTGTTTGGCACTTACACCGCGGGCTGGCTGGGGCAGCGCATGCCCAAGCGCTACATCCTCTCGGGCATCTACACCCTGCGCTCGATCGTGATCGTGGCCTTCTTGCTGGTGCCGCTCAGCCCCGTGAGCGTGTACCTGTTCTCGGCCACGATGGGTCTGCTGTGGCTGTCCACCGTGCCGCCGACCAACGCGGTGGTGGCGCAGATCTTCGGGGTGCAGTATTTGTCGATGTTGGGCGGTTTCATCTTTTTCAGCCACCAGGTCGGCTCGTTTTTGGGGGTCTGGCTGGGCGGCCGGCTCTACGACGCCACCGGCAGCTACGACCTGGTGTGGTGGATCGCGGTAGGCCTGGGGGTGTTTGCGGCGCTGATCAACCTGCCGGTGCGCGAGCATGAAATCGCTCGCGGCGGCAAGCTGCCGGTGGCGGCGTGATGACAGCGCGCAACGCGGCCGTGCTGCGCCAGTTGGCGGTGTGGGTCGGGGTCGCCGCTGGCCTGGCCGCCGTGTTTGCGGCCTACCAGAACCCGCACCTGGTGGTCGATCTGGCGACCCGGGTCTGGGCTTGTTTTTGACTTCGTGTCTTTCACCCTGCCAAGACCTGCTGCATGACCCTGCCGATGCCGATGCCGATGCCAACGCCGCCCCACGCCCAACCCGACGCTTCGCTCTGGTTGCAGCGCTGGGCCCATGCCCTGCCGGCTGGTGGCCGGGTTGTGGATGTGGCTTGCGGCCGTGGCCGCCACCTGCGCTGGCTGGCAGCACATGGCTTTGTGGCCACCGGCATCGACCGCGACCCGGTCGCGCTGGCGGCCTCGCAAGACCTGGCCGAGGCGGGCCGCGCCGAGTTGATTGCCGCCGACATCGAGGCCGGGCCCTGGCCCTGCCCGGGCCGGCAGTTTGATGCGGTGCTGGTCTTCAACTACCTGTGGCGCCCGCTCTGGCCAGCCTTGCTGGCGAGCCTGGCCCCTGGCGCGGTACTGGTCTGCGAGACCTTTGCCGCCGGCAACGAGACGGTGGGCAAGCCCTCGAGGCCAGACTTTCTGCTGCAGCCCGGCGAGTTGATCGAGCGCTGCGCCGGCCTGACGCTGCTGGGCTACGAGGCCGGCTTTCTGGCCGACCCAGCGCGCTTTGTGCAGCGGGTGGTGGCAGTGCGCCCGGCAAGCTCGGGCGGCCCGGCACCACGTTACCCGCTGCCTGCGGCCAGGGCGGCCTGATCTTGCCGCCGGCGCCGGTTTGGAGCCACAGGCTTCAGGTCGACCGCCGGTGGCCGGCGGCCGGCTAAAATCATCGCTTCGCAAGGAACCCGCATGAAACCCATTGTTGGCAGCATCGTTGCCTTGGTCACACCGATGCAAGAGAACGGCAGCGTCGACTACGACGGTCTGCGCAGCCTGATCGACTGGCACATCACCGAAGGCACCGACTGCATCGGCGTGGTGGGCACCACTGGTGAATCGCCCACGGTGTCGGTCGATGAGCACTGCGACATCATCCGCGTGGCGGTGGCGCATGCCGCCGGTCGTGTGCCCATCATGGCCGGCGCCGGGGCCAACTCCACCCGTGAGGCGATCGAGCTGACCAAGTTCTCGAAAGAGGTTGGCGCCGATTGCACCTTGCAGGTGGTGCCTTACTACAACAGGCCCTCGCAAGAAGGCATCTACCAGCACTTCCGGGCCATCGCCGAGGCGGTGGACCTGCCGGTGGTGCTCTACAACGTGCCCAGCCGCACGGTGGCCGACATGCTGCCCGAAACCGCCCTGCGCTTGGCTACCGTGCCCGGCATCGTCGGCGTCAAAGAGGCGACTGGCGACATCGGGCGGGCTGCCCAGTTGATCAAGCACGCACCGGCCGGCTTCGGCATCTACTCGGGCGACGACGGCAGCGCGGTGGCCTTGATGCTGCTGGGCGGCCACGGCAACGTCAGCGTCACCGCCAACGTGGCGCCGCGCTTGATGCATGAGCTGTGCATCGCGGCGATGGCCGGTGACGTGGCGCGGGCCCGCGAGATCCACTTTCGGCTGCTCGCCCTGCACCAGGCCTTGTTCTGCGAGCCCAGCCCGGCGCCCACCAAATGGGCGATGTCTCGACTGGGCCGTTGTCGGCCTGAGGTCCGTTTGCCGATCACCGCCTTGACGACAGCGGGCCAAACTGCGGTAGACGCCGCGCTGCGAGAGGCCGGACTGGTCTGACCCGGCAACAACCGCATTCGCAAACGCAAACGCACGCGCAAACGCACGCGCAAACGAACACGCACACGCATGAGCAGCAGCACCCCTACACGCGCTCCCTGGAGAACCCCCCCTGTGAATTCAGTTCTGACCCTCACGCCATTGCGCGCCGCCACGCTGATGCTGGCCCTGAGCCTGGCCGGCTGCTCGTCTTTCGACAACGCCCTCTCGGGTGACAAGCTCGACTACCGCACCCGCGCCAGCAAGACCAACGCGCTCGACGTGCCACCCGATCTGACCCAGCTCGCCCGCGAGGGCCGCTACCAGCCCCAGTCCGGCGTGGTCAGTGCGTCCAACCTCAAGCCGGTCGGTACCGCGTTGGGGGCCGGCCCTGCAGCCTCGGTGGCCCCGCAGTCCAGCGCCGACTTGCGCATCGAGCGCTTGGGCAACAGCCGCTGGCTGGTCAGCAACCAAAGCCCTGAACAGCTGTTTCCACTGTTGCGCAAGTTCTGGCTCGACCGGGGTTTTGTGCTGACCGAAGACAACGCCCAGATCGGCGTGATGGAAACCAGCTGGGCCGAGAACCGCGCCAAGGTGCCGCTCGACTTCGTGCGCAGCACCATCGGACGGGTCTTCGACAACCTCTACAGCACTGGCGAGCGCGACCGCTTTCGAAGCCGGGTCGAACGCAGCGCCACCGGCAGCGAGGTCTACATCAGCCACCGGGGCATGATCGAGGTTTACGACAGTGGCCGCAAAGACAGCACGATCTGGCAACCGAGGCCGACCGACCCTGAGCTCGAAGCCGAGTTTCTGACCCGCTTCATGGTCTCTCTCGGCGCCAAGGAGGAGCTTGCCCGTGTGGCCGTCGCTGCCGCGCCCAGCGCAGCGCCCAAGACCCGAGTGGCCACCGTGGCCAGCACCGCGACGATGGAGATCGACGACAGTTTCGATCGCGCCTGGCGCCAGGTGGGCCTGGCGTTGGACCGGGGCGGCTTCACGGTCGAAGACCGTGACCGCAGCTCCGGCCTGTATTTTGTTCGCTACATCGACCCCAAACTGGCCGGCAAGGACGAGCCCAACTTCTTCCAGAAGCTGTTCTCCAGCGAAAAGGACGCGTTGCGTCCGCAGCGCTACCGGGTGCTGGTCAAGGCCGCTGGCGCCAAGTCCTTGGTCAGCGTGCAAAACAGCTCGGGCGCGGCCGACGACAGCGCGATTGCACGCCAGATCATCGGCCGGCTGACCGACGAGTTGCGCTAAACGGCCGGGCCCCCAGCCGCCTGCCAGGACGGCGGCGGCACAAATGCCCGGTACTCGCGCTCCAGCCACCGGGCAAAGCGCAGGCAGTCCGGGTCAGCAAACACCGGCCCGACGATCTGCGCGCCTACCGGCAGACCCTGCGGACTCAAGCCCAGCGGCACCGCTGTGGCCGGCAGGCCGACGATGGCCGGGTAGCCGGCCCAGAACAGCGCGTCGGTGCTGGGTTGGGTGTGGCCGTTGACCGGGATCATCCGCTCCCAGCGCTCACCCTGCTGGTTCTGCAAAAACGCTGGCGTGGTGGCCACCGGGCAGATCAGCAGGTCATGCTGCTCAAAAAACGCCGCCCACTGGCGCCGCAACCGGTACCGAAGCTCGTCCGTCTGCACCCAGTCGCGGTGCGAGGAGGTGTTGCCGCGGAACAGCCGCGCCGGGTAGCTGCGGTCGCCCGGCTCATGGTCGCGCTGCCGGGCCAGTGCCACGCCGTAGGCGGCGTCGTCGTAGTGCGAGCCGGTGGCCGCGCGCATCAGGTGGATGTAGACCGCGTGGGCCTCGGCACTGTCCACCGGACGGGCATCCTCGGTCACCACCACGCCTTGATGCCGCAAGAAAGCCACCAGCGCCCGCAGTGCAGCCTGCACGCTGTCATCGACCTCAGCCTCGGCGTCGTCATAGATCACCGCCACCCTGCAACGCTGCGGCGGCGTGCCCCGGTCACACCAGGCCAGCGGCACCCGGCCGAGCGGCGTCATCGCCTCCAGCGGCGAGGCCAGGATGTCCATCGCCAGCGACAGGTCATGGGCGCTGCGCGCCAAAGGGCCGGCCACCGCGATGTCAAAGCTGTCGGCAGATTCACGGGACGTCAGCTCGTGGCCGGCCTGCGGCACCACGCCCCAGCTCGGCTTGTGGCCCCACACGCCGCAGTAGTGCGCGGGGTTGCGGATCGAGGCCCCGATGTCGCTGCCCAATTCCAGCGCTGTCAGCCCAGCCGCCAAGGCCGCTGCCGAGCCGCCCGATGAACCACCGGGCGTGCGCGACAAGTCCCAGGGGTTGTGGGTGGTGCCGTAGACCGGGTTGAAGCTCTGCCAGTCGGCCAGCGAGACCGGCACATTGGTCTTGCCGAAGATCACCGCACCGGCGTCGAGCAAGCGCTGCACGGTCACCGCATTGCTGCTGGCCCGGTTGTCGCGGTAGGCCGGGTGGCCGAAGGTGGTGGGCAGGCCGCTGACATTGAACGACTCCTTGACCGTCATCGGCACGCCGTGCAGCGGGCCCCAGGACTGGCCTTGTGCCAGCGCCGCGTCGGCCGCCCGGGCGCGCAACAGGGCCCGCTCTGCATCGACCACCACCACTGCATTGATGGCCCGGCCCAGCCGGTCGATGCGGCCGAGGTAGAGCTGCAGCAACTCGACCGCCGACACCTGCTTGCGCCGCAGCATCCGCGCCAGCTCATGTGCGGGCAAAAAAGCCAGTTCATCCATGCTGTCAACCCCTGGCCCGCCCAGCGCCGGCCCCGCTGCAGTCTGGCCGATGAAGCCGGCCTGTCCCCTCCGGGATAGCCCTGAGCCTGAGGGCCTGCGGCATGATGCGGCAACCACTGCCCAGGACAAGCCGCCATGAAACTCGTCATCGCCCAGATGAAGCACGAGACCAACACCTTCTCGCCGGTGCCCACGCCGCTGTCGAGATTTGCCACCAGCGCCGAATCGCCGCCCGAGGGTCTGGCGGCGGTGGCGGCCTACCGGGGTACCGGCTCGGCGATTGCTGCGTTCATCGACCTGGCAGAAGCGGCTGGCGCCGACTACCGGGTGGCCATCGCGGCCGCCGCCTCGCCCAGCGGCCCGGTGCATGACGCGGCGTTTGAGCACATCGCCGGGCGCGTCCTGGCGGCCGTGGCCGAGGGCTGCGATGGCCTGCTGCTTGACCTGCACGGCGCGATGGTCACGCAGAGCCATGACGACGGCGAGGGTGAACTGCTGCGCCGCATCCGGGCCATTGCGCCGGCTTTGCCGATTGGCGTGGCGCTGGATATGCACACCAACCTGTACGACGCCATGGCCGAGCATTGCCATGTGATTGCCGGCTACCACACCTACCCGCATGTGGATGTTTACGAGACTGGCCAACGCGCCGGCCGTGCGCTGCTGGCCATGCTTGCCGGGCAGGCCAAGCCGACGATGGCCTGGGGCCGGCGGCCGATGCTGCCGCATGTGATGCGCCAGGGTTCGGACGACTCGCCCAACCGCGAATTGCAAGCCCGCTGCCGCGAGATCGAGGCCGAGGGCGCGCACTGTGCCAGCATCTTTGTCGGCTTCCCCAATGCCGACATCGAGTTTGCCGGTCTGTCGGCCGTGGTGGTGACGGACGACGACGCTGCGCTGGCGCAGCGCTGGACCGAGGAGTTGCTCGACCTGGCCTGGGCCCAGCGCGCGGCGTTTGTCTACCCGCAAGAGCCGCTGGCCCAGTCGATCCAGCGGGCCCAGCAGATCGCCGCTGCCAAACCTGCCGGCAGCGGCCCGGTGGTGCTGCTCGACCACAGCGACAACTGCGCCTCGGGCGGCACGATGGACACGATGACGGTACTGGGCGCGGTGCTGGACGCCGGGCTGGACGGGGTGGCGGCATTCGCAATCTTTGATCCGGCTGCAGTGCAACTGATGATTCAGGCGGGCGTCGGCGCCCAGGTCACGCTGGCGCTGGGCGGCAAGCTCGACATGCCGGCCATCGGCCTGACCGGCCAGCCGCGCACAGTGACGGGCAAGGTGCGGCTGATCAGTGACGGTCGCTACACCAACCTCGGGCCGATGTTCCGGGGCGAAGCCTCGGACATGGGCGCCAGCGCAGTGCTCGACACCGGCCGGGTGCAGATCGTCGTGATCAGCGACCATGTCGAGCCGCACGACCTGGCGGCATTCACGGCGGTGGGCATTGCGCCTGAGCGCGTGAAATTCCTGATGCTCAAGAGCCGCATCCACTGGCGCGCCGGGCTGCGCTCGCTGGCCCATGCGGTGGTGGACTGCGCCGGCACGGGGGTTTGCAGCTCGGACTACGGCCTGCTGGGCCTGCACCGGGTGCGCCGGCCGATCTACCCGATCGACGCGATCTGACCCGTCATCGAGCCCGGCTCGGCCTAGCACCACCCAGACCCTTGCGCCCTGCCCTCCAGCCAGAACACCGCCATGACCCGCACCACCGTCTACCCGGCCCGCCGCATCCTGACGATGAACCCGGCCCAGCCCGAAGCGACCCATGTGGCCGTGCGCGACGGCCGCATCCTCGCGGTGGGCGACGCTGCGCGCATGGCCGCCTGGGGTCCGTTCACCCTGGACGAGCGCTTTGCCGACTGCGTGCTGATGCCCGGCTTTGTCGAAGGCCACTGCCACCTGAAGGAGGGCGGCATGTGGGACCGGCCCTACCTGGGCTGGTTTGATCGGCAAGACCCCGACGGCCGGGTCTGGCCTGGCACCCGCACGCTGGACGCCGTGGTCCAGCGCCTGAGCGCGCTGGACGCCGAGATGAGCAGCGCCGGCCAGCCCGCCGATGCGCCGCTGATCGTCTGGGGTTTTGATCCGATCTACTTCAGCGGCGAACGCATGAACGCCCTGCACCTCGACGCGGTGGGCCGCCCGCCAGGCAACCCGCCTGGCCAGGCCCGGCGGCCGATCGTCATCGCCCATGCCAACGGCCACTTGTTGACCGTCAACAGCGTGATGCTGCGCGCCGCCGGCATCACTGCCGAGACCGAGGTCGAAGGGGTGATGAAGTTCGAGGCGGGGCCGCTGGCCGGCCAGCCCAACGGCGAACTGCAGGAGCCTGCCGCGATGTACCTGGTGCTGCGCCAGATCGGCCCGGCCGGCCTGCTGGCGCCCATGAACGATGTTGGCATGCACAACTTTGGCCGCATCGCCTGTTTGCACGGCGTCACCACCGCCACCGACCTGGTCAACCGGCTTGGCGAGGCTGAGTTGGCGGTGCTGGAAAAGCACTGCAACCAGGCGGACTATCCGGTGCGCATCGTGCCGGCCTTTCAGGCGTTTCACGGCAGCCAGGGCGCAGCGCAAGGTGCTGAGCTTGTACGCAGCCTGACCGGCCGCAGCACCGACCGGTTGCGGCTGGGCCTGGTCAAGATGATGCTGGACGGCTCGATCCAGGGCTTTTCGGGCCGGTTGCGCTGGCCGGGTTACTTCAAGCATCCGAACGCCGGGGGGGCAGGCGCAGCAAGCGACAACCAGAACGCCACCCACAAGGGCATCTGGGTCACCGCGCCAGCCCAGTTCGAGGCCGACTTCGAGACCTACCACCGCGCCGGCCTGCAGGTGCACACCCACACCAACGGCGACGAGGCCAGCGAGGTGGCGATCAACGCCATCGAGCGGGTGCTGGCGCGGGCGCCCCGGCCCGACCACCGCCACACCTTGCAGCACGGCCAGATGATCGACACCGCGTTGTTCAGGCGGATGGCCGCGCTGGGCCTGTGCGCCAACCTGTTTTCGAACCACCTCTGGTACTGGGGCGACCAGCACCACGACATCACGATCGGCCCGGACCGCGCCCACCGGCTCAATGCCTGCCGCAGCGCACTCGACGCCGGGGTGGCGCTAGCGATCCACAGCGACGCGCCGGTCACGCCGCTGGCGCCGCTGTTCACCGCCTGGTGCGCCGTCAACCGCCTCACACCCTCGGGCCGGGTGCTGGGCGCCGCAGAGGCGTTGACGGTGCCCGAAGCGCTGCGCGCCATCACCCTGGGCGCGGCCTGGACCCTCAAGCTCGACGCCGAGATCGGCAGCATCGAGTGTGGCAAGCGGGCTGATTTTGCGGTGCTGCGCGACGACCCGCTGGCGCTGCCGCCCGCACAACTCAAGGACGTGCGGGTCTGGGGCACCGTGTTGTCGGGCAGGGTGTTCGAGGCCGGACCGTCGGCGTCGGCGTCGGCGTCGGCGCCTGCAGTGGCGCTTTGAGCTTCGGGTTCTCGCTGACAGCCTCCCAGGGTGCACCAGTGAGCGCCCCGCCCGGCCGCATCCCGTTCACCGTGATCGGCGGCTTTTTGGGTGCCGGCAAGACCACGCTGTTGCAGCATTGGCTGCGGCAGGCGGCCGGCCAGCGGCTGGCGGTGCTGGTCAATGACTTTGGCGCAATCAACCTCGACGCCCAGCAGGTGGTGCAGGCCGGCGCCGAGACGATTGCCCTCAGCAACGGCTGCGTCTGCTGCGCCATCGGCGACGACCTGTCGCTGGCACTGCTGCGCTTGTTGGACAGCCAGCCGCCGTTTGATGCGGTGGTGGTCGAGGCCAGTGGGGTGTCCGACCCCTGGCGCATCGCCCAGTACGCGCTGGCCGAACCCCGGCTGGTGCTGCAAGCCGTGATCGTGCTGGTCGACCTGGCAGCATGGGCCCAACAGGCCGCCGACCCGCTGCTGACCGATACCCTGGTGCGCCAGCTGCAGCATGCCGACCTGGTGGTGTTGAACAAAGCCGACCTGTTGCCCGACACCGAGGCGGCCAGTGCCACCGCCCAGGCCCGAGCCTGGGTGGCGCAGCATGCGCCGGATGCACCCGTGCTGGTGACACTGCAGGCCGCCCTGCCCGCAGGCTTGCTCGGCGCTGACCTGTACAGGCCCCACGGCGGCCTGCTGCCGCCGGCCCTGGCCCACGACAAACGCTTCGAGTCCTGGACGCTGCAACCGGCCGGCCGCTTTGATCCGCTGCGGCTGCGTGCCTGGCTGCGCCACTTGCCGCCCGGCGTGCTGCGGCTCAAGGCCGTGTTGCCGCTGACCCCCGCAGCGCCGACCGGCGGGGCAACCCTGGCGTCGGCCGGCGGCGGTGCCGCCAGCCCCGCCGAGGAACCCGGCTGGGTTGAACTGCAATTTGCCGGACGGCACGGAGCGCTGCGCCGCCTGACCGCAGCCCCGGCCACCGGCGCTGCGGTGGTGGCCATCGGGTTGGCTGGCGTGTTGCCCGTACGGGCCATCGCCGATGGCTTGCAGGCCTGCGCTGAGCACAATCAGGCCGATCCGGGCCACGCAGATCGCACGCCGTGCGCCCGTTTTCCGACCACCCGCAACGCCGCCCAGGGATGACCATGAGCACCTCCTCACTGAAGATCGAAGCTATCGGTCCCGCCATTGGCGCGCTGGTCAGCGGACTGCGCCTTGGCGACGACATCACCGAGGGCATCACCGACGACCAGCGCGAGGCCCTGCTTGCCGCGCTGCTCAAACACCATGTGCTGTTCTTCGAGAACCAGCCGATCGAGCCGGCCGCCCAGCGCGACCTGGCGGCACGTTTTGGCGCGCTGCACATCCACCCGGTTTACCCGCAGGCGCCGGGCGTGCCCGAGATCATCGTGCTCGACACCAGCCACGACAACCCGCCGGACAACGACAACTGGCACACCGACGTCACCTTTTTGCCCGAGCCGGCGATGGGCGCGATCTTGTCGGCACGGCTGCTGCCGCCCAGCGGCGGCGACACCTTGTGGGCCAGTGGCATCGCCGCCTTTGCTGCGCTGTCGGGCCGCTGGCAAGCCATGCTGGCCGGGCTCCAGGCCGAGCACGACTTTCTCAAATCCTTTCCGGCACACCGGTTTGCGCGCACGCCTGCGGAGCGGGTGTCCTGGGAGGCGGCGCGGCTCAAGCACCCGCCGCTGCTGCACCCGGTGGTGCGCACCCATCCGGTGAGTGGCCAGCAAGGCCTGTTTGTCAACGAAGGCTTCACCACCCGCATCGTCGAACTCTCGGCCAGCGAAAGCGACGCCGTGCTGCGCCAGTTGTTTGCCCACGCCGCCAAGCCCGAGTTCACGGTGCGCTGGCGCTGGAAGCTGGGCGACCTGGCCTTCTGGGACAACCGCCTGACCCAGCACTACGCCACCGCCGACTACCTGCCAGCCCGCCGGGTGATGCACCGGGCGACGATCCTGGGCGATGCGCCGTTTTACCGACCATCGAACTGAGCGTCCACGCTCTGAGCGTGTTGACGTGCTGACGGGCTGACCGGCTGACCGGCTGACGGGCTGACCACCTGACGGGCTGACAGCCCGTGAACCAACGCCTCAGCCCGCCGGCTTGCGCGGTGATCGGCCGATCGGCAGCACCACCAGCGCTGCGCCGCCCAGCACCAATGCAAAGCCCAGCCAATCGACCGGAGCCGGCCGGTCGCCCACCAGCGCCATCGCGCCCAGCACGCCCACCACCGGCACCGCCAGTGTGGTGAGCGAGGCCACGGTGGCGCTGGCCGAGGCCAAGAGCCGGTACCACAGCACGTAGGCCACCGCAGTGGCGATCAGCACATGCCAGGCCAACGCAGCCAGTACCCGCGGTGGCCACACAACGGGCAGCCGCTCGCCGGTGGCCAGCGCCGCCAGGGTGGCGCAGCCCGCACCCAGGCCGAGCTGCCAGGCGGTGATGACGATGCGGTCACCCGGCGGCGGCCAGCGCTTGGTGGCTACCGTGCCCAGCACCCAGGCCAGCGCAGCGCCCAAAGGGAACAGCAGGCCCCAGGCCGAGCCCACCTGCACCGGCGCCAGCAGCCCCCGCAGCACCGGCATCGCCAGCACCGCCACCCCGGCGCCGCCCAGCACCAGAGCCAGCGCGCTCTTGCGGTCGGGCCGCTCGCCCAACAGGGCCCAGGCCAGCGCGGCCGACATCAGCGGCATGGTGAAGGTCAGCACCGCAGCGCGGGAGGTGCTGGTGGTCAGTTGCGCAAACGCGGTGCACAGGTTGAACACCGCCACCGTGAGCACACCGCCGATCAGCACCGCCGGCCAGGCAGCACGCTGCGGCAGCAGCGGCGTGCGGCGCAACACGGCCAGCCCGATCAGCAGGAACACGCCCAGACCCAGACCCAAGCCCCGTGCGCTGAACGGTGGCAGTACCGACAACATGATCTTCACCGCCGGCCAGTTCAGCCCCCAGGCGATGGCCAGCAGCGGCGGAATCAGCGCGGGGCGCATCGGTTGAGGGCAGGCTGGCAGAGGTTGAGGGGCATGGTCGATGCTGGCATGGCGCCCGCGTCGACGCAGTGCCGCAAGCGACAGCGGGCCGCACCGCTGTCGCGGAGACTTTGCCACTGCATCACTGGGCCGGGCACGCGCCACAGGTCCGAAAACGGCCGGCCTGCAGTGCATCCGGGCCCGAACATTGGGGTTCTTTGCCACCGCCCTGCACGAACCACCCAAGACGATGACCTGATCCTTCAACACCCTGGCCGGCGCCAACCTGGCAACGCTAGCGGCCGAGCAGATCAGCTTGGCGGCCGCGCCCATCGTCGCGGTGCTGGCGCTGCATGCCGGGCCGCGCCAAATCGGCCTGCTCAGCACCGCGCAAAGCCTGCCGTTCCTGTTGTTGGCGATCCCGCTGGGTGGGTGGGCCTGTGGGCCGACGGCCATTCGCCACGCCGCATGGTGGTCGCCGCCGAAGCGCTGCGCGCACTGTCGCCGGCGCTGCTGGCGGCGGCCGATGCATCAGCAGCCAGACTTCTTCGCCTGCGGCTTGCGGGTAGCGCACCCGCAGCACTTCCGGCTTCTCGGCCGAGGCATGTTCAATGCCGTGCCGTGGGTGCGATGC
>JANYKR010000223.1 GCA_025358155.1 Betaproteobacteria bacterium
GCGGTGCGGATAGCGCGGTGGGCGGCGCGGAGGGCGGCGCGGTGGGTGGCGCGATGGGTGGCGAGGACGGCGTTGGCAGGGGTGGTGAACTCATGGTCAAGAGCAAACAGGTAGACGGGCCCGGCACATGCCCGGGCCTGCAGCCCCGGATCATGCCCGGTCGGCCGGCCCGCCAAAGGTTCGCTAGCGAACTGACTGGCGTAGCGGTCGGGCGCACCCTGACCTGTGGCCTACAGCCTAGATCCCACGGGTAGCGGTGCGTGGGCCGTGCTCCAGCGATCAGCGGTGGGCCCCGCCGGGTCAAGCCCCTGTCCTACAGGCGCTTGCGGGCCGTCCGACAGACGCTCGACGCTCGGCTTTCTAGCATCAGTTCACAACTTGCCACCTGACACGCTCGCGGGCCAAACCCCGAGGCAGAGCGACAGGATCCTCCCCTCAAGTCTCACGCCGAAAGCACACCATGAACCCCAACCCCCACGCCCTCCGAAACCTGAGCGCCATCACCCTGGCCGCTCTGGCCGTACTGGGCAGCGCGTCCGCCCTCGCCCAATCTGAGAGCTACTCCTACGGCGGTGTGGCGCTGGGCCAGTCCCGTGGCCAGATTGACGAGGCCCGCATCAGCTCGCGCCTGATCCCCCCCGGCGTGCCCATCACCGGCCAGCAAACCGACGAACGTGGCACTGCCTGGAAGGCTTTTGGCGGCTACCAGTTCAACCGCTACATCGGTGTCGAGGCCGGCTACTTCAACCTTGGCTCGCTCGACTTCACGACCACCACGACACCGGCAGGCCAGCTGCTGGGCCGGACCAAGGTTCAAGGCCTGAACCTCGACCTGATCGGCTACCTGCCGCTGACTGACAAGCTCTCGGCGATGGGCCGGGTGGGTGGTCAGTACGCCCGCACCCGGGGCGATTACACCGGCAGCGGTGCAGTCGGCAGCTTCAGCAACACACCCAGCGAACGCAGGGGCGACATCAAAGCCGGCCTGGGCCTGCAATACGCCTTCAGCCCCTCATTCCTGATGCGCGGCGAGGTCGAGCGCTACCGGATCGGCGATGCGATGGGCGGTCGCGACCATGTCAATACCTATACCGTGAGCCTGGTCTTCCCGTTCGGCCGCGCCCCCGAACCCACCCGCACGGCCTATGTCGCCCCAGCCTACGTGGCCCCAGCACCCGCACCCGTCCTCGCACCCGCCCCGGCGCCCGCCCCAATGCCGGTGCCCGCACCCGTCGTGGTGGCAGCCCCGGCAGCGCCGGTGGTGATGAGCCCCCCGCAGCCGCGTCGCGTCAGTTTCGCCGCCGATTCACTGTTCGGCTTCAACCAGTCCAGCGTTCGGCCAGACGGCAAGGCCAACCTCGACAAGTTTGCGCGCGAGTTGCAAGGCACGCAGTTCGACACGATCAGGGTCGAAGGCCACACCGACCGGATCGGCAGCAACGCCTACAACCAGAAACTGTCGGCGAAGCGCGCCGAAGCGGTCAGGGCCTACCTGGTCGGCACCGGCGGCTTGACAGCGGCCAGGATCACGGCCGTCGGCAAGGGCGCGTCCAGCCCGGTGACCAAGGCCGAAGACTGCAAGGGCAAGCAAGCCACGCCCAAATTAATCGCCTGCCTGCAGCCTGACCGCCGAGTGGATGTTGAAGTGACCGGCACGCGCTGATCTTTTGCTTGCTTCTGGCCGCCCTGCAGTGGCCAGACCCGCCGCAACCTGCCCGCCACGCGCACGCTCAGCGCGCCCTCCCCCCCATGCCGGACGGCCTTGCGGCCGTGTCGGTGGAGCCTCCAATGACCGCTACCCCGTACTTCTCACCCGCCTGGACCACTGCCTCCTTTGGTCATGACGCCGACACCCTGCCCGCGGAGTTGTCGTCGCTGGGTGCTCACCTGGATGCCTGCCAGGGCCTGCGCGGCCGCTGGTTCAAGCTGCAGTGCCTGGCCGAGGCCACCCACAAGCTTTTGGCAGCACGCTTCATGACCACTTTGGTGGGCATCGTGCTGTTGTGTGCTGCCGCCACGCTGGCAGCCTGAGCCGGTGGCACAAGACCTGATCCAGCGCCTGATTCCGGAGGCGCCTCAGGCCTTGTGCCAAATTCTGCAAGCCGAAAGAGGGCCTGCCGAAGCCCCGATACGGTCCGAAGTGTTTGGCCCGCTGCGGTTTGCGCAGCATGGTCGCAGCTTGGGCGAAACCCACCGTGCGGCCAGCGCCAGCGTGCATGCCGGCACGTTTTTTCCGAGGCTGCAGGACAACATCGCGACCCTGCGGGAGGCCTATGCCTACATCGGCGGCCAAGCGGCCACCGGCTACGACATCAGCCCTGCGGCCGAATGGCTGCTCGACAACTTTCACCTGATCGAAGCCCAGCTTGAAGAAGTGCGCGACGGTCTGCCGCGCCGCTACTTCCGCGCTCTGCCGGTGCTGCTGGACAAACCCCTGGCCGGTCTGCCCCGGGTCTACGGCGTGGCCTGGGCCTTTGTGGCGCACACCGACGGCGACTTCAACGACGAATTGCTGGTGCAGTTCCTCAGCGCCTACCAGGAGACCCGCGAGCTGACGCTCGGCGAGCTCTGGGCCCTGCCCACCACCTTGCGGGTGGTGTTGATCGAGAACCTGCGCCGGCTTGCCGAGCGGGTGGCCACCCACAAGGCAGCCCGCGAGGCTGCCAACCTGGTGGCCGACCAGATCGAGCGCTACACCCTGATCGCGCTGGCCGAGCTGCTGGCCGCGCTGGACCAACGCGGCGTAGGCCGGGTGTTTCTGGCCCAGCTGGCGCAGCGGGTGCAAGACCGCAGCTCAGCCGCCTCTGCCAAGGTCAGCATCTGGCAACGCGAATGGCTTGACCAGGCCTTGCCCGACCTGGCAGCGATGCTGGCCCAGCAAAGTGCCAACCAGGCCGCCGACAACGTGAGTGTCAGCAACGCCGTGACCTCGCTGCGCGACATCGGCGACGCCGACTGGCCCGACATGATTTGCAGCTGCAGCACCTTGATGCGGCTGATGCTGGGCTCGCCGCTTTTCGAGGCCGAGGCAGCCACCACCCGCGACAGCACCCTGCACGCGATCGAACAGCTGGCCCTGCGCAGTGGCCACAGCGAGGTGGCGGTGGCCCAGGCCGTGTTGGAGCACATGCACACCCGCGCCGGCACCGACCCGGCCAGCGGCGTGGCAGCGTACTGGTTGCTGGGCCCAGGCCGGCCGGCACTGACCTCGTCCCTCGGACTGCATGAACACTGGGCAGCTCAAGCGCGGCGCCTGGCCCACCGGCTGGCCTTGCCGGCCTATTTGTCGACACTGGGCCTGGCGACGCTGGGCCTGGTGACCTGGCTGGGTTTGCATGCCGCACACATGCCGGGGTCGCAACCCACCGGCGGGCACACCGGCCTGCTGGTGGGTGCGCTGCTGATGCTGTGGCCTGCCTCCGAAGCGGTGGTCGCACTGATCAACCGCCTGGTCAGCGAGTCGGTGCGGCCCGGCCACCTGCCCCGGCTGGCGCTGGCAGAAGGTATCCCGGCCGCGCACCGGGTGATGGTGGTGATCCCGGGGATGTTGACCAGCTCGGCATCCACCACCGAGCTGGTGCGCCGCCTGCACCTGCACTACCTGGCCAACCCCGAACCCCAAGCCCAGTTTGCATTGCTGACCGACTGGGCCGATGCTGACGGCCCGCAAGCCCTGTTGGACGACAGTCTGCTGGCCGATGCGCGCAGCCAGCTTGCGGCGCTCAACGCCCGGTATCCGCGCGAAGTCCAGGGCGGCGTCGATTCGAACGAGCCCGCCCCCTTCGATGCCGAACCCGAGGCGCCACGCTTCATCCTGCTGCACCGCCCGCGCAGCTTCAGCCCCACCGAGCAGCGCTGGATTGGCTGGGAGCGCAAGCGCGGCAAGCTCGAACAGCTGCTGGCAGCGCTGGCTCAAGAGCAAGCCGGGCCCTTCATCAACCTGGGGCCACTGTCCTTGTGTGCACCCGCCACCCGCTACATCGTCACCCTCGACAGCGACACCGAGCTGCCGCCCGGCCGCCTGCGTGAATTGGTGGGCGTGGCCGCCCATCCGCACAACCAGCCGCAGCTCGATGCCAGCGGCCGCAGCGTGGTCAGCGGCTACGGCATCCTGCAGCCGCGGGTGGTGACGCCGCTGCCCTCGCTGGCCGAGTTCACCCGCTTTCACTGGCTGTTTGCCGGCCAGTGCGGTATCGACCCGTACAGCGCTGCCACCTCCGAGGTCTACCAGGATTTGTTCAGTGAGGGCAGCTTCAGTGGCAAGGGCCTGCTCAACGTGGCCGCCATGCATGCCGTGCTGGGCGGCCGCCTGCCCGAGGGCCAGGTGCTGTCGCACGACCTGCTGGAGGGCTCGATTGCCCGCTGCGCCGCCGTCACCGACATCACGGTGATCGAAGCCGCGCCGTTCCATGCCGACGTGGCCGCCCAGCGGCTGCACCGCTGGACCCGTGGCGACTGGCAGCTGCTGCCGCTGCTGCTGCAGGCCAGGCGCTACGGTCTGCGTGCGATCAACCGCTGGAAGCTGTTCGACAACCTGCGTCGCTCGATGGTGACGCCGGCCTCGGTGGCCTTGCTGGTGTGGGCGCTGGCCGGCGCCACTGTCACGCCGCTGACTGCGCTGGCCCTGGTGCTGGCGGCGTTTTCGGTCGGCCCGCTGATGGGTGCAGTGGCCGGCCTGTCACCCAGCCGGGACAACCTGGCAAAGTGGCATTTCTACAGCCGTGCGCTGGCCGACCTGGGCCGGGCGCTGGGCGGCGCCGCCTGGGCGCTGCAACAGCTGCTGGCCCAGGCCGCGATGAATGCCGACGCCATAGGCCGCACGCTGTGGCGTCTGGTCGTGAGCCGCCGCCATCTGCTGCAGTGGACCACCGCTGCCACGAGCGCCGCCCAGGCCAGGGCAGAGTTGCCGGCGGTGCTGCGTCAACACTGGCGCACGCCGCTGGCCAGCGCCCTGCTGCTGGCGGGCCTGGTGCTGGCCGGCACGCCGCATGCGCTGCTGGCGACCGCGTTGTGCGCGCTGTGGGCCAGTGCACCTCTGGGCAGCTGGTGGGTGAGCCGGCCCCGACCCCGCCGCAAGGACGCTGCGCTGCCGCTGGCCGAACGGACCCGGTTGGAGGGCATAGGCCGCGAAACCTGGCGCTACTTCGAGCGCTGCGTCGTCGCCGATGACCACCACCTGCCACCCGACAACCTGCAGGTGCTGCCCAGCGACATGGTGGCGCACCGCACATCGCCCACCAACATCGGCCTGTACCTGTTGAGTGCGGCCTGTGCGCGCAGCTTTGGCTGGATCGGCACCCAGGACCTGATCGCCCGCCTGGAGGCCACGCTGGGCACGCTGGACCAGTTGCAGCGGCACCGAGGCCACTTTCTGAACTGGTACGACACCCGCAGCGCCGCGCCGCTGCTGCCGATGTACGTCTCGACCGTTGACAGCGGCAACCTCTGCGGCCATTTGCTGGCCGTGGCCCAGGCCTGCCTGGCGCTGGCGGCATCACCGTTTGATCCTGCCGCCGGCCAGCGTGCCCTGCGTGCCAACCGGGCCCGGCTGGTCCCCTTGCTGGCCCAGCGACGCAGTCTGTCACCGGCCTTTCGAATGCAGCTGCACGACCTGCTGGCCGATCACCGCAACACCCGGCGATCGCTGGCGCAAGACGATGTGTCGCGCACAGCCGTCAGCCCCGACGGTGTGCCGCAATGCCACCTGGCGATGCAACGCCTGCAGGCCCTCGCGGCCCGTTGTGAAGCCCTGGCCGACCAGGCCGAGTTCGGCTTTCTGTACCACCGCAAACGCCATTTGTTCCACATCGGCCTGCGGGTGGCCGAGCAGCAGCTCGATGCCGGCTTTTACGACTTGCTCGCCTCAGAGTCGCGCCTCACCAGCCTGCTGGCGATTGCCAAGGGCGATGTGTCGGTGCGGCATTGGGCGGCACTGGGCCGGCCATTTTTCGCGGTCGGCGCCCGCGCCGGCCTGCGGTCCTGGTCGGGCTCGATGTTCGAGTACCTGATGCCCACCCTGGTGCTGGCAGAGCCGCCCGGCAGCGTGCTGCAGGACGCCTGCCATGCGGCGTTGCATGAGCAGATCAACTTCACCGCAGCACGCCATCTGCCCTGGGGCATCTCGGAATCGGCCTATGCCGGCGCTGACCACACCCTGGCCTACCAGTACGCGCCGCAAGGTGTGCCGTCGCTGGCGCTGCGCCGCACCCCGCCCGACGAGTTGGTGCTGGCGCCCTACGCCAGTGCTTTGGCACTGATGATTGCACCGCACCGCGCCAGCAAGAACCTGGCCGCTCTGGCGGCACTGGGGGCACGCGGGCGTTACGGATTCATCGAGGCGCTGGACTACAGCCCCGGCCGCCAGGCTGGCGACGAGGCCTTTGCGCCGGTCGCCACCTTCATGGCACACCACCAGGGCATGAGCATCGTGGCTTTGGCCAACCTGTTGCTCGATGGCCAGGCCCAACGCTGGGGCATGGCCAATGCGCAAATCGCGGCTGTGGCCTCGCTGCTGCACGAGCGCCCTCCGCGCGAAATCGCCAACCGGGTGCGCGCGCCAACGGCCGCACCGCTGCAATCCCTGCAGCGCCGCTCACCGGGCCTGCTGCGCGAGGTGCTGCCCGGCGTCAGCGCCGTCGAGCCCACCCATTTGCTGGGCAACGGCCGCTACAGCGTGTCGCTGCGCGCCAACGGCGCCGGCTGGAGCCGCTGGGGCCCGTCGGGCATCACGCGCTGGCGCGACGACGCATTGCGCGACGCGCAGGGCAGCTTCTTCTACCTGCGGTGGGTCGATCCTGCCGGGTCCACCGACCGGCGCCAAGCCAGCGCCGGCACCGGCATGGCGGGCCGCTGGGTCGGCGTGGCCAACCGGCGGCGGGCAGAGCGGCGCAGCGCTGCGCGCCCGAGTGGCGGCGGGCGCGGGCCCGGCGCCGGCCTGGTCTCGCTGACCCAGCACCCCGCACCCGACCCGGCCGCGCAATACCAAAGCCTGTTCCATGCCGACCGGGTCTGCTTTGATGCGCAATGGCCCGGCTTGAACACCCACACCACGGTCTGGGTCAGCCCGGAGGACGACATCGAGTTCCGCCAGGTCGAGCTGCACAACCTGGGCGAAACACCGCTGGACATTGAACTGATCTCAGCCTTTGAGCTGACCCTGTCCGACCCCAGGGCCGACGAGGCCCACCCGGCCTTCATGAACCTTTTTGTGCGCGCCGCCTGGCAGCCCGCACACCAGGCGCTGATGTTCGAACGCAGACCCAGACTGCCCACCGAACCCGCACTGCGGGCCGCGCACTTTCTGGCCGACACCGACCCGCAAGTGCTGGGCTTGCGCATCCAGACCGATCGCCAGCGCTGGCTGGGCCGAAACCGCGCCGCCAGCCAGCCGATGGCCTGGTTTGAGGTGCCCCCCAAAGTCACGGACGCGCAGGTGCTGGCCGCTGGCGCCCCGCCCGACACGGCCGAGGCTGGCGACGGCGCCGACCTGGCAGGTCGCGGCCTGCCGCTGAGCACCGGCCTGGACCCGGTTTGCGCACTGGCCGTGCGCTTGCGGATCGCGCCACACGGCAAGGCCAAGTTGACCTTTGCCACCGCCGCGTCGGAAGACCCCGTCACCTTGCATGCGGTGATCGACAAGCACCGCCAGGCCAGCGCGGTGCAGCGGGCCTCGCTGATGTCGGCCACGTTGACCAGCATCCGCTTGCGCGCCTTGCGCCTGGGGCCGGACAACTTTGCCGCCATTCAGAGCCTGACCACAGCCCTGGTCCACAGCCTGACCCGGCCGCAGCCCGGCCAGGCTGCCGACCCAAAGGCCCGTGCACTCACTGCTCAACCCGGCCCGCACAGTCCCCTCCTCCCCCTCAACCCAAACGCCGCCAACGGCGAACAGGCCGCGCTTGCCAGCGTCTGCGACCGGCGCCTGCTGTGGCGGTTTGGCTTGTCGGGTGAGCGGCCGATGCTGCTGGTCAACGCCGGGGTGAGCCAAGGCATGGGCCTGCTGCGCACGTTGGCCCAGGCCCTGAGGCTGTGGGCCTGGGGCGGTGTGCCTTGCGACCTGGTGGTGGTCAGCGCCGAGCCGGCGTCCTACCTGATGACGCTGCAGCGAGAAATCGCCGAACTGCGGGACCGGCACCTGGCCGACAGTGCGGCTGATTCCCAGGTGCCCGGACGTTGCCAGACCGGCTTTTACTTGCTGCGCGCCGACGACCTCAGCAGTGCCGAGTTGAGCACCCTGCACGCCACCGCCCGGGTCAGGCTCGATGCCGATGGCCGGCCCCTGCTGCACCATGTGCAAGCCTGGATCGCTGCCCATGAGGCCGCGCTGGAGGCGCGCCAGCTCGGCTCGTCAGCCGAACTCAGGGTCGCCGCCGCCAGCACGACGGTGGTACCGGCGCCCGTCGGCCAGTTCGACCCGGCTTCGGGTGACTTCCACTTCGATGTTGGTGCCGACTTGCGCCCGACCCGGCCCTGGATCAACCTGCTGGCCAATCCCGACTTCGGCGCCCAGTTGTCCGAGGTTGGCGGCGGCTGCACCTGGGCCGGCAACAGCCGGCTCAACCAGCTCACCACCTGGTCCAACGACCCGGTGGCCGACCCACCGTCAGAATGGTTCTTGCTGCAAGACCTCAAGACCCAACAGGTCTGGAACCTCGCACCGGGCGCGCTCGGCGACGACCATGGCACCTACCACGTGGTGCATGGCCAGGGTTTCAGCCGCATCAGCCACCGCAGGGGAGACGTCGATGTCAGCGCCACCTGGTGCGTCGACAGCGCCAGCGCGGTCAAACAGGTACGGGTGCGCTTGCTCAACCACGGCCCGCGCCCGCTCGAGATGCGGCTGATCGGCATGGCGGAGTGGCTGATGGGCAGCCAGCGCAGCGACCGAAACACCGTGAACACCGAGGCCTTCCACCAGCGCCTGCCGGCCCCCGCCAGCGCGCCGGTCGACAGCCCGCTTGCGCCCCGCCTGCTGGCCTTGCTGGCCACCCAGCGCGACCAATCGGCCGGTTTTGGCGGCGGCACTGCTTTTCTGGCACTGGCCGGGCCGGCCGACAGCCAGGACGACTGGACCTGCGACCGCCGCGAATGCTTCGACGCCCGCGGCCGGCTGGTATTGCCTCACCGTCTTGGCCGACAAAGCGGTGCCGGCCTCGACCCCTGCGCTGCGCTCTCGACCCGGCTCGACCTGGCACCGGGTGAAGCGGTCGAGCGGGTATTTCTGCTGGGCTACGGCGCCACGCCCGATGCCGCCCGCAAGCTCGCGGCAGCCGCCGCCAGCGTGCCCAGCGCGCAACGGCTCGACCAGGTGCGTGCCGGCTGGGACCGCTTGCTCGGCGCCACCACCGTCAACACACCTGACCCGCTGTTTGACGTTATGGTCAACCGCTGGCTGCTGTACCAGACCGTGTCGTGCCGGCTCTGGGCCAAGGCCGGCTTTTACCAGGCTGGCGGCGCCACCGGCTACCGCGACCAGTTGCAGGACACCATGGCGCTGGCCTGGGCCGCACCAGACCTGCTGCGCGCGCAGATCCTGCTGTGCGCCTCGCGCCAGTTCCCCGAGGGCGACGTGCAGCATTGGTGGCATGCACCGCTGGGCAACGGCGTGCGCACCCACTTTTCAGACGACCTGCTGTGGCTGGGCCATGCCTGCGTGCACCACCTGCGCTGCACCGGCGATGTCACCCTGCTCGATGAGCAAGTGCCCTTCATCGCCGGGCCGCCCATCCCTGCAGGCGCCGAAGACGCCTACACCACACCCGGGCTCAGCGCCGAGAGCGCCAGCGTCTACGAGCACGCCGCCCGCGCCATCGACCACAGCCTCAAGGTCGGCGTGCATGGCCTGCCGCTGATGGGCACCGGCGACTGGAACGACGGCATGAACCGGGTGGGCCACGAGGGCCGGGGCGAGTCAGTCTGGCTGGCCTGGTTCTTGTGCCAGTTGGTGCGCGACTTTGCACCGCTGGCGCAAGCCCGTGGCGAGGGCGAGCGTGCGGCCCGCTGGACCCAAGCCGCCGAGGGCTGGCAGGCTGCGCTGATGGGCCCGGCCTGGGACGGCCAGTGGTTCAAGCGCGCCTTTTTTGACGACGGCCAGCCGCTGGGCAGCCAGAACAACCCCGAGGCCCGGATCGACCTGATCGCCCAGTGCTGGGCGGTCTTGGCCGGTGCTGCGCCCACCTCGCTGCAGCGCATCGCAATGGCCTCGGTGCAACAGCACCTGGTCGACGCCGAGGCCGGCTTGATCCGCCTGCTTGACCCACCCCTGGTACAGGCCGTGCCCAGCGCAGGCTACATCCAGGCCTACCCGCCCGGCGTTCGTGAAAACGGTGGCCAGTATTCGCATGCCGGGGTCTGGGCGCTGATGGCGCAAGCGCGGTTGCAGGTTCTAGGCCAGGGCCGCACCGACGTGCCCGCGCCAGACCCCGCCGGCAGCGATACACCCTACCGCTACTTCACCTGGCTGAGCCCGGCCCACCGCGCCAGCCATCCGGTGCACGGCCCGGCCTACGGCATCGAGCCGTACGCGATGGCCGGTGATGTCTACAGCCAGGCACCCTATGTCGGGCGCGGCGGCTGGAGCTGGTACACCGGCGCCGCTGCCTGGCTGCACCGGGCAGCGCTGGAGTCAATCTTCGGTTTGCAACTGCACGCCCACAGCCTGAACTTCAGACCCTGCCTGCCTTCGCACTGGCCACAGGCCGAGTTGACCTTGCGCCGCGGCGGCCGCAGCCTGCGCTTTGTGTTGGTCCGCGGCATCTCGGTCGCCGCGGTCCAGGCTGCGGCGCCGGCCGGCCTGGTGCTGTTGCTGCCCGGCGAGGCGCTGGACTGGGCTGCATTGACCGCAGATGCCGGCTTTCTGGTGCCGCTGCTGGATGCGCCCGCGTACAGCCCGGGCTTGGCCGCCGCAAAGGCGGCCGTTCGGCCGTCGGAGTTGGCTGGCTGAGCCCACTACAGCCGCATGCGGCACTGTCCTACAGCAGCGCACGCCTGGCGCCGATGGCCGCGGACGCTACCTTTTTTTACATTGATTCCATCGGACCACGGTCGGCCCACCCAGCCCACCGGACCCGACGCCCGAACACCCTGTCCAGGACCACCATGCCCGACCGCAACGAAAACCGCACCCCCAATGCAGCCAGCGCCGCAAAACACCAGCCCATGGTGCTGGACGAGGCTGCAATCGATGCCGCACGGTCGAGTCTGGACCAGGGTGCGGTGACGCCCAGCTACGGTCCTTGGCGCAACGACATCATCAAGCTGCTGAACGACTCGCTCGCCACCGAGCTGGTGTGCGTGCTGCGCTACCGTCGTCACCACTTCACCGCTGTCGGCTTGGCCTCGCCGAAGATCGCGGAAGAGTTTCTGGTGCATGCCAACGAAGAGCTGGGACATGCTGATCGCCTGGCCCAGCGCATCGTGCAACTCGGGGGTGAGCCCGACTTGTCGCCCGACAGCTTGAGTGATCGCAGCCACGCTGCCTACGACGACTCGACCGGACTGAAAGCCATGATCCGCGCCAACCTGATCGCCGAGCGCGTCGCCATCGAAGCCTACAGCCAGATCATTGCAATGATCGGCGACAAGGACACCACCACCCGCCGCCTGCTCGAAGACATCTTGAGCGACGAGCAAGACCATGCTGACGAGCTGAGCGACTGGCTCTCGGACTGACCCCAGACACCACCATGGGTGGCCGGGCCCATTACCGCCGGTCACCACCCGCTTTTTACAACCCCAGGAGTACCTCCATGATCATTCGCCACACCCTCAGCGCCGCTTTCATCGCCATCGCCCTGCTCAGCGCCACCGGCTGCGCCGTCACACGCGGCCAGGAAACCGTGGGCGCCTACATCGACGACGCCGCCATCACCACGGCCGTCAAGGGCCGCTTCATCGACAACCCGGATGTCGACGCATCGAGCATCAAGGTCGAAACCCTCAACGGCACGGTGATGCTGTCGGGCTTTGCCAAGAGCTACAAAGAGCGCGACACCGCCGCCAACATCACGATGAAGGTCGGCGGCGTGAAGTCGGTCAAGAACGAAATCGCTGTCCGCCCGTGAACTGAAACCTCCCCGCCTGGACAAAACCGGCTTCGAGCGGCCGGGCACACGCTACGGGTGCGGCAACTCACCCGCCCAGCGACTGCAGTCTCCAGGCGTTTTACGGCCCGGCCGACCTTGTGTCGTCCGGGTTTTTTTTGCGTCCTGCAGGCTGAGGCGTGAGGCCCGGGTGCTGGCATCATGCGGGCAGTCCACCGCCCGCCGCTGTCATGCCCCCAAACCCTGCACCGCTGCCCGACTTTGCCCGCCAGGTCGAGGCCCTGCGGCCGCAATTGCTGCGCTTTGCCCGCAGCCAGTTGCGCAACGAGGTCTGGGCCGAAGACGCGGTCTCCGACACGGTGCTGGCCGCGCTGGAAAAACCCGAAGGCTTTGCCGGCCAGTCGCAGCTCAAGACCTGGCTGGTGGGGGTGCTCAAGCACAAGGTGGTGGACCAGCTGCGCCGCCACACCCGGGAGGCCACGGTGCTGAGCACCGAGGACGGCGAGGACCTGGACGAGTCGCTGTTTGACCGCACCGGCCATTGGAGCGACAAGCCACAAGACTGGGGCAGCCCCGAAGCCGCCTGCGGTCAGCGCCAGTTCTTCGAGGTGCTGGAGATCTGCTGCGACCAGTTGCCACCGGCCCAGGGCCGGGTTTTCATGATGCGCGAGTGGCTGGAGCTGGAAACCGACGAAATCTGCAAGGAACTGCAGATCACTTCGACCAACCTCTGGGTGCTGTTGCACCGCGCGCGGCTCAGGCTGCGCGACTGCTTGCAGCTGCGGTGGTTTTCAACGCAGCCAGCCCAGCGCTGAGCAGCCTCCAAGAACACTGAGCATTGCCCGCCATGAAGATCCGCCGAACCTGCAAGGACGTGACCCGCCTGGTACTGGAGAGTAACGACCGGCCGCTCAGCACCACGGAAGCGCTGTCGCTGCGGCTGCACTGGCTGGCTTGCAGCAGCTGCAGCCGGTTCGGCGACCAGCAGCGACTGATGCGGATGGCACTTGACCGCTGGAGGCTGTACCGCAACTCGGATTGAGGCCGGGGCCTGCGCAAGCTCAGTCGACCCGGCCGCCCACCGTGCGCAACTCCGGCGTGCCGGCCACCAGCAACCCGACCACCCGGCGCATCGCCGCCAACTGCTCGGCCAGCGGCATCGTTTGGGTCTGCGGATGCCGGGCTGCCTGCTCAGGCATCGGTGGCAGGTGGATAAAGCCGCCCACCACGCCAGGCCGCGCTGCCAGCGCCTGCATCAAGCCGTAAAACACCTGGTTGCAGACAAAACTGCCCGCTGAATGCGACAGCTCTGCCGCATGCCCGGCCTGCCGCAAATCTGCCACGATGGCCTTGGCCGGCAGGCCGGTGAAATACGCTGCGGCACCACCCGCCAGCACCGGCTCGTCCACCGGCTGGGCGCCGGCGTTGTCGGGGATGCGGGCGTCGATCAGGTTGACTGCCACCCGCTCCACGCTGATGGCTGAGCGGCTGCCCGCCAGGCCAAGCGCCAGCACCCAGGTGGGCGCGTGCCGGTCCAATGCCGCCCGCAGCGACGGCAGAGCCTCGGCAAACACGCAGGGCAGCTGGGTTGCGACGACGCGGACATCGTCGATGACCTGGCCGTCCAGCGCCTGTGCCACCAACCCGGATGGGTTGACGGCATCGCCGCCAAACGGCTCGAAGCCGGTGATCAGCAAGGTTTTCATGCCAGCGCTGCTCCTGTTGGCTCGCCCCAGCCGCCACCGCCCGGCGTCTCGATCACCATCACATCACCCGGCTGCATCTCGACTTCGCCGATGTAGCCCAGCGCCAGGGTCTGGCCGTCGGCCCGCTCGACCCGGTTGATGCCGGGCGCACCCGGCTGGCCGCCGGCGCCGCCAAAGGCGCCGTGCAGTCGTGCGTTGCTGAGGATCGCGGCGGTCATCGCCTGCAAAAAGCGCACACGCCGCACCCCGCCATCGCCCCCCCGCCAGCGTCCGGCACCACCTGAGCCGGCGCGGATCGCGTAGCTTTCGAGCCGCACCGGAAAGCGGAACTCCAGCACCTCGGGGTCGGTCATGCGCGAGTTGGTCATGTGGGTCTGCACGACGGCGGTGCCCGCAAAACCCGGCCCGGCACCCGAGCCGCCCGAGATCGTCTCGTAGTACTGGTGGCTGGCATTGCCGAAGGTGAAGTTGTTCATCGTGCACTGGCTGGCCGCCATCACGCCGAGTGCACCGTACAGCGCGTTGGTGACGCAAGACGAGGTCTCGACATTGCCAGCCACCACGGCGGCCGGCGCATGGGGGTTGAGCATGCAGCCGTCCGGCACGATCAGCCGCAGCGGCTTGAGGCAACCGGCGTTGAGCGGGATGTCGTCGTCCACCAGGGTGCGGAAGACGTAGAGCACCGCCGCCAGCGTCACCGCCTTGGGCGCGTTGAAGTTGTCGGGCAACTGCGCGCTGGTGCCGCTGAAGTCGATCACCGCCTCGCGCCGTGCGGTGTCCACCGTGACCTTGACCTGGATCACCGCACCGTTGTCCAGCGGCAGGCTGAACGCACCGCTGCCCATCGTGGTGTGCAGCGCGCTGATGACGCGCCGCACCGATTCTTCGGCGTTGTCCTGCACATGGCCCATGTACGCCGCCACCGTGCTCAGGCCCCACTGCGCGACCATCGCCTGCAGCTCCTGCACGCCTTTTTCGTTGGCGGCGATCTGGGCCCGCAGGTCGGCTACGGTCTGGTCGGGGTTGCGGGCCGGCCAGCGGCCGCTGCCCAGCAGGCTGCGCAACTCGGCCTCGCGCAGCACGCCGCCGCGCACCAGCAGCAGGTTGTCGATCAGCACGCCCTCTTCGTCGATGCTGCGAGAAAACGGCGGCACCGAGCCGGGTGTGATGCCGCCGATGTCGGCATGGTGGCCGCGCGAGGCAACGAAGAACTGCGGCCGGACCGAAGCGGCGTCGGCGGGATCGGGCCCGGCGCCCGGCCGCTCCGACGCCGGGCCCGCGCCCCCGTGGGGGGTGGTCGGCAGTACGCCGCCGGCTGCGGGCACAAGATACACGGGCGTCACGACCGTCACGTCCGGCAGATGGGTACCGCCGTGGTACGGGTCGTTGAGCACGTACACATCGCCCGGCTGCATGGCCGGGTTGCGCTGGATCACGGTGCTGATGGACTCGCTCATCGAGCCCAGGTGCACCGGCATGTGCGGCGCGTTGGCGATCAGCTGGCCTTGGGCGTCGAACAACGCACAAGAAAAATCCAGCCGCTCCTTGATGTTGACCGAATGGGCGGTGTTCTGGAGCCGCAGCCCCATCTGCTCGGCAATGTTCATGAACAGGTTGTTGAACACCTCCAGCATCACCGGGTCGGCCGCTGTGCCCAGGGCCTGGGCCGCAGGGCGCGGCTGAACCCGGCGCAGCGTGAGCGCTGCATCAGATTCGACCCGGGCCAACCAGCCGGGCTCGACCACGGTGGTGGCGTTGCGCTCGGCAATCACCGCCGGGCCTGGCACCACGTCGCCTGGGGCCAGGGCTTCACGCTGGTGCAAAGCCGCAGGGCGCCAGGCGTCGTCGCCGCCGTCGCCCGCAGCACAGTGCATTTGCACCTCGGCGAGCGGCGGAGGGCTGTGCTCAGGCAGCGCTGCGGCAGGCAGCGCAACGCCCTGCAGCGTCAGTCCATCGCTGCCGTCTTGTGGGTGGGACGCCCCGATCGCCTCGACCGACGCCGCCTCGATCACCAGGCCCCGCCCGGGCAGGCCGAAGGCGAAGCGCTGGCGGTACGCAGCCTCGAACGCCGCCTGCATCGCGGCCAGCCCGGCGGGCACCACCGGCAGCGCAGTGTCTGTGCCCTGGTAGCGCAGCAGCAAACGCTCGACCCGGCGGATGCGCTCGGCCGGTACGCCTTGCGCCAGCACCTCGGACGCGGCCTCCTCGCCGAGCGCGTCCAGAGTCTGCCGCGCCTGGGCCAGGCCGGCGTCATCGGCAGCCAGTTCTACCGAGGCCTCGCGCATCGCCGTCTGGTCGGCCAGGCCCATGCCGTAGGCCGACAACACCCCCGCCAGCGGGTGGATCAGCACGCGGGTCATGCCCAAGGCGTCGGCCACGGCGCAGGCATGCTGGCCGCCGGCACCGCCAAAACACTGCAGGGTGTAGGCGGTGACGTCGTAGCCGCGCGCCACCGAGATGCGCTTGATCGCGTTGGCCATGCTGGCCACGGCGATCTGCAGCGCGCCGGCGGCCACGGCTTCAGGCGTCAGCGGCCGGCCGGTGGCCTGGCTGATACGACCGGCCAGATCGACAAACTGATGCCGCACCACCTCGGCGTCGAGCGGCGCATCCGCGCCCGGCCCGAACACTGCCGGAAAGAACGCCGTCTGGATTCGGCCCAGCATCACGTTGGCATCGGTCACCGTCAGCGGGCCACCGCGCCGGTAGGCCGCCGGGCCCGGGTTTGCACCGGCCGACTCGGGCCCGACCCGCAGCCGTCCGCCCTCGAAGCCGATGATCGAGCCGCCGCCCGCCGCCACCGTGTGGATGCTCATCATCGGCGCACGCATGCGCACCCCCGCGACCTGGGTGTCAAACGCCCGCTCGAACTCACCCGGCGCACCGTCCGCCCCGACCGCAAAGTGCGACACATCGGTTGAGGTGCCGCCCATGTCAAAGCCGATCAGCCTGCCATGGCCGGCGGCCAGCCCGGTGCGCACCATGCCGACGATGCCACCAGCCGGGCCCGACAGGATCGCGTCCTTGCCCTGGAAGCGCCCGGCCTCGGTCAGCCCGCCCGAGCTTTGCATGAAGTACAGCGGCACCCCCGGCATCTGCGCCGCCACCTGGGCAACGTAGCGGCGCAAGATCGGCGAGAGGTAGGCATCCACCACGGTGGTGTCGCCCCTGGGCACCAGCTTGATGAGCGGGCTGACCTGGTGCGACAGGCTGATCTGGGTGAAGCCGATCCCGCGGGCGATCTCCCGGGCCGCCAGCTCGTGCGCCGGGGCGCGCCAGCCGTGCAAGAAGACGATGGCGCAGGCCCGGATGCCGGCGTCAAACGCCGGCTGCAGCGCGCGCTGCAAGCCCGCCTCGTCCAGCGCTTGCAGCTCGAGCCCCAGCGCATCGTGGCGCTGGTCGGCCTCGACCACCTGCTCGTAGAGCAACTCGGGCAGCACGATGCGGCGGTCGAACAAGCGCGGCCGGGCCTGGGTCGCGATGCGCAGCGCGTCCCGAAAGCCGCGGGTGATCACCAGCACGGTGCGGTCGCCCTTGCGCTCGAGCAGCGCATTGGTGGCCACGGTGGTGCCCATCTTCACGCACTCGACCCGGTCAGGCGTGATCAGCACACCGTCGGCCAGGCCCAGCAAACGCCGCATGCCCTCGACCGCCGCGTCGGCGTAGTGCTCGGGGTCTTCGCTCAGCAGCTTGGCGGTGACGAGATCGCCCTCGGGGCGGCGCGCGACGATGTCGGTGAAGGTGCCGCCCCGGTCGATCCAGAACTGCCATCGTGGCGGCGCGAGGCGGCCGGTGGTGGGGCTGGCGGGTGCGGTGTCCATCGGGCTCTCCGGTGCAATGCCGCCAGTATCCGGCAGCCCAACGGCTTCGTCTCAAGCCTGCAGCCGACGGCTTCGGCTGGCCGGGGTCTTGCTCGACGTTGATCGCCAGGCCAAGGCCGCGCTGGGTACACACCCGCATGGCGCTCGGCTGTCTTGCCGCTATTCTTTGCAGCCCTGTCCGTTTTCGGAGCCCTGACCCAGGTTGACCCGCCGCAAGGTATCCCTGCTCAGCCTCTCACTGGCAACCACCGCGCTGGCCACCACGCCGGTCTGGGCCCAGACCAAGTGGGACTTGCCCGCCGCCTACGCCGCCAGCAACTTCCACACCGAGAACCTGGTGCAGTTTGCGGCCGATGTCGACAAGGCCACCGCCGGCAAGCTCAAGATCACGGTGCATGCCAATGCGTCGCTGTTCAAGGCCACCGAGATCAAGCGCGCGGTGCAAGGCGGGCAGGCCCAGATCGGCGAGATCTTGCTGACCAACTTCAGCAACGAGTGGCCGATCTACGCGGCCGACGGCCTGCCCTTTCTGGCCGACAGCTAGGACGAGGCGGCCAAGCTCTACAAGGTGCAAAAGCCGCTGCTCGAAAAGAAGCTGGCCGAGCAAGGCATGCTGCTGCTGTACGCGGTGGCCTGGCCGCCGCAGGGCATCTACGCCAAGAAGCCGATCAACTCGGCCGCCGACCTGAAGGGCGTGAAGTGGCGCGCCTACAGCCCCACCACCTCGCGCATCGCCGAGCTGGTGGGCGCGCAGCCGGTCACGGTGCAAGCGGCCGAGTTGTCGCAGGCGATGGCCACCGGCGTGGTCGAGAGCTACATGTCGTCGGGCTCGACAGGTTATGACAGCAAGACCTTCGAGCACCTCAAGTTCTTCATGGACACCCAGGCCTGGCTGCCCAAGAACGCGGTGCTGGTCAACAAGGGGGCGTTTGACGCGCTCGACAAACCCAGCCAGGCCGCGCTGCTCAAGGCTGGCGCCGAGGCCGAAACCCGCGGCTGGGCCACCTCCAAGCTGAAGAACCTGGAGTACCTCGACCTGCTGAAGAAAAACGGCATGACGATCCTGCCGCCTTCGCCCCAGCTCAAGGCCGACATGAAAAAGGTCGGTGACACCGTGCTCAAGGAGTGGCTTGAAAAAGCCGGCCCGGAGGGCAAGGCGCTGGTGGACGCCTTCAACAAGTGACGGCGCAAGCGCCCGGCGCCGTACGGCGCTTGCTCGACGGCCTGTTCGACGGCGCCGCCGCCCTGGCCGCGCTGTGCATGGTGGGCCTGCTGGTGATGGTGATGCTGGGCGTGGCCGGGCGGCTGCTGCATTTCAACCTGCCCGGCACCGACGCCTACGCCGGCTACTTGATGGCCGGCGCCGGCTTTCTGGCACTGGCCCACACCTTCAAGCGCGGCGAGCACATCCGCGTCACCCTGCTGCTCGGCGCCCTGTCCGGCCGCGCCAGGCATGCGCTGGAGCTCTGGGCGCTGGGCGGATCGGCCGCGCTGGCCGGGCTGCTGTCGGCCTACAGCGTGCGGCTGGCCTGGCAGTCGCACAGCTTCAACGACATCTCCACCAGCAACGACGCCACGCCGCTGTGGCTGCCGCAACTCGCGATGGCTGCGGGCACGCTGATCTTGCTGATCGCGCTGGTCGATGAATGGCTGCTGGAGTGGCGCGGCCTGCGTATCGCCAGTGTCAGCGACGAGATGCTGCACAACGAATGACGCACCGGGTGAGCCACTGAATGAATGACCTGCTGATCACCGCGCTGCTGATTGCCGCGCTGTTTGCCATTCTCGCCAGCGGCGTGTGGATCGGGTTGGCACTGTCGGGCGTGGCCTGGATCGGCCTGCAGATGTTCGCCAGCCGGCCCGCCGGCGACGCGATGGCGGTCACGGTCTGGGGCTCGTCATCGAGTTGGACGCTGACCGCGCTGCCGCTGTTCATCTGGATGGGCGAGATCCTGTTCCGCACCCGCTTGTCGAACGACATGTTCCGCGGCCTGGCGCCCTGGGTGCAGGCCCTGCCCGGCCGGCTGCTGCACACCAACGTGATCGGCTGCACCATCTTTGCGGCGGTCTCGGGCAGCAGCGCGGCCACCTGCGCCACCATCGGCAAGATGACCCTGCCCGAGCTCAAACGCCGGGGCTACCCGGACGACATCAGCATCGGCTCGCTGGCCGGCGCCGGCACGCTGGGGCTGTTGATCCCGCCGTCGATCATCATGATCGTCTACGGCGTGTCGGCCGATGTCTCGATCGCCAAGCTGTTCATGGCCGGCGTGCTGCCGGGGGTGATGCTGGCCACGCTGTTTTCGGGCTACCTGGTGGTCTGGGCGCTGCTCAACCCAGGCCGGGTGCCGCCGGCCGACGCACCGATGAGCCTGAGGCAAAAGCTGTTCGAGAGCCGGCACCTGATCCCGGTGGTGTTGCTGATCGGTGCGGTGCTGGGCTCGATCTACTCGGGCGTGGCCACCGCCACCGAGGCGGCTGCGGTGGGCGTGGTGGGCTCGCTGGTGCTCTCGGCCGTGCAGGGCTCGCTGACCTGGGGCACCTTCAAAGAGGCGTTGATGGGCGGCACCCGGCTGTACTGCATGATCGCGCTGATCCTGGCCGGCGCCTCGTTCTTGACCCTGGCGATGGGCTACATCGGCCTGCCACGCCACCTCGCCGAATGGATCGGCGGCCTGAACCTGTCGCCGGTGGCGCTGCTGACGGTGCTGATGGGGTTCTACATCGTGCTGGGTTGTTTTCTGGACGGCATCTCGATGGTGGTGCTGACGATGGGCGTGATCCTGCCGACGGTGCAAAAAGCGGGTATCGACCTGCTGTGGTTCGGCATCTTCATCGTGCTGGTGGTCGAGATGGCGCAGATCACACCGCCGGTGGGCTTCAATTTGTTTGTGCTGCAGGGCATGACCAAACGCGAAATCGGCTGGATAGCCCGGGTGACGCTGCCGTTCTTTTTCTTGATGATCGCAGCGGTGGGGCTGATCTGGTTGTTTCCGGGCATCGTCACCGTGTTGCCGGCCAAGATGGGCTGAGCCCGCAGGTTGCCAAGCCTGGCCGCAAGCAAGCGGCCAATTCCGCGCCTGTTCCTGCCTTGGCCCGACCCGGCTGCGGCCTAGCATCAGCGCATCGCGCCGCTTCCGCCTTTGCGGTCCTGCGCTGCGTGCCCTTGCCAGGAATCCGCCATGTCCGACATGTCTTTGCCGCCGTTGTCCCTGGTGCCGTTGGCGCAGGACGGCGCTGCGCTGTCCACCAACCCGTCCACCAACCCGTCCGCCAACCCGTCCTCAGCCTCATCTGCATCGGCCCGCCCCAGCACCGAGCCCTTTGCCTGGCCCACCCCGCCCACGCCGGGCTACCCGGCGCCGGTGTGCCAGACCGAGCCCGAGCCCTGCGAGCTCGAAGGCCTGAACGGCAAGCTCAGCACGGGCCGGCTGCATTTTTTCGACGCCCGCGCGGCGCTGGTACACCTGCAGATACCGCCCTCGCGCAGCACGCTCAGCCTCAAGCTGAGCCAGTTTCGACGCCTGACGCTGACCCGGCCGCTGCCTGCGCTGGCGCCGCCCGGTGGCGCCGCGTTTGACGTCACCACACCGCTGCTGCCGCAGCGCAGCGTCAGCACCTGCTCGCTGCGCTTCAAGGACGGTCAGCAGTGCACGGTCGACAGCATTGGCCAGGTCGAGACGCCGCTGGGCCTGTTCACCTTCACGCCGCTGGATGAGTCGGGCGCTGTCTTGCGCAGCTTCTACCCGCGGGCGATGCTGGCTGCAAACAGCCTGGGCCCGCGAATCGGTGAGATGCTGGTGACGCAACAGGCCACCACCCCTTTGCGGGTCGAGGCGGCGGCCGCAGAGCAGCAGCAACTGCGCACCCGAAAGCTCGGCGACATCCTGCTGAACCAGCAGATCGTCACCGCCGAGCAGTTGCTGACGGCCATCGAACAGCAATCCCGCATGCCGATGGTGCGCATCGGCGAGGCGCTGCTGGCGCTGGGCTACCTCAGCGAGGCCAAGCTGGCCGAAGTGCTGCAGTTGCAGTCGCGCGACCGCAGCCTGCCGCTGGGTGAGTTGCTGGTGCGGCGAGGCGACGTCTCTCGCGCCGACCTGCAGACCGCGCTGGCCAGAAAAATGGGCTACCCCATCGTCGATGTGGAGGTTTTTCCGGTCGAGGCCGAGGGCGCGCTGCGGCTGCCGGTGGCCGCTGCACGGCGCCTGCTGGCGCTGCCGCTGATGATGCGCGGTGGCCGGCTGGTGGTGGCGCTGGAAGACCCGTCGGCCCGCAACGCGATCGACGAGATCGAGTTCAGCGCCCAGTGCAAGGTCTTGCCGGTGCTGGCACGTGTCGGCTCGCTGGCCGCCGCCATCGACCGGGTCTACGGCAGGCTCGGCCGCGACGGCATCGATCCCGGCCCCGAGCTCAGCAACGCACTCAACCTGACGCCCGAGCCCGACGGCGCCGACAGCGCCAACAAGCTGCTGGCCAACCTGGAGTTGCAGCACGGCAGCGAGGCCCGGGGCGACGACACGCCGATCGAGCAAAGCGACAACTCGCTGGTGCGCTTGATCAACACCATGATCCTGGAGGCACGCCAGCAAGGCGTGTCCGACATCCATGTCGAGTGCCAGCCCGGCATCGAGAAGGTGCGCATCCGCTTCCGCCGTGACGGGGTGCTGCGGCCCTACATCGAGCTGCCAGCCAGTTACCGATCAGCGCTGGTGGCGCGCATCAAGATCATGTGCGATCTCGACATCTCCGAGCGCCGCAAGCCGCAGGACGGCAAGATCAATTTCGGCCGCTGGATGCAGGGCCAGAAGCTCGAGCTGCGGGTGGCCACCATCCCCACCGCCAACGGCCTGGAGGACGTGGTGATGCGGCTGCTGGCCTCGGCCCGCACCCTGCCACTTGAAGGCATGGGCCTGCACCCGGACACGCTGGCCCAGCTCAAGGCCGTGATCGAGCGGCCCTACGGCATGGTGCTGTGCGTCGGCCCGACCGGCAGCGGCAAGACCACCACGCTGCACGCAGCGCTCGGCCACATCAACACGCCCGAGCGCAAGATCTGGACCGCTGAAGACCCGGTCGAAATCACCCAGGCCGGGCTGCGCCAGGTGCAGGTCAACCCCAAGATCGACTGGACCTTTGCCAAGGCGCTGCGGGCATTTCTGCGCGCCGACCCCGACGTGGTGATGGTGGGCGAGATCCGCGACAGCGAGACCGCCCAGATGGCGATCGAAGCCAGCCTGACCGGCCACCTGGTGATGAGCACCCTGCACACCAACAGCGCACCCGAGACCGTGACCCGGCTGCTCGACATGGGCATGGACCCGTTCAGCTTTGCCGACAGCTTGCTGGCGGTGCTAGCGCAGCGCCTGGTGCGGCGCTGGTGCAAGCACTGCGTGACCAGCCATCCGGCCAGCCTGGAAGACACCCAGGCGCTGCTTGACGAGTACCTGCTGTCCTTCCCCGACCCGACGCAGCGGCCCGAGCGCGAGCCGTTGCTGCAGGCGTGGACCAGCCGCTACGGCGTGGACGGGGTACTGCACCGGCACCAGGCGCCGGGCTGCAAGCACTGCGGCCAGAGCGGGTTTTCAAGCCGCATCGGACTGCATGAGCTGCTGGTGGTCAGCCGCGAGTTGCGGCATCTGATCCAGACCAGCGCGCGCGCCGAGGAGTTGCAGCGCGTGGCCATGCGCGAGGGCATGCGCACCCTGCGCCAGGACGGCATCCACAAGGTGCTGGCCGGCCTGACCGCTATGGAAGAAGTGCGGGCGATCAGCAACGTTTGAGCGCTGCAGGTCGCCACCCAGCGGGCGGCAAGCGCCCGCTGGGTGGCGTCAGCCCGTGACCGGTGCCGGTGCCGGCGTCAACGCCAGCCGCATCGCCACCGCACAGCAGGCCATTGCGGCCCACTGCACCGGGCCGAGCGGCTCGCCGTGCATCACCGCGCCGGCGATCATCGCCACCACCGGCACCAGGATCGCCGACAAGCCGGCCACCGTGGTGGGCAGCAGGCCGACGACGGCAAACCAGGCGGCGTTGCCGATGGCCATCGGCACCAGCGTGATGTAACTGATGACGGCAATCGTCGCCCAGGACGGCATGAACCAGTGGCCGTCTCCCAGCCACAGTGCGCCGATGCCGGTAGGAATGGCGGTGATCAGCAGTTGCCAGCCGGTGAGCACCAGCGCCGGCACCGCCAAACCGCCGCGTTTGAGGATCATCGTGCCCAGCGCCCAGCCGATGGCGGCGGTCAGGCCCAGCGCCACGCCCAGCGGCGCCTGGGCGTAGACCCCCAGGCTGCGCCACATCAGCAAGCCGACCGCCAGTGCACCCAGCGCCAGCGCCAGCAGCAAGCGCGGCCCCAGCCGCTGCTGACCCGTGAGCCAGCCGAACAGCGCGGCCCACAGCGGCATCGTGAAGCCCAGCACCGCCGCCTGGCCTGACGGGATCATCAGCGCCGCGTAGGTGCTGGCGATGTTCCAGAGCACCAGGTACAGGCTGGTCGCCACCGCCACCGTGGCCCAGTGCCGGCGCGGGATCACCAGCGACTGGCCGCGGGCCCGTGCCACCGCCAGCAGCACCAAGCCGGCGCCCAGCACCGCCACCGCCCGAAAAGTCCAGACCGAAACCTCCCGCACCGCGATCGGAAACAAGCCCCAGTTGGTGCCCCAGACCAGCGTCAACAGCGCCAGCAACACGATCGCCCGGCGCGGGATGGCGGCCGGCGCGGCCGGTACAACGGAAGATAACGGATTGGACATGGTGGCAAGGGCCGGCACAAGCGGCCAGGGAGAGAGGCCACCGGGCGGCAGCGGGCCGGGGTCACACCCCAGGGCAACCGCCCGACTCAGCAGGTGGCGCCGACGCCAACGCTACCACCCCGCGCCCGCCAACCGTCAGTCGCGGACGACGCATCCAGCAACCACGCAGGGCTCTGCCTGTTGCCAGACCTGCCGGCCCGCAACGATGTGTTGTTCTGCGACACGCCGAACGACACCCGGCAGGCTGCCTGGGCGGCCGTCGGCATCGCGCTGGCCTACGGCGGCATGGAGATCGAGGTTCGAGACCGCCGAGGGCGTTGCGCCGCGCCCGACAGCCCTTTAACACATCAGCAGGCCCGCAACGGCCTGGTCGGCCCCGGGCATTCCGCAGGTTTGCGCGGCGTGCCATAGCGGCTACAACCCTCGCTGAATGACCGACGCCACCACGCTCACCGCCGCCGCACCCCGGCTCCAGATCGACGCCCTGGCCAAGAGCTACGGCGAGCGCCGCGCGCTGGCCGGCCTGAGCGTCACGCTGCAGGCCGGCTGCTTTGCAGTGCTGCTGGGGCCCAACGGCGCTGGCAAGTCCACCTTGTTTCAGGTGCTGACGGGGCTGTTTGCTGCCGATGCCGGTGAAGTGCGGGTGGACGGCCACTCGCTGCGCCGCAGCGCGGTGGCGGCGCTGGCCCACATCGGTGTGGTGTTCCAGCAAATGTCGCTGGATCTGGACCTGAGCGTGTTGCAAAACCTGCGCTTTCACGCCGACCTGCACGGCCTGGCGCGCAAGGTCGCGGCCGAGCGCATCGCGGCCGGTTGCGAGGCCGCCGGTCTGACACCCGACCTGATGCGGCCGGTGCGTGAGTTGTCGGGCGGCAACCGGCGCAAGGTCGAGTTGGTGCGTGCGCTGCTGCACCGCCCCAGCCTGCTGCTGATGGACGAGCCCACCGTGGGGCTGGACCCGAAATCGCGCCGCGAGCTGCGGCTGGGGGTGCTGGCCGATGTGCGGGCGCGTGCCAGCAGCGTTTTGTGGGCGACCCACCTGGTCGAAGAGGCCGACGCGGCCGACCGGGTGCTGGTGCTGCACAAAGGCCGTTTGCTGGCCGACGGCACGCCGGCCGAGGTGACAGCCCTGCTGGGTGGCGGCACACTCGAAGATGCCTTTATCCGGGCCACCGGCTGACCCGCCCCGCCCGGGGCTCAGCCGGCCGCCTACCGCACACGACCACCAGCCCCCGGAGACACCCGATGCCGCAACGCCCCCGCCCAGACCCTGCCGCCCTCGCCGCCCTGGCCCTGCTGTGCTGCACCCTGCTGGGCGTCGCCGTGCCGGCCCAGGCCCAGGGCGTGGCCTGGGTGACCAGCGAAAAAGACAACGCGCTGACGCTGGTTGACCTGAAAACCGGTAAGGTTACCGGCACCGTGCCCACCTGCAAGCGGCCGCGCCACCTGCAGCGCACGCCCGACGGCAAACAACTGCTGGTGGCCTGCGGCGACTCGCACCAGGCCGACATCATCGATCTGGCCACCCGCAAGTCTGTCGGCAAGCTGGCCCTGGGCGACAACCCGGAGGCCTTCGACATCTCGCCCGACGGCAAGACGCTGTACGTGTCCAACGAGGACGAAGGCGCGCTCAGCATCATCGATATCGGCAGCGGCAAACTCAGCATGACCGTGCCGGTGGGCAAGGAGCCCGAGGGCGTCAAGGTCTCGCACGATGGCAAGACGGTCTGGGTCACCTCCGAGGCCGCCAGCCTGGTGCATGTGATCGATGTGGCCACCGGCAAACTGCGAAACAACGTCAAGGTGGGCAAGCGGCCGCGCCGTTTTGCACTCACGCCCGACGGCAAACAGCTCTGGGTCACCAACGAGCTCGGCGCCAGTGTCACCGTGCTGTCCACCGCCGACTACAGCACGCTGGCGACGCTCAACTTCGAGATCAAGGGTGTGCGCTCGGCCGACATCACCCCCGTCGGCATCACGATGACACAGGATGGCAAGCGGGCATTTGTTGCGCTCGGCCGGGCCAACCAGGTCGCCTTCATCGATGTGACCAGCCGCAAGGTGACCGACCTGGTGCTGGTCGGCAAACGCGCCTGGAACGTGGCGCTCGACAAGGCCGAGGGCCGGCTGGTCGTCGTCAACGGCCTGAGCGACGACATCACCCTGGTGGACGTGGCCAGCGCCAAGGCCACCCAGAGCATCCCGGTCGGGCGTGTGCCCTACGCAGCGCTGGTGGTGGAATGAGCGCCTCCAGGGACAGGTGCGCCGGCCGCTGGCGGTGCGTCGGGTTGGCGCTGGGGTCGGTCCTGGTGCTGGCGCCGGTCGCGGCGCTGGCCGCACCCGTCAAAGCCACGCTGCTCGTGCGCGACGACGACCCGCGCTTCGAGCGCAACCGCACCGAGCGCCCGGCGCTGGGCCATGCCGGAGGACCGGTCAACTCGGCGTTGGAGTTGGCGATCAGGGACAGCCAGCTGGAGCTGGACGCCGCCGGCACCAAGCTCGTGCTCGACACGGTGCGGGTGGCCTCCGTTGCCGAGGCCCGAGCCGCCGCCACCAAGGCCGAGCAAGCGGGCGCAGCAGCCCTGCTGGCAGACCTGCCCGCCGACTGGCTGCTGGCCGCCACTGACGCCGGCAAATTGCCGGTGCTGAACCTGAGCGAGTCTGCCGACCGGCTGCGTGAGCGCGACTGCCGGCCGCGCCTGTGGCACCTGATGCCCAGCGAGCGCATGCGCGCTGACGCGCTGGCCCAGACCCTGGCGGCGCGGCGCTGGCAACAGGTGCTGCTGCTCACCGGCCCGACTGCCGACGACCAGGAGCGCAGCGCCACCGCACAGGCCGCGATCAAGCGCTATGGCCTCAAGCTGGTCGCCAGCAAGCCCTTCAAGCTCTCGGCCGACCCCCGGGAGCGCGACCTCGCCAACCCGCTGCTGCTGACCGGCACGGCCGGCGGCGCTGCCTACGACGTGGTCTGGGTGGTGGACGGCGACGGCGAATTTGCCCGCGCCCTGCCCTACCGCACCGCGCTGCCGCGCCCGGTGGTGGGCGACGCCGGCCTGGTCGCGCTGGCCTGGCATGCCAGCTTCGAGCGCTATGGCGCACCCCAGGTTTCACGCCGCTTTTCCAAGGCCAATGGCCGGGCCATGACCGGGCAGGACTGGTCGGCCTGGCTGGCCGGCAAGGCGCTGGCGGCAGCGGCCGTGGCAGCGCCCAGGGGCCCGACGGCAGCGTTTCAAAAAGCCTTGGCCGAGGTGGAACTCGACGGCTCCAAAGGCGTGGCGATGAGCTTTCGAGGCTGGGACGGCCAGCTGCGCCAGCCGATGCTGCTGAGCGATGGCCAGAGCGTGGTGGCGACGGCGCCTGTGGACGGCATCCTGCACCCCAAAAACGTACTCGACACCCTGGGCGCCGATGCGCCTGAAAAAGGCTGTAAAACCCGATGAACCTCCGCCACCCCGCCCAGGCGATGCGCGCGATCGTGATGCGCGAGCTGATGAAGTTCGCCCGCCAGTACGGCCGGCTGGTCTCGGCCCTGGTACGGCCGCTGCTGTGGCTGGCGGTGTTTGCAGCGGGGTTCCGCAACGTCTTCGGCGTGGCCATCGCCCCGCCCTACGACACCTACATCCCCTACGACACCTACATCGTGCCAGGCCTGGTCGGCATGGTGCTGCTGTTCAACGGCATGCAGTCCAGCCTGGCGATGGTCTACGACCGTGAGATGGGCCTGATGCGGCTGCTGCTGACCGCGCCCTTGCCACGCTGGTGGATCTTGTTCTCCAAGCTCACCGCCACCGCCGTGCTGTCACTGGCGCAGGCCATCGCCTTTGTCGCGGTGGCCGTGGTGCTGGGCACCGATTTGCCGCTGTGGGGTCCGCAGACGCTGCCGCTGGTGGTCGCGGCGGTGGCCTCGGCGCTGATGCTGGGCGCGCTCGGCCTGTTGCTGAGCGTGCACATCAAGCAGCTGGAGAACTTTGCCGGCACCATGAACTTCGTGATCTTCCCGATGTACTTCATGTCCACCGCGCTCTACCCGCTGTGGAAGCTGGAAGAATCAGGCGCCGGCTGGGTCTGGCAGATCGCCCGCTTCAACCCCTTCACCCATGCGGTCGAATGGATGCGGTTTGCGCTCTACGGCAAAGACCCGGGGCTGTCACCCTGGATCGTGCTGGCCACGCTGGCGCTGTGTTTTGGCCTGGCGGCCTGGGGCTACGACCCGCAGCGCGGCTTTGGGGCGCTGGCCAAACGTGGAGGGCCGGCATGAGCCAAACCCACGCTGGCGCAGCGCCGGCCAGGCACCGCAGCGACAACGCGCTGGCGATCGAGCCGATCTGGCTGGAATGGCTGACGCCGGGCGGCATGCTGGCCTTTGGCGGCTGGCTGCTGGGTGGCACCCAGACTCTGGAGTTGATTGAATGGCAGTGAGTGCACGACCTCCCGGCCCCGCTCGGCCCGCGTCCAACCGTGGCCGGCGTCGCCAGTTGCTGGGCATGTTGCCGGCGTTGGCATCCGTGTCGCTGCTCGGCCCGCCGGCCTGGGGCGCAGCCCTGGCCCAGGCGCCGCAGCGCTTTCCGACCCGGCCGATCAACCTCTGGCTGCCCTGGCCCGCCGGTGGCGCCACCGACCTGAGCTTTCGGGTGCTGGCCGAGGCCGCAGCGCGCCAACTGGGCCAGAAGATCCTGGTGCAGAACCGGGGCGGCGCCGGCGGCACGCTGGCCATGCCGATCCTGCAGCAGGCCGCGCCCGACGGCTACACCCTGGCGCAGATGCCGCAGACCGTGCTGCGCGCGCCCTGGACCCGCAAGGTGCTGTGGGACCCGATCCGGGACACCACGCCCATCATCCAGCTCTCGGGGGTGACCTTCGGCATCGTCGTGCCGGCGCCCAGCCCGCTGCGCAACCTCGACGACCTGTTCGCCTACGCCAAGGCCCATCCCGGCAGTCTGACCATCGCCACCAATGGCGCTGGCACCACGCCGCATGTGGTGATCGACGAGCTGTTCGGCAAGCGGGGCCTGAGCTACATCCATGTGCCCTACAAAGGCACGGCCGAGCAAATGATCGCGGTCTCGTCGGGCCAGGTGATGGTAGGCGTCAACTCCAACGGCTTTGGGCCGTTTGTCGATTCAGGCCGGCTGCGCTTGCTGGTCACCTTTGGCGAGCAACGCACCAGGCGCTGGCCCACCGTGCCCACGCTCAAGGAGCTGGGCCACGGCATCGTCGCCAGCTCACCTTACGGAATCGCCGGGCCGGCCGGCATCCCGCATGCCGTGGTGCAGGTGCTGCACGATGCTTTCCGCATCGCGATGAACGATCCTGAGCACCTTGCCGAACTCGCGCTGTTCGACCAGGAGCTGGCCTACCTCGGGCCCGAGGACTACGGCCGCGCGCTGCGCGCAGCCTACGAGCACGAGCGCTCGGTGGTTGATCGGCTGGGGCTGGCCGGCAAAGTTGAATAAGCCCTTCACCCCAGAAGCGAGGGCATGATGCAGGCATGCCCGCCACCCCTTTGACATCCTCTGCCCACGCCATGCGCAAAACCCTGCTGACCTACCTGGCCACCGCCGCCGCCCTGCTGGTGCTCGATGCCCTCTGGCTGGGCATCATCGCCCAGCCGCTGTACCAGCGCAGCATCGGGCACCTGATGGCCGAGCAGCCGCGCTGGGCAGCGGCCGCCGTGTTCTACGGGATCTATCCCCTGGGACTGATGCGGTTTGCGCTGCTGCCGCACCGCCAGGACAGCGCGATGGGGCCGACATTGTCAGCCGCCGGGTTGTTCGGCTTTTTTGCCTACGCCACCTATGACCTGAGCAACCTGGCGACGCTGCGCGACTGGCCGGTCGGCGTGTCGCTGATCGACATCGCCTGGGGCAGCGTGGTCAGCATGGCCTCGGCAGCGGCCGGCAAGCTGGTGCTGGACCGGGTCTCGGCCGCAAGGTAGACGGCAACGCAGCCAGCAAGGCCGCCGGCCGACCCGCCGGGGCCGTCAGCGGCCGTCCAGCAGCGCCAGCACCGGCGCCATGCCGGCCTGGCGGGCGATGTCGGCCGCCGTCAGGCCTCGGTCATCGCGCAGGTCGGTGCGGGCGCCGCGCGCCAACAGCAACTGGGTGGTGGGCACCGAGCCTTGACCGGCGGCCCACATCAGCGCCGTCAGTTGATGCTCGTAAGCCGCGTCCACCGGCACCCCACGGTCCAGCAGTTGCCCCACCACCTCGGCATGGCCCTGGCCGGCGGCATAGATGATCGCCGGTTTGTGCAGGTGGTCTTGCAGGTCCACCCGCGCACCCGCCGCCAGCAAGGCCTTGACCAACTCCACTTGGCCGACGTAACTGGCGGCCATCAACGGTGTCACCCGGTTGACGGATGCCAGGTTGACGTCGGCACCCGCCGTCATCGCTGCTGCCGCCATCGGCAGGCTGCCGCGCTCGGCGGCGATCAACAGCACGGTTTTGCCCAGGCGGTTGCGCGAGTCGGGTGCGGCACCACGCGCCAGTGCCCGCTGCACGGCCGGCAGGTCGGCCTGGCGTGCGGCCACCAGCAATTGGGCGTTGACGCTGGTGTTGCTGGCGGCCTGGGCCCAGGCCGGCGCCGGCGCCAGCAGCTTGAACCCCAGCAACATGGCCAGCAGGCAGGTCTTGAAAGCAAGCGACATCGGTAACTCCGTGGGACAAGGGCGGCCGGTCTGGCCGCGTGCGGATCGATTGTGCGGGCATCCCGCCAGATTTTGGAGAGCCCTGCGTTGCCGCACAGCCCCTGCGTTGCACCCGGCCATCTGAGCCCGCATGCCTTTAATGTCGCATAAGCGACATTCGATGTCTTGCCTGCTGTCACAGTGTGAGCGCGCGCGCGCGACACACCCTTCAGTCACGCGGCCATCACTCAAATCAAAAGAGGAGATTCAAATGCAACGCAACGCATGGCAACGTCTGGCCCTTTCTGCTGCGCTCGGCGCAGCGGGCTTGTGCACTGGTTTCGGCGCCCAGGCCCAGGCTGAAATCCAGGGTGTCTCGGCGCCCACTGGCGGCCCGGTGCCCAAGGCGATATCGGTGTCGCAAAGCCGGCTCAACGGCGCCGACAACGACAGCGCCAACTTCCTGCACTCGAACATGAACTACGCGCAGACGCGCTACTACCCGGCGTCGCAGATCAACACCGGCAACGTGGCCAAGCTGCGGCCGGCGTTCCAGTTCCAGACCGAGGTGCTGGAGTCGATGGAGACCGCGCCGATCGTGGTGGATGGCGTGATGTACATCACCACCTCCTACAACCACATCTATGCGCTGGACGCCATCACCGGCAAGGAGTTCTGGCACTACAAGCACAAGATGGGGCAGGTCACCACCTACTGCTGCGGTCCCAACAACCGGGGCGTGGCCATCATGGGCGACCGGGTCTACATGGGCACACTCGACGCCAAGCTGATGGCGTTTGATGCCAAGACCGGCAAAGTGATCTGGTCGACCCAGATTGCCGACCCCGAGCTGGGCTACTCCGAAACGATGGCGCCGGTGGCCGTCAACGGCAAGATCCTGATCGGCACCAACGGCGGTGAATACGGTATCCGCGGCTTTGTCAAAGCCTACGACGCCAACGACGGCAAGCTGATGTGGACCTTCGATACCGTACCCGACAAGGGGCACGAGGGTGTCTGGGCCGTCAATGACGCCACCGGCCGCAACATGCTGCGCGACATCGCGGGCGAAAAGGCCCAACTCGCGGCCAAGGGCGGTGACTTCTACAAGACCCTGGGCGGCGGTGTCTGGATGGCACCGGCGGTAGACCTGGAGACCAACACCGCGTTCTTCGTCGTTGGCAACCCCAGCCCCGACCTCTACGGCAAAGAGCGCCCGGGCGACAACCTCTACACCGACTCGATCGTCGCGGTGGACTTGAACACCGGCAAGTACAAATGGCACTACCAGTACGTGGCCCACGATGTGTGGGACCTGGACGCGGTCTCGCCGGTGATCCTGACCGAGGCCAAGAACAAGGCCGGCAAGATGGTCAAAGTGGCGATCCACGGCGGCAAGACCGGTCATGTCTACGTGCATGACCGCGCCACCGGCGAGCTGATCCGCTTCAGCGAGGCGATGGTGCCGCAAGAAAACATGTGGGTGCTGCCCACCGCAGCAGGCGCACGCATGCTGCCCGGCGCCAACGGCGGCGTCGAGTGGAGCCCGATGGCGATCAACCCCAAGCACCGCCTGGTCTACGCCGCCAACCTGCACCAGCCGATGACCTACCACGTCGAGGCGTCCAACTACCCGGGCGGCAAGCTCTGGCTGGGCGGCGCGTTCAAGGCCATTGCCAGCGAGAAGCAATGGGGGCGCCTTGCTGCGGTCGATCTCGACACCGGCAAGATGGTCTGGAAGTTCGACACCGAGCAACCACTGATCGGCGGCGTGCTGGCCACGGCGGGTGATCTGGTGTTCAACGGCGAGGGCAATGGACTGTTCCGCGCATTCGACGCCAAGACTGGCAAAAAGCTGTGGGAGTACCAGTGCGGCGCCGGTGTCAACGCGCCGGCGGTGTCGTACACCGTGGGCGGCAAACAGTATGTGGCCGTGGCGGCGGGCGGCAACACCCAGCTCGACTTCAAGCGCGGCAACACCGTGCTGGTGTTTGCACTGCCGTGATGCCCGGCTGACTGACTGAGCGCCAGCAGCTTGCCGCCACCTGCGGCACACTGACGCACCGGCCCCGGCAGGCCTGTCTTGCCGGGGCCGCCTCTTTTTATCGAGACCCGCCTCCATGACCCTGAACCCCATCCTCACCCTGATGCGTGCGGCTGCCCTGCTGTGCTGCGCCGGGGCCGCCAGCGCCCAAGTGCCCACCGAGCCGCCCAAGGCCGCGATCTGCACCGCCTGCCATGGCCCCAAGGGCAACCCCACGATGCCCGAGGTGCCGGCACTGGCGGGCCAGACCTCTCGCTACATCTACCTGCAGCTCAAAGACTTTCAGGAAGGTCGGCGCAGCAACGTGCTGATGTCGCCCATGGCCAAAGACCTGAGCCGCGACGAGATGCGCGAGCTGGGCGCCTGGTACGCCGCGCAAAAATCAAACCCGGTGCCGTTTCAGCCCGATGCCATCAAGGCCAAGCTGGGCAAGGCCAAGGCCGACGAGACGCTGTGCACGATGTGCCACCTGGGTGGGTTTGCCGGCCAGAATGAGATCCCGCGGGTGGCTGGCCAGCCTTTTGACTACGTCGTCAAGCAGCTGCGGGCTTTCAAGGCCCGTGAGCGCACCAACGACGCCGGCAACATGACCTCGGTCTCCTCCACCCTGACCGACGCCGACATCGAAAACCTGGGCCACTACCTCGCCGGTTTGTAGGCTCGGTAGCCGCGCAACGGCGGCGGCCACCCCCGGTTTCAGCTGCCGAAGGCGTAGCGGATACCCAGCCAGAAGCTGCGCGGCGCGCCAGGCGCCAAGAAGGTAGACCTCAGCAGCGGCCGGTTGCCATTGGCATTGGCGGGCAATGGCTGTGCCACGAAGCGGCCCTGGGCATCAAAGCCGGTTGTGCCCAGTTGGGCCGCCGTGTTGTAGTGCCGGTCCAGCAGGTTGTTGACCTGGGCAAACAGCGTCAGGCCGCGCTGCGGCCGCCAGTCGCCGCCCAGGTTGAGCACCGCATAACCGGCGCTGCGGCCCGGGCCCAGGTAGTAGGTGCCACCCGCCTGGTGGGCGCCGTTTTCGTTGCCACGCGCCAGCGCGCCGGCCATCGCCGTGACATCGGCATTGAGCGACCAAGCTGCGCCCAGCTTCAGGTCGGCAAACAGCTTGAGCTGCTGGCGCGGCACCAGCGGCAGCCGGTCACCCCGCTGCACCGCAATGTTGCCGTCAATGCCCGGCAGCCCGGCCAATGCAGCGTCGTTGCTGCTGTTGCCGGCGGCGTTGAGCGTCTCGGCGCTGCGGAAAGTAGCGTCCAGCAAGGTCAGGTTGGCGCCCAGGTTGGCCTCAGCCAGCCGGGTCGAGAAGCCCGCCTCCAGGCCCTGACGCCGGGTTTGGCCAAAGTTTCGGAAGTAGCCGTAACCGGCGGCGTTGTCGGCCACAAACAGGATGTCGTCCCGGTTGTCGGCGCGGAACAACCCGATGTTCCAGGCGGTGTCGGCCGACAGCCGGCCGCGCAGACCGACCTCGACCGTGCGGGTGAGCACCTGGCGCAGCGGCGGATCGCCCGCCATCGCGTTGGGCAGCTTGCAGGGGCTGGCCGGGTCAGCACAGCCCAGCTCCACCGCTGACGGCGCCCGGCTGCCCTGGTTGAAGCCGGCGTACACCGTCAGCGCCGGGTTCAGCGCATGGGTGAGGCCGAGCGCCGGGTTGAGCCGTGCAAAAGCATGATCACCGTCCAGCGAGCCGGTGCCACCACCGGGCGTGACCGCATCCCGGTTGTGCACCGTGCTGCGGTTGTAGCGGCCCGACAGCGTCACGTGGGTCTGCGGGCTCAGCGCCAGCGTATCGCTCGCAAACAAGCTGCCGGTGCGGGTGATGGCGGACAGGTCGACCCGGGTGTCAAAGGGCGCGCCGTTCAGGTTACCGCCGGTCACGCCGTCGCCAAAAGCCGCCACGCCAGTCACGCTGTGATCGGGATTCAGAAAACCCAGCTCGGTGCGCTGTTGAAACCGCACCCGGCTGGTATCCCAAGCTGCACCCAGCACCGCCTGGTGTTGCACGCCGGCCCAGTGACCCTGCCAGTTGAGCTGGGCGGCGATGCCGGCGTTGTGCTGCTCAGTGTCGGACCGGTTGATCAGGCCGTTGCACTGCTCGGCGGGCACATCAAAGCGCAGCGCGCTGGCAATGCAGCGCCATTTGGGAAACGGGGTGTTGCCGGCGTTTTCGCCCGCGCTCGGGTAGCCGGTGTAGCCGGCTGTCTTCAGCGCTGCCAATTCGTCAGCCGAGGGCTGGTAAACCGACTGGTCGAGCGAGCCCGCATTGATATCGCCGTTGAAGGTCGAGGTCTTGATGCGCCGGTCGTAAACTTGGCTGGTCATCGACAGCGTTTCGCTCAACGACCGGTTGGCCGACAGGATGAGCAGAGTGGATCGGTTGCGGGTGGTGTCCGGCTGGGTATAGACGCTGTTGCGGTCACGCGCCAACAGGCGCATCTCCTGCAGGCCGTTGCCGTTGAGGGTGTTGTCGGCCAAAGCGGCGGTCAACCAGAGCCGGGTATCGCCGGCCTGCAGGCCGAACTTGCCCAGCAGTTGGCTCACGTCGCTGGGCGACTGGCTGCGCCAGCCCAGCTCATGGAAACGGTTGCCGGTGACAAACCAGTTCAGCCCTTCAACGCCGCCGCCGGTCTCGAACTCCAGCGCCGCACGCTGGTGCTTGCCGGCCAGCAACTGCACCACGCTGCCGGGGTTCTTGAGCCCGTCCTTGGTTTGCACCGCCAGCGCACCGCCCAGGGTGTTGAGGCCAAACAGCGGGTTCGATCCCGGCATCAGCGTGATGCTGGAAATCGCCGACTTGGGGATCAAATCCCAGCTGACCACATCGCCAAACGGCTGGTTCAGTCGCACGCCATCCAGGTACACCGACAAGCCTTGCGCGCTGCCGAGCAGCGGCGACGCGGTGAAGCCGCGGTAGTTGACATCCGGCTGAAATGGGTTGCCTTGCAACTCGTTGAGGTGCACGCTGCCCAGCTGGCGCGCGATGAAGCCGGTCAGGTCAATCGCGTGGCTGCGCTCGATGGCAGTGGCGCGCGCCGTCTGTACATTGGCGGGCAGCCAGTCCTTGGGCAGGTCCAGGCCGGGCACCGGCGTGACCCCGACCACCTCCACCCGCTGCGGCGCTGCCTGGGCCAGCGCAGCGCCGGCATGGCCCAGCAGCGTGGCCGCAATCCAGACGGCGGTGACGGGGTAGCCGGCGGTGGCGGTGGCAGTGGGGGTGGCGGTGGGGGTGGAGGTGGCAAGCGCGCGGTGAATCAAAACAGCTCCAGATTCTTGTTTTTCGGGTGGATAGCCCCAAACTTTGCGCTAACCGGACGCACGCACCCCCGGCAATTGTTCCCGGCCTGCAACCCCTGTGGCGCAGGGGCGACAGAGGGTCAGCTACCAACACAGCTCACGCACCAAAGGGGCATGGCGGCCGAGGACAACGCCGCACATGCAACCCGCAACCCGCAACCCACAACCCGCAACCCGCAGCCCACCTCAGGTCTCCAACTTGACGTTGGCCTCTTTCACCACTTTGGCCCACTTGTCTTGCTCACTGCGGATGAACTGGGCAAATTTCTCGGGTGTGCCGCCGCCGTCCTCGGCGCCGTAGGTGTCCATCTTTTCCTGCACGTCGGGCATCGCCAGGATGGTGTTGACGTCGCGGTTGATTTTTTGAACGATCGCCGCCGGCAACTTGCCCGGCCCGGCCAGGCCGTACCAAGTCGTGGCATCGAAGCCGTCGAATCCCTCCTCGGCCATCGTCGGCACGCCCGGATGGCCTTTGGCACGCTTGAGGCGGGTCTGGGCGACGGCCTGAACCCGGCCGTTCTTGACGTGCGGCGTGGCCGCCGTCATGGTCTCGAAGCTGAACTGGATCTGGCCGCCGATCAAATCGGTCAGCAGCGGGCCGCTGCCTTTGTAGGGCACGTGCAGTGCGTCGACCTTGGCGCGCAGCTTGAACATCTCCAACGCCAAATGCTGGGCCGACCCGGCACCGGCCGAGCCAAAACTCACAGCACCCGGCTTGGCCTTGCACAGCGCCACGATGTCCTTGACCGACTTGACGCCCTGCCCCGGGTTGGCGATCAGCAAATTGGGTGTCACACCCACCAGCACGATCGGCGTGAAGTCACGCTCAGTGTTGTAGCGCAGCTTGGGCTGCAGCGCCGGCGCCAGCGCATGGCTGTTGATGTGCGCCATCAGCAGCGTACTGCCGTCGCTGGGCTGGGTGGCGACGTACTCGGCCGCGATCACGCCGGCAGCACCGGCCTTGTTCTCGACGATGACCTGCTGGCCCCACAGTGCCGTGAGCTTTTGCGCCACCACCCGCGCCAGCGCGTCGGTGCCGCCGCCGGGCGGAAACCCGACCAGGATGCGCACCGGCGAGGACGGCCATTCCTGGGCGCGCAGCGCGGGCGCTGCCAAGGTGGTGGCCAGCGCGCCGCTGGCGGCGATGAAGGATCGTCTTTGCATGGTCGGTTCTCCGGCGGGTCGAGCGGGCTGCGGTGGGGCGGGGGTGGGGGTGGGGGTGGAGCCCAGCGGCGCCGTCAAGCGCTGGCCGGGCTGACAGCCCCTGCAGCATGAGCCGAAAAGTGGTCCATCGCCGCCGTCACGCCGCTGCCTGCCAGCGCCACACCGCTGAGCTTCAAGCCCATCTCGCAGCCACACAGCGCGGCCATCAGCGTCAAATCGTTGCAGTCGCCGAGGTGGCCGATGCGGAACATCCGGCCCTTGACCTGGCCCAGGCCGGTGCCCAGCGACAAATCGAAGCGCTCATGGATCAACTTGCGTACCGCATCGGCATCGACGCCCACCGGCAGTACCACGCCGGTCAACACGGGCGAATACACCGCCGGGTCATTGCACTGGATCTCCAGCCCCCAGGCCCTGACAGCGGCGCGCACCCCAGCGGCCCAACGCTGGTGACGGGCAAATACCGCCGGCAGGCCGGTCTCCTGGAGCATGTCCAGCGCCTCGCTCAGGCCGTAGAGCAGGTTGGTGCTGGGGGTGTAGGGCCAGTAGCCGGTGGCATTCATCGCCAGGATCTCGTCCCAGGCCCAGAAGGCCTTGGGCAGGCGGGCCGTCTTGCTGGCCGCTATCGCCTTGGAGGACAGCGCGTTGAAGCTGATGCCCGGCGGCAACATCAGGCCTTTTTGCGAGCCACTGACGGTCACGTCCACGCCCCAGGCGTCGTGCCGGTAGTCTGCACTGGCCAGGCCCGAGATCGAATCGACCATCAGCAAAGCCGGGTGGCCGGCGGCGTCGATGGCCCGGCGCACAGCGGCGATGTCGGAGGTGACGCCGGTGGAAGTCTCGTTGTGCACCACGCACACCGCCTTGATGGTGTGGCCGGCGTCCAAGCGCAGCCGGGCCTCGATCTGGTCCGCCTGCACACCGTGCCGCCAGCTCAGCGGCAGGCCGGCGGCGTCCCGGCCGGCGTTGCCGATGAACTCAGGCACCAGGCCCAGCCGCAGCGCCAGCCGCTGCCAGAGTGCGGCAAAGTGGCCGGTTTCGAACATCAGCACCGCGTCGCCCGGCGACAAGGTGTTGACCAGCGCGGCCTCCCAGGCGCCGGTGCCCGAGGCGGGGTAAATGATCACCGGGTGCACGGTCTGGAACACTTGTTGCAGGCCGGCCAGGATCTTGAGGCCGAGTGCGCCGAACTCGGGCCCGCGGTGGTCAATGGTCGGCAGGCTGATGGCGCGCAGGATGCGGTCGGGCACCGGGCTGGGGCCGGGGATCTGCAAAAAATGGCGTCCGGTGGGGTGCTGATCAAGTTTCATGGTCGTCAAGGTGTCGAGGTCTGAATCAAAGTTTTGCATGCAAACTTGTTTTGTCCATGCAGAATACCCCGTAGTGTTCTGGAAGACCCAGGCTAATTTTGTACACAAACAACCGCCAAGCCCCAGGCAAACCGATGGCCGACGTCCTTTCGCTGCCCCGCCCAGTGCTGCACCAGGCGGTGGCCTTGCGGCTGCGCCAGCGCATCGTCGAGGGCCAGCTGGCGCCGGGCGACAAGCTCAACGAGCGCGAGTTGAGTGAATCCTTGCAGGTTTCGCGCACGCCGCTGCGCGAGGCGATCAAGATGCTGGCCGCCGAGGGCCTGGTCGAGTTGCTGCCGAACCGAGGTGCGGTGGTGGCGGTGATGTCGGCGCAAGACGTTGCCGACACCTTCGAGCTGATCGCCGCGCTGGAGGGCCAGGCCGGTGAACTGGCAGCGCTTCGCATCACGCCCGCCGCAATGGCCGAGCTGCAGGCGCTGCACTACGAGATGCTGGCGGCCTTTACCCGGCGCGACCTGCCCACCTACTACCGGCTCAATGCGCTGATCCACAGCCAGATCAACGCAGCGGCAGGCAATCGGGTGCTGACGCAGACCTGGGCCAACATCAACGCCCGGTTGCAGGCGCTGCGCTTCCGGTCGAACTTTGACGAGGCGAAGTGGCAGCGCGCGATGGCCGAGCATGGCCAGATGATCGAGCTGCTGGCCGCCCGGGATGCCGACGGCCTGCGCCGGCTGATGGCCACCCATTTGCTGCACAAGCGGGATGCGGTGCTGGAGCTGATGCACGAGGGGCGGCTTGACGGGCGGCTTGACGGGCAGCTTGCCGGCCGATCTGACGACGAACCTGACCCAGGCCGCCCGGCGCCACCCGTCCGCCCCGACGCTACAGCCAAAAAGGTCACTGCATGAACGCCCCGCTGCAGGTGTCAGTCACCCGAGACAACGCCCGATCCGCCGCCAACACCGTTGCCCGCCACGCTGGGGGTGCCGGCCCCGACGCCGCCGACCTGGCCCGCCGCCTGGCGCAAGAAACTGATGGCGAGGTGCTGTTCGACGCCGCCTCGCGCGGCCGCTACGCCACCGACGCGTCGATCTACCAGATCCTGCCGGTGGGGGTGTTTGTGCCCCGCAGCGCTGACGACGTGGCTACCGCACTCGACATTGCCCGCAGCCAAGGCGTGCCGCTGCTGGCGCGTGGCGGCGGCACCTCGCAATGCGGCCAGACCACCGGCGCGGCGCTGGTGATCGACACCAGCAAATACCTGCGTTCCGTCTTGCACTTTGACAAAGCCGCGATGACGGTCGAGGTCGAGCCCGGCATCGTGCTGGACCACCTCAACGCCTATTTGAAGCCGCACGGCCTGTGGTATCCGGTGGATGTGTCCACCAGCGCGCAGGCCACCTTGGGCGGCATGGCCGGCAACAACTCTTGCGGCAGCCGCAGCATCGCCTACGGCAACATGGTGCACAACGTGGCGGGCATCAATGCCTGGCTGGCCGATGGGCGCTTGCTGCAGTTTGGCCCGGTGGCTGAACTGGGCGCGGCAGAGCGCGAGATCGCTGACTTTGTGCACGGCCTGGCCGATGCCCAGCGCAGCGAGATCGAGGCCCGCTGGCCCACGGTGATGCGGCGTGTGGGTGGCTACAACCTCGACATTTTCCAGCCGCGCAGCGAGCGGCCCTACACCGCTGACGGCAGCGTCAACCTGGCGCACTTGCTGGTGGGTGCCGAGGGCACGCTGGCCTTCACTCGCAGCCTCACGCTCAAGCTGCAGCCCCTGCCACGCGCCAAGGTGCTGGGCGTCGTCAATTTCACGTCCTTCCGCGCGGCGATGGACTCGGCCCAGCACATCGTCAAGCTCGGGCCGAGTGCGGTGGAGCTGGTGGACCGCACGATGATCGAGCTGTCGCGCGCCAACCCGGCCTTTCGCCCCACCATCGAGGCCGCGCTGCTGGGCGCGCCCGAGGCGATCCTGCTGGTCGAGTTCAGCGGCGAAAACCGGCCCGAATTGCTGGCGCAATTGCGCGCCCTGGTCGAACTGATGGGCGACCTGGGCCAGCCTGACAGCGTGGTCGAGATGACCCAGGATGCCCCGCAAAAAGCGCTGTGGGAGGTGCGCAAGGCCGGGCTGAACATCATGATGAGCCTCAAGGGCGACGGCAAGCCGGTGAGCTTCATCGAGGACTGCGCGGTGCCGCTGGTGCACCTGGCCGACTACACCGACGCGCTGACCGAGGTCTTCCAGCGCCACGGCAGCCGAGGCACCTGGTATGCCCATGCGTCGGTCGGCACGCTGCATGTGCGGCCGATCCTGGACATGCGCCGCGCCGGCCCCGAGGGCGGTGCGGCCAAGATGCGCGCCATAGCCGACGAGGCCGCCGCGCTGGTGCGCAAATTCAAAGGCGCCTACAGCGGCGAGCACGGCGACGGCCTGTGCCGGGGCGAGTGGATTGAGTGGCAGTTCGGGCCGCACCTCAACGACGCGTTCCGCAGCATCAAGCACAAGCTCGACCCGCAGAACCTGATGAACCCGGGCAAGATCATCGACCCACCCAAGATGGACGATGCCTCGCTGTTCCGCTATGCACCCGGCTACCGCACCATCCCGCTCACGCCGGTGTTCGACTGGTCGGCCTGGAACGTGCAAAACGATGCGCTCACCGAGACCACCACCGCGCCCGGCAGCGGCGGCGACAACACCGGCGGCCTGGCCAAGGCGGTGGAGATGTGCAACAACAACGGCCACTGCCGCAAGTTCGACGCCGCCACCATGTGCCCCAGCTACCGCGTCACCCGCGACGAGCAGCACGCCACCCGAGGCCGCGCCAACACCTTGAGGCTGGCGCTGTCTGGCCAGCTCGGCCCGGACGCGCTGACCGGCGAAGCAGTGCAAGCCGCGCTCGACCTGTGCGTGGGCTGCAAAGGCTGCAAGCGCGACTGCCCCACCGGCGTGGACATGGCCAAAATGAAGCTGGAGGTGACAGCGCAGCGCCGGTTGCAGCGCGCCGGCAAGCGCGCGCTCCCGCTGGGCCAGCGCCTGAGTCAGCGGTTGATCGCGCACCTGCCCGACTACGCCGGCACAGCCAGCCAATGGCCCGCACTGTTCAACCTGCGCGACCGATTGCCCGTGCTTCGCCGGCTCAGCGAGCGCTGGCTCGGCCTGTCGGCGCAGCGCAGCTTGCCGCGCTTCCGCCGCGACACCTTCTGGCGCGCCGCTGACCACCCCAGCGCCGGCAGCAGCCTACATTTGGCCAGCCGCGAAATCCTGCTGGCTGCCGCCAAGCCGGTGGTGCTGTTTGTCGACACCTTCAACGGCCAGCTCGACACCGAAAACGCGCTGGCCGCCGTGCGGGTGCTGCAAGCCGCCGGCTACACCGTGCATGCCGCCCGGGGTGAGCGCGACCAGCTGCTGTGCTGCGGCCGCACCTACCTGGCCGCCGGCCTGGCTGAGCAGGCCAAAGCCAAAGCCCGCCAGTTGCTGGCCGCGCTGGCGCCGCTGGCGCAACGCGGCATCCCCATCGTCGGGCTGGAGCCGTCGTGCCTGCTGACGCTGCGTGACGAGCTGCTGGTGATGGGCCTGGGCGATGCGGCCGTCACGGTCGCAGGGCAAGCGCTGATGTTCGAGGAGTTTGTGGCACGCGAGGCGGCTGCCGGCCGCTTTGCCCCAGCGCTGCGGCCGGCGCAACAGCAAATCCTGGTGCATGGCCATTGCCACCAGAAGGCCTTTGGCACGGTGTCGTCCCTGCTGGCGGCACTGCGGCTGATCCCGGGCGCCGAGCCGGCGCTGATCGAGAGCTCATGCTGCGGCATGGCAGGCGCATTTGGCTACGAGGTGGCTCACCAGCGGGTGTCGCTGCAGATGGCCGAGCTGAGTTTGCTGCCGGCCGTGCGCGCGGCGCCGGACGCGCTGCTGGTGGCGGATGGCACCAGTTGCAGGCACCAGATCGCCGACGGCGCCGGGCGCGAGGCAATGCATCTGGCGCGGGTGCTGGCGAATCACCTGGTGGGTTGATCGCGCCAACCGGCGCGGGCATGCGGCGTCAAACTGGGTGCGTGCAGAAGCCTCGAGAAACGCCTTGCGCAACTCGGGCCGCTAAAACGACCCGAACGGATCACCGTCGGACAGGTCGGGCTCGGTTGCTGCAAGGCCCGCGGCCCGCACCCAGCCCGGCGCCAAGCCTGGGCCCAGCGCAGCGCAGCGCCGAGCGTCAGCGATTGCCGGATCCAGCCCCGCCGCTGCTTGACCGGCTCACCAGCGGTGCAGCCAGCGCAGCGACACCAGGCCGCTGCGCGGTGCGCCGGGTTCATAAAAACGCTGGTTGCCATCGTTGACGATGACGCTGCCCACATAGGCCCGGCCGAACAGGTTCTCGACCCGCGCCAGCGCTTCGAGGGTGTCGAGTGAGCCCAAGGGCAGGCTGCCGCTCCAGCGCAAGTTGGCCAGCCCGTAGCCCGCAGCGGCGGCGGTATTGGTGTCGTTGGCCAGGGTGCGGGCCACGGCGCGCCACTCCAGCGCCACCTCGCCGGGCACGCCGCTCAAGGTTTGGCCGGGTCGCCAGGCTGCCTCGGCCCAGCCGGTGGCGCGCTGGGTGCCCGAAATGCGGTTGCCGGCCGCCACCGTGACCTTGGGCACCGCAACTGACGGGCAAGCCGCTGCTGCACAGGTCTGGAAGCTGTCGAGGTACTCGGCATGCAGAACCGACAGTGCCGCCTGCAGGCGCCAGCCCGGCGCCACCCGCCACAAGCCCGAGAGTTCTGCGCCGTAACGCCGGGTGCGGCCGACGTTTTGAAAGATCGATCGGCCGCCGGTGTTGCTCAGCACGCCGATCTCGTTGGCGGTGTCGGCGTTGAACAGGGCGGCATCGAGCTCAAAACCCGGCTGACGCCATTTGGCGCCCAGCTCGATCTGCCGGCTGGTCTGGCCCTGAAGCGTGGTGTTGAAGCCGCCGGCCGTGCTGCTGTTGTAGGCCAGCTCACCCAGCGTGGGCGACTCAAATCCGCGCGCCGCGCTGAGGTGCACGGCCAAGGCGGGCGCGGGCGACCACCGCAGGGCCAGCGCCGGGTTGAGGTACGAATAGCCCAATTGACCGGAGTCGTCCGGATTGCTGGCGGTGAACGGCACCGGGAAGTGGTCCTGGGTTTTCATCTCGACCCGGCCGCTGCGCAGCCCGCCGGTCAGGTCCCAGCCCGGGGCCAGCGGCGCACGGGCCTGCACAAAACCCTCGGTGGTGGTGGCGGTGTTGATCTCGTTGCGCCGCAGCTTGCCGGTCACGCCCAGCACCTGCGGCGAGGTGGTGAAGTTCTCGTAACCCTGGCGGTCATCGCGCAGGGTTTCGCGGTTCAAGCCCAGCACCACATCGGTATCGCCCAGACGCAGCGTCAGCTTACCCTCGACGCCGCTGTAGGTGCGGTCGAAATCAACCACCCCGCCGCCACTCTTGGGATTGATCTGCGCCGCCGTCGTGATCGACTGCCACTGCGTGACACCTCGGCTGCCGCTGTAGGCGGTGAGCTGGCTCTCGCGCAACGGTCCCGCGTCGCCAAAGCTGTGGCGCCAGTTGATGCCCGCCTGGCTTTGGCGGATGGTCTTGCGGGTATCGAAGGCCAGCGCCTCGGGCGTGGTCTGGCGCGGGTCGGCATTGAACTGCGCTGCGGTCAGGCCCAGCGGGTCGTCGGCACGCTGGTTGTGGTCGGACAGCAGCACGGTCACGGTGTCGGCGTCGCCGGTCCAGCCCAGGCGGACATTGGCCAGGCTGCGGTGGGCCGCGCTTTGCGGACGGAAGCCCTCGATGTCGGTGTCGGCGTAGCTGGCCCGCACATCAAAACCACCCGACAGGGGCGTGGCCACGCTGACCCGACCCTGGCGCAGGCCAAAGCTGCCAGCGTCCAGCGCCAGCTCGGTCTGGGCTTGCTTGACCGGGGCGCTGAACAGCGCGATCACACCGCCCGAACTGTTGCCGTAGAGCACCGAAAACGGCCCGCGCAGCACCTCGATGCGCTGGGCGCCTGCCAGGTCGAAATGCGCCACCTGGCCCTGGCCATCGGGCATGGTGGCGGGGATGCCGTCGGCATACAGGCGCAAGCCGCGCACACCGAATGCAGCCCGTGCGCCAAAACCGCGTGAACTGATCTGCAAGTCCTGGGCGTAGTTGTTGCGGTTGCTGACCACCAAACCCGGCACCCGTGCCATCGCCTCGGACAGGTTGATCAGCGCGCCAGCATCACGCAGTGCCGATGCGTCGATCGCGGTGATCGCGAACGGCGCATCGAACACCCGCTGGCCACGCGCAGAGCCGGTCACCACCACCACCTCGCCAGTGCTTTCTTGCGCCTGGGCGGCCTGCAATGGCCAGGCCAACCAGCAGGCCAGGGCGAGCGCCAGCGGTTGGGGAGCGAGGATTGAAAGTTTCATGGCAGCGGCAACGACAAAAAGAGGTGGAGAGGGGTCGCCCGAGGGCACGAATGAACGCGCTGGCACTGGGTCCATGCACGCAAGACGGGCCGCACGACACAGTCGCAGACCGCACCTGCATCAGACCGGCTTGACCGCCGGCTTCCTAGCCCGCGTTTTCCCGCGCCATGCTTCAAATCGGATCACTGGCCTGCATCCTTTGGTATGGTCGGCCAACAGGGATAAGTAGACCATGACGCTCAAGGCTCCAAGCTCATCCATGCGTTGTCACGGGGTGGATCGCCCGGCATGACCCGGATTTATCTGGTTGACGACCAACTGCTGCTGCGTGACGGCCTGCATGCCTTGCTGGAAACCGCCGGGCATCAGGTGGTGGGTGAAAGCAGCGACCCCACGCAATCTGTTGTCGAAGCACAACAACAACAGGCCCAGATCATGCTGCTCGACCTGGGCCTCGGAGACAGCTCGGGCTTTGAGGTCTTGCATGAGCTCAGGCGGCGCGACTCACCCGTCAAAGCGTTGGTGCTGACCATGTCGGCCCAGCCCCGCGATGTGGCCGAGGCGGTGCGACTGGGCGCAGCGGGTTATGTGCTCAAGGACGCCGGCGCGGCAGAGTTGCTGCTGGCGATCAACACGGTGGCCAGCGGCCGGCGGTTTTTTGGTCCGCAGGTGGCGGACCTGGCGCTGCAGGCGCTGACCAGCGATGCGCCGGCCGATCCGTTTTCTGTGCTGTCCCCGCGCGAGCGGCAAATCGTCACGATGGTGGTCAACGGCCTGAGCAGCGCCGCCATCGGCGGCCAGTTGCACTTGTCGCCCAAGACGGTCGACACCTACCGCAGCCGCATCATGGCCAAGCTGGGCGTGAGCGGCGTGACCTCGCTGGTGCGGCTGGCGGTGCGCGAAGGGCTGGTCGAAAAATAGCCCGCCTGCTGCGGTGCTGCCGGCCAATGGCCCGAGGCCCAAGGCCTCAGACCGCGCAGCTGCGAAAGCCCACAAACCATTCGTCGTGCTCGGCTGGCGCAAAGCGCCGTGCCTGGGCATGGCGCAACCTGGGGCTGGCCCATGCCGAGGCACCGCGCAGCACGCGCCAGGCCGAGCTGCCGGCCGCAGCACCCGTCGCAGCCTCGGCCGCCACCGTTTTGCTGGCCAAACCGGGGTAAGGCCCGGCGCGGCCAGCCACCCATTCCAGCGTTTCGCCCCAGACAAAACCTCGGGCGCTGGCGGTGCTGGCAGCCAGGGTCCACTCGGCTTCACTCGGCAGACGCCGGCCGGCCCAGTTGCACCAGGCGGCTGCTTCATGGGCCGTGACATGCAACACCGCCTGGGCCAGCGGCAGGCGTTGCAGCAGGCCTTGGCGCCGTGCCAGCACGCCGCCGGCCATTTGCTCGACGTAGCGAGGCACCCGGCGGCCACTGGCGGCCAGCATGGCCCAGCCGGCATCGGTCCACCAGCGGCGCTCGTCGTAGCCGCCGTCGCCCGCGAACTCGGCAAATTGCGACCAGTTGACGACCTGGGCATCGATCTCGAACTCAGGCAGCTGCACCGCATGGGCGCCCTGCTCCGCGTCGGGCACAAAACCACCTGCGGCCGAACCGAGCACCACCGTCTGGCCCGGGAACCAGAGCGGATCGCGCCGGCTGCGGCTGGCCAGCGCCGGCCACAGGCCGAGCGCCTGCAGCGCGGCAAAACGCTCGGGCGCCAGGTCCAGCGCCTGCACCGCAACGGCCAGCGCCTCGCCCAGTTGGTCCTCGTGCTGCAGGGCGGCACGGAAAACATGCAGCGCGTCGTCGTCAGTGGCCGCCTTGTCCAGCAATTCCAGCGTGGTCTCCAGCGTGGCGTCCAGGTAGCCCTGCAAGTCAGTGGTCGCTGGCGGCGGCTGGCGCCAGCGCTGTGCACGGCTGCCGGCCAGTGGGTCGAACCAGGCATCGGCGCGGGGCTCGATGGACGCCAGCCGCAGGCCCCCCGGATCAGCCGCCACGCCGCGCCCGCGCTGCACATGGCGGGCGATCCAGTACTCCTGAAACCAGGCGGCCTGGCCTGCCAGCCACCACGGCGGGTCCAGGTCAGTCCGCGCCTCGGGCAGCGGCAGGCCCTCAAAGGCCGACAACCAGCCCAGCGTGCGGGTACGGGCATCCATCAGCGCCAAGGACAACAGGTCGGGCCCGGCGCTGCGCATCGCCTGGGCGTCGTAGACCCGGTTGTCGATCAGCCGAGCGGCAAAGTCCATGAGCGGGAGCGGATCAGGACAGCGCGGGCACCGGCTGCTGCCGTGCGGCTCACTGGCTGGCGGCCGGCTTGACCAGCACCAGCGGCGCGACAAAGCGCTTGCGCACCGCCGCCTCGATGCCGGCGGCATCCAGCCCCAGACCCGACAACAGTTTGCCCACCTCGCCATGCTCGATGAACTCATCGGGCAGGCCCAGGTGCAGCAGCGGCACGCACAGGCCGGCGGCCACCAGGCATTCACCCACCGCGCTGCCTGCGCCGCCGGCGATGCAGCCTTCTTCCAGCGTGACCAGGGCGTCGTGGCTGCGTGCCAGCTCGGCCACCAGTTCGGCATCCAGCGGCTTGGCAAAGCGCATGTTCGCCACGGTGGCGTCGAGCTTTTCGGCAGCCACCAGCGCCGGGTGCAGCAAGGTGCCAAACGCCAGGATGGCGATGCGCTTGCCGTGACCCTGGCCCTGCCCGGCCAGCAGGCTGGACTGGCGCCGCACCTCACCCCGACCCCAGGGCAGCTCGGTGAGGGCCACGTCAACCGCCTTGCCAATGCCTGCGCCGCGCGGGTAGCGCACCGCCACCGGGTGGCTCTGGCGGAAGGCGGTGGTCAGCGCCTTGCGGCATTCGTCCTCGTCCGACGGGGTAATCACGCTGACATTCGGGATACAGCGCAGGTAGGCGATGTCGTACGCACCTGCATGGGTGGCACCGTCGGCACCGACCAGGCCGGCGCGGTCGAGCGCAAACACCACCGGCAGGTTCTGCAGCGCCACGTCGTGGATCAGCTGGTCGTAGCCGCGCTGCAAAAAGGTGGAGTAGATCGCCACCACCGGCTTGAGGCCCTCGCAGGCCAGACCGGCGGCAAAGGTGACGGCATGCTGCTCGGCAATGCCGACATCGTGGTAGCGCGACGGAAAGCGCTGCTCGAACTCCACCAGCCCCGAGCCCTCGCGCATGGCCGGGGTGATCGCCACCAGCCGGTCGTCGGCAGCGGCCATGTCGCACAGCCACTGGCCAAACACCTGGGTGAAGGTGGCCTTGGGCGCCACTGTGGGCTTGAGCAGACCGACTGCCGGGTCGAACTTGCCGGGTCCGTGGTAGTTGATCGGGTCGGCCTCGGCCAGTTTGTAGCCGTAGCCCTTCTTCGTGACCACATGCAAAAACTGCGGCCCCTTGCGGTCGCGCAAGTTCTCCAGGGTCGGGATCAGCGACTCCAGGTCATGGCCGTCGATCGGGCCGACGTAGGTGAAACCCAGTTCCTCAAAGATCGTGCCGGGCACGACCATGCCCTTGGTGTGCTCCTCGAAGCGGCGGGCAAACTCGTAGAGCGGGGTGTTCTTGAGCACGCTCTTGGCGCCCTCGCGGGCCGCGCTGTAAAAGTTGCCGCTCATCAACCGGGCCAGGTGCTTGTTCAGCGCGCCCACCGGCGGGCTGATCGACATGTCGTTGTCGTTGAGGATCACCAGCAGGTCGGCCGGGCCGACGCCGTGCGGCGCGCCGGCATGGTTGAGCGCCTCGAAGGCCATGCCGCCGGTCAACGCGCTGTCGCCGATCACCGCCACCGCGCGCCGCCGCTCGCCCTTGAGCTTGGCCGCCTGCGCCATGCCCAGCGCGGCCGAAATCGAGGTCGATGAATGCCCCGTGCCAAAGGTGTCGTACTCGCTCTCGCTGCGGCGCGGGAAGCCGCTGATGCCGCCCCACTGCTTGAGCGTTGCCATCGCCGCGCGCCGGCCGGTCAGGATCTTGTGCGGGTAGGTCTGGTGGCCGACATCCCAGACGATGCGGTCTCGCGGCGTGTTGAAAACATAGTGCAGCGCCACCGTCAACTCGACCGTACCGAGGTTGGACGACAGATGGCCGCCGGTCTTGCTGACCGTGTCGAGCAAAAAGCTGCGCAACTCCCGAGCCAGTCGGCCGAGCTCGCCGCGCGAGAGCCGGCGCAGGTCGGCAGGGGTATTGACGGTATCGAGCAAAGTGGTCGGCATGGCAGATCTTGAAGTTTCAGCTTTCGCGGTCGACCAGCATGTCGGCCAGCATGCGCAAATGGCTGGCGCCGGGCAGCGCGCTGCGCGACAAGGCGGCCAGCGCCTGGGCATGCAACGATTGGGCCTGGCGGCGCGCTTCGTCCAGACCCAACACGGTGACATAGGTGGGTTTGTTGGCGTGCAAGTCCTTGCCGGCGGTCTTGCCCAGCGTGGCCGAGGCCTGCGTCACGTCGAGGATGTCGTCAACCACCTGGAAGGCCAGGCCCAGTGCGGCACCAAACTCACTCAACGCCGCCCAGGCCGAAGGGCTGCAGTGGCCGCAGACGGCGCCCATCAGCACACTGGCCTGCAGCAATGCGCCGGTCTTGCGGCGGTGCATATCGCGCAGACAGCTTTCATCCAGCGCCTTGCCCGTGCTGGCCAGGTCGATCGCCTGGCCGCCGGCCATGCCGGCATGGCCGGCGGCCCGCGCCAGCAGGCCACACAGCCGGGCCTGCAACTCGGGCGGAACGCCCTCCAGCGGCGTGAGTACCTCAAAGGCCAGAGCCTGCATCGCGTCGCCCGACAACATGGCGGCGGCCTCGCCGTACTGCACATGGACGGTGGGTTTGCCCCGCCGCAGCACGTCGTTGTCCATGCAGGGCATGTCGTCGTGCACCAGCGAGTAGGCATGGATCAGCTCCACCGCCACTGCCGCGCGCAAAGCCGCATCGGCGTGGCCGTCCACCGCCTCGCAAGCGGCCCGCACCAGCAGCGGCCGCAGGCGCTTGCCGCCGTCGAGCACACCGTAGCGCATCGCCGCGCCCAGCCCGGCCGGCGCGTCGCCAGGCACCCACAGCGACAAAGCATGCTCGACCCGCGCCAGCTCGCCGCGCACCCAAGCGTCGAACTCGGCGCTCATCATGGCGCAGCCCAGTCCTTGAGCTGGCCGTCCTCCAGCAGCTTGACCTGCGCCTCTACCGCTTGCAGCCGGGCCCGGCAGAACTCCAGCAACTGGGCACCCCGGCGGTAGTTGTCGAGCAGGCTGTCGAGCGGCAGATTGCTGGTCTCCATCGCCTGCACCAGCCGCTCCAGCTCGGACAAGGCGTCTTCATAGCGTTCAGGCTCGGGCGGGAGGGGCAATGTGGCAGACATGGGCAGAGCGGAGTTCAAAGGCAAGTTCATGCGCAGGGTCAGCGATTTTAGTCGGGCCCTGTGGCGGTGCGACCACAGGCGCCCGCTACAATTGGTAATGCGGCTGCCCCAGAGGTGGCCGTTTTCATCAGCATTGATCATGCCCATCCGCGGGGCCACCGGGTGGGGGGTTTGAGACATCCTTTTTGGAGATCCTGGGGATCATGTCGAACCTGAGCATCCGTCTCGAAGCTCTTGCGCGCACCCGTCTTGACGACGTGTCGGCCCGCTCGCAACTCTCCGTCACCACCTATTTTTCGGATGAACTGTTCCGCCGCGAGCAGGAGCTGATCTTCCAGCACGGGCCCCGTTACCTGGGGCACGAACTGGCGGTACCCGAAGTGGGGGATTTTTATGCCCTGCCCCAAGAGGGCGAGGGCCGCGCCTTGGTGCGCACGGCACAGGGCGTGGAGCTGATCTCCAACGTCTGCCGGCACCGTCAGGCGCTGATGCTGCAGGGCCGAGGCCATACCCGCGTCGCGGGGGGCGGTAACGCGACCGGCGGCCAGATCGTCTGCCCCTTGCACCGCTGGACCTACGACCTCAAGGGCAAACTGCTGGGCGCGCCGCTGTTCGAGCACGACCCCTGCCTGCACCTCAACAACTACCCCACGCGCAGCTGGAACGGCATGGTGTTCGAGGACAACGGCCGCGACATCGTGACCGAGCTGGGCCATGTCGGGCCACGCGCTGACCTCGATTTTTCGGGCTATGTGCTCGACAAGGTGCATCTTCACGAATGCCACTACAACTGGAAAACCTTCATCGAGGTCTATCTGGAGGATTACCACGTCGGCCCGTTCCACCCCGGCTTGGGGCGGTTCGTGAGCTGCGACGACCTGAGGTGGGAGTTCAGCCGGCACCACTCGGTGCAGACCGTGGGCATCAACGACTCGCTGCGCCAGGCGGGCTCGCCGGCCTACAAGCGCTGGCATGAGGCGGTGCTGGCACTGGGCAACGGTGCGCCGCCCAAGCAGGGCGCGATCTGGCTGACCTACTACCCGAACATCATGGTCGAGTGGTACCCGCATGTGCTGGTCGTCTCGACGCTCTACCCCAAGGGGCCGCAGAAGACGGTCAACATGGTGGAGTTCTACTACCCCGAAGCAATCGCCGCCTTCGAGCGTGAATTCATCGAGGCCGAACAGGCGGCCTACATGGAGACCTGCGTCGAGGACGACGAGATTGCGCTGCGCATGGACGCCGGCCGCAAGGCCTTGATGGAGCGCGGCGACGACGAGGCCGGTCCCTACCAGAGCCCGATGGAGGATGGCATGCAGCACTTCCACGAGTGGTACCGACGCGTCATGGGCATGGGCCGGGCGCCCTGGTAGCCCGCTGGCAGGCGCAAACCGACGTGACAAGGGCCGCAATTGCGGCCCTTGCTGATGGAGCTCAAGCGCCGAACACCGGCGCCCAGCCTCACCTCTGGTAGACCCAGGCGCCCTTTTCGATCTCGACCATCACGCGGGCGCGTTGGTCCAGACCATTGTGATCGGCCGGCGACATGTTGAAGGTGCCGTGGGTGCCGACCACCTCTTTGGTGGCCTCGAGCGCATTGCGCAGCGCGGCGCGGAACTCCGGCGTGCCGGGCTGGGCCTTCTTGCCCACCGCCGCGACGGCGGCCTGGATGACCAGCCCGGCGTCCCAGGCGTGGGCGCCAAAGGTGGACACCGAACCCTTGCCGAACTTGGCTTCGTAAGCGGCGGTGTAGTCCAGCCCGGCCTTGCGCGAGGGGTCGCTGGCGGGCAGTTGCGCGGCCACCAACACCGGGCCGGCGGGCAGAAAAGTGCCCTCGCCGTCTGCACCCACCACCCGCAGGAAGTCGGCATTGGCCACGCCGTGGGTCTGGTACATCGCGCCCTTGAAGCCACGTTCTTTCAGCGTGCGCTGTGGCAGCGCGGCGGGCGTGCCTGAGCCGGCCACCAGCACGGCCTGCGGATTGGCGCCCATCAGCTTGAGCACCTGCCCGGTGACAGACGCGTCGCTGCGGTTGAAGCGCTCGCTAACCACCACCGAGATGCCCTTGATCGCAGCGGCCTTGCCAAATTCTTGCGACCAGCCTTCGCCGTAGGCGTCGGCAAAACCGATGAAACCCACTGTCTTGATGCCCTGTGCCGCCATGTGCTGTGCAATTGCCAGCGCCATCATGATGTCGTTTTGCGGCGTCTTGAAGACCCAGCGGCGTTTGGCGTCCATCGGCTCGACCACCCTGGAGGACGCGGCCAGCGAGACCATCGGGGTCTGGTTCTCGGACACCACATCCAGCATCGCCAGCGAGTTGGGCGTGGTGGTGGAGCCCAGGATCAGGTCGACCTTGCTCTCGGTAATCAAGCGGCGGGCATTGGCCACGGCCGCGGTGGTGTCCGAGGCGTCGTCGAGCACGATGTAGTTGACCTTGTGGCCAGCCATGGTGCGCGGCATCAGCTCGATGGTGTTTTTCTCGGGGATGCCAAGCGACGCGGCCGGGCCGGTGGCCGACAGCGTGACGCCAATCGTCAGGTCTGCATGGGCGGCCAGGGCCAACGAGGCCAGCGCGGCAGCAACGGCCCCGGCTTGTAGGGTGCGAATCAAAGTCATGGGCGAGGTTCTCCAAAGTCCGGGTTGCGGTTCATTGACCGACCGGTCGGTCGATTTTAGTGGCAGGTCCAAGCCGGCGCAAGCCTTGCCGGCTCAGGGAAACTCCGGGTGTGGCGGCCAGCGCAGTCCAGCCAAAGCACAGCCAAGCCACCACCCACCGCCCGCCTGCAGCCGCCCGATCAGCGCCCCGCCACCTTGCGCAGCAGCTCGATCAGCATCGCGTGTTCAGCCCGGCTGAGGCGGTCGAACAGTGCGCTCTCCATGGGCACAGCGGCAGCCCCGCTGGCCCGGGCCACGCGTTGGCCCTCGTCGGTCAGCACCACGTTTTGTGAGCGACGGTCAAGCTGGCTGCGCTCACGACGCAACAGGCCGCGCTCTTGCAGGCGGTCCAGCAGCAGGGTCAGGTTGGGCGCTGACAGCACCAGCGCCTGGGCCAGCTTCTTGGGTGACAGCGGACCGTTGGCCAGCACCAGCATCAGCAGCGAATACTCGACCTTGCGCAGCCCGAAGGGCTGGCCGACATGGCGCTCGAACAGGCCGAAGGTGGTGATCGAGGCCTGGGCGATGTGGTAACCCAGCACGTCGCTCAAGGGGCCCAGCGACAGGTCGGAGAAGGCCTTGGGCGGCCGGTCTGCCGGCCAGTCCGGCAGACCTGGCAGCGGTGAGCGGTCACGCGCCATGCCAGGCCACCCAGCACCGCGCCGTGAGGGCCGAGACCCGCAACCGGACCATCACCCGCAGCCGGTTGGCCACCGGGGCCGCAGCAGGGTTCCCTGTCGTCATGCGTTGGCCGCGCGCTCAGGAGGCCTTGCGGGCCGCGCCGAGGTAGGTCTCGATCACACGCGGGTCACCCGCCAGGTCGGACGCCGGGCCGTGCAGCGCAATCGCGCCGGTCTCGAGCACGTAGCCGTGGTCGGCCACCTCCAGCGCCGCGCGGGCGTTTTGTTCGATCAGCAGGATCGACACGCCCTGCTCGCGCAGTTGCACGATGATGCGGAAGATCTCGCGCACGATCAGCGGCGCCAGGCCGAGGCTGGGCTCGTCGAGCATCAGCAGTTTCGGGCCCGACATCAGCGCCCGGCCTACCGCCAGCATCTGCCGCTCACCGCCCGACAAGGTGCCGGCCAGCTGCAAGCGCCGCTCTTTCAGGCGCGGGAACAAGGTGTAGACACGCTCGATCTCGTTGCGCCAGTGCGGCACACGCTGCTTCATCGCCCGGTAGCCGCCCAGGATCAGGTTGTCTTCGACCGGCATGGTGCCAAACAGCTCGCGCTTCTCGGGCACCAGGGCCATGCCCAGCATCACTCGCTCTTCCAGCGAGACGTCGGACAGATCCACGCCGTCAAATACCACCTGGCCCCTGGACGGCAACACCGCCATCAGCGCGTTCAAGGTGGTGCTCTTGCCGGCGCCGTTGGGGCCGATCACGGTCACCACCTGGCCCTTGGCGAGCTGGAAGTTCAGGCCGGTCAGCACCTCGGCGCGGCCGTAGCCGGCGTGCAGGTCCTTGACGGTCAACAGGTCGGCGGCCATCAGTGTTCAGTCCCCAGGTAGGCGGCGCGCACGACCGGGCTGGCCTGCACCTCGTCGGGTGTGCCTTCGATCAAACGGGTGCCAAACTCCATCACCACGATGCGGTCGGTCAGGCCCATCACAAAGTCCATGTCGTGTTCAACCAGCAGGATGGAGAGGCCCTCACGCTTCAACTGGCGCAGCACATCGGCCAGTGCCTGTTTCTCCTTGTGGCGCAGGCCGGCGGCGGGCTCGTCGAGCAGCAGCAGCGCCGGGTCGGTGCACAAGGCGCGCGCAATCTCCATCAGACGCTGCGGCCCCAGCGCCAGGTTGCCGGCCAGCTCATGCATTTGCTCGGCCATGCCGATGCGCTGCAACTGGGCCTCGGCCTCGGCAAACAGGCTGCGCTCCTCCTTGCGGTCCAGCCGCAGGATGGCCTTGAGCGTGCCCGAGGTGGTGCGCAGGTAACCGCCCAGCGCCACGTTCTCCAGCACCGTCATCTCGGGGATCATCTTGACGTGCTGGAAGGTGCGCGACATGCCGCGCCGGGCGATCAGCCGCGACGGCAGGCCGGCCACCGACTGGCCGCGAAAGTTGACCTTGCCGCTGGTCAGCGACAGCACGCCGGTGACCAGGTTGAAGGTGGTGGACTTGCCGGCGCCGTTGGGCCCGATCAGGCCGACGATGTCGCCGGCGCGGATCTGGAACGAGATGTCGTTGACGGCGACCAGCCCGCCAAACTCCTTGCGCACCTTGTCCACCTCCAGCACCAGTTCTCCGGGCTTTGGCTTGTCGCGCAGCGGCAACTTGGCCGCGTCACCCCAATCCCGAACCCGCTTGGGCGCCGGCAACCATTTGCCGACAAAGGTCCACAGCCCATCCGGCGCGTACTTGAGCACCGCGATCAGCACCAGACCAAAAACGATGATCTCGAAGTTGCCACTGGTGCCGATCAGCTTGGGCAGCAGGGTCTGCAACTGGTCCTCGACGATCTTGAGCACACCCGCGCCCAAAAACGCACCCCAGACATGGCCCACCCCGCCGAGCACCGCCATGAACAAATACTCGATGCCCTTGTTCAGGCCAAAAGGCGACGGGTTGACAGTGCGCTGGAAGTGCGCAAACAGCCAGCCCGAGATCGACGCCAGCACGGCGGCCAGCACAAACGCGATCACCTTGTAGCGGAAGGTCGAGATGCCCATGGCCTCGGCCATGGTCGTGCCGTTTTTCAGCGCCCGGATGGCGCGGCCGGGGCGCGAGTCGAGCAAGCGCGTCACGGCCAGCGCCGAGGCCAGTGCAAAGATCCAGATCAGCACATAGACGCCGCGCCCCGAGCCCAGGCTGGTACCGAACAACGCGATCGGCGGCACCCCCAGCAAGCCGTCGTACTTGCCCAGAAACTCCATGTTGGAGATGGTGTAGTAGATCGTAAGGCCCCAGGCGATGGTGGCCAGTGGCAGGTAGTGGCCCGACATGCGCAGCGTGATCGCGCCCAGCACCAGCGCCACCACCACGCTCAAGGCCACACCGATGAACAGCGTCAACCAAGGCGACATGCCCAGCTTGATCGCCAGAAACGCTGCGGTGTAGGCGCCGACACCGACAAACGCAGCCTGGCCAAAGGACGTCAAGCCTGCCACGCCGGTCAGCAGCACCAGGCCGAGGCTGACGATGGCGTACAGCCCGATGTAGTTGAGCTGGGTGATCCAGAAATCAGGGATGGGCAGCGCCGGCAGGGCCAGCATCAGCAGCACAAAGACCGGGAAACCGAATTTTTGCCAGTTCATCTCAATGCTCCTCGTGGTGCGGGTCGCGCAGCGACCGCCACAGCAGCACCGGGATGATCGAGCCGAACACGATCACCTCCTTGAAAGAACTGGCCCAGAACGAGCCAAAGCTCTCCAGCAGGCCGACCAGCATCGCCCCCAGCAGCGCCAGCGGGTAGCTCGACAAGCCGGCAAACACCGCCGCCACAAAGCCCTTCAAGCCGATCAAGAAGCCCGAGTCGTAAAAGATCGTGGTGGTGGGCCCGATCAGCAAGCCCGACAGCGCACCGATGAAAGCCGCCACCGTCAACGTGGTGCGGCCGGCGCCGTTGCTGGAAATACCCATCAGCCGCGCACCCAGCCGGTTGATCGCGGTGGCGCGCAGCGCCTTGCCGTAAAGCGACCGCTCAAAAAACAGCCACAAGCCAACGATCAGGACCAGCGAGGCCACAAAGATGAAGATCGTCTGGCCCGAGAACTGCAACGGCCCGGTGGTGAAGCGCACATCCCAGAAGCTCGGGTTGCGAAAGCCCTCGGCACCGAAGAAGAACAGCCCCAGCCCGGTGAGGGCAAAGTGCACCCCGATGGAGACGATCAGCAACACCAGCGAGGTGGCGTCGGCCAGCGACTCATAGGCCAGCCGGTAGATCAAGCCGCCAAACGGTGTGACCAGGGCCAGCGTGAGTGCGGCCTGCACCGGCATCGGAAAGTTGCGCGGCGCCACCCAGATCGCCACCAGCGAGATCAGCACCGGATAGGCCAGCGTGAGGAGCAGACGCTTGGCTATGCGCTGCGCCGACTGGTGGTGCTTGAGGCCATCGACCAGGTCGGCAATTGCCGCCGAGCCCGCCAGGATCAGCAAAAACCAGACCGTGCCTGGCACTTTGCCCATCTGGAACAGCGCCAGCGTCAGCGCCCCAAACGCCACGAACTCGCCCTGCGGGATGAAGATGATGCGGGTGACGGCAAAGACCAGCACGGTGGCCAGTGCCAGCAGCGCGTAGACCGCGCCGTTGGTTGCGCCGTCGAGCGCAAGAATGCTTGCAATTGAAAAATCCATGAGGGTCCCAACACCGTTGAAGCGGTCGCGCCCTGAACTGGCCGCTGTGCCGGTTCAGACAACCGGCCGGATGATAATTCGACCGACCGGTCGGTAGATCATACGTACCGCCGAGCGCTTGACACAAGACAAAAGGCTGGGGCAAACCCGCAGGACCGGTTGCCCGAGTTCAGTTCGCCAGCGCCCAGTCGCCGTTCTTGACCACCAGCATCACGCCAGTTTCCATGGTGTAGCCCCAGTGGTCAGTAGCGGTCCAGTTCATCACGCCATGCGAGAAAACCGTGCGGTCCATGCCCTCGATCGCCTCCTTGAGCGCGGCGCGGAACTCCTTGGTGCCCGGCTTGGCCTTCTTCAGCGCCACCGGCACCACCTTTTCCAGCACGATCAGCGCGTCATAGGCATGGCCGGCAAACTGGTTGCGCGAGCCAGGCCCGTAGACCTTTTCGTACTTGGCAACAAAGTCCATCGCCAGCTTCTTGCTGGGGTGGCTGTCCGGCAACAAGTCGCCCACCACCGCCGGGCCGGACACCACAAACGTGCCCTCGACATCCTTGCCACCGATGCGCATCAGATCTTTTGAGGCTGCGGCATGGGTCTGGTAGATCTTGCCCTTGTAACCGCGCTCGACGATGGCCTTCTCGGGCATTGCTGCGCCTGAGCCCGAGGCCACCACCAGCATCGCGTCGGGGTTGGCCGCCACCAGCTTGAGGGCCTGCGCGGTGACGCCCGTGTCGCTGCGGGCAAACCGCTCGGTGGCGATGACCTTGATGCCCGCCTTTTCGCCCTCGGCAATGATCGCCTTGAGCCACTGCTCGCCGTAGGCATCGGTGTAACCCAGAAAGCCGATGGTCTTGATGCCCTGCTTTTTCATCAGTTCGACCATCGCGTGCGCCATCACGTCGTTGCCCTGCGGCAGGCGAAAGCTCCAGGCGTCCTTGCCGGGCGGCAGGCCGATCGGCGAGGCGGCGAGTTGCACCGTGCCCGACTCCGCCGCCACCTCGGCCATCGGGATCGCCACCGGCGTGGCGGCCGAGCCGATGATGATGTCGACCTTGTCCTCTGAGACAAACTTGCGGGCGTTCTGCACACCCTTGGTCGGGTCGGTGGCGTCGTCCAGGATGATGAGGTTGAGCTTCTCGCCGGCAATGCTGGTGGGCCAGAGCTTGAAGTAGTTCTGCATCGGGATGCCCAGGCCCGAGGCCGGCCCGGTCAGCGGCAGCGAGATGCCCACGGTGATGTCGGCCAGCGCGGGTGCGGCGGCCGTGAGTGTGGCCAGGGCGGCGGCCGAGGCCAGCAGGGTCTTGATGAAGGTCATGGTTGTGTCACCGGGGACAGGGCGGGTGGGGCTGGGCTTGAAACAGGCCATCACAGGCACAAGGCCTTGATGTCGTCAGGGATGGGGATCGCCTTGATGCGGTCAGGATTGGCGAGGTCGCGCGTGATGAAGGCACGCACCTCGGTACCTTCGCACACCAGCTCATCACCCCGCAACACCTGGTGGCGGTGGCGGAAGGTCTTGGCCTCCCAGTGCTCGATGCAGGTGTGGACTTCAATCGACTCGCCGTAGGTCACGGCCTTGAGGAACCGGGTGTGGATCTCGAGCAGTGGCGTGCCGATGATGCCCCGGCTCTTGACCAACTCTCGCCAGGGCGGCACGCCGCAGGCCATGAAGAACGCCAGCGAAGCCTGGTCCATCCACTTCGAGAAGTTGGGGAAGAAGACGATGCCCGCGGGGTCGCAGTCACCGAAGTGCACGTCAACCCGGTGGATGTGGACTTTGCCCATGGCTGGCATCAATCGCGGTTGGGCAGGATCAAAAACGGATCTGCGGCGCGGCCTTGGTACAGCGCTTCGACCAGCGCAGCCCGGTGCGTGAGCACCGCGCGCTGGTTGATCGAGCCCTTGTCGGTAATTTCGCCCAGGTCGATGGCCGGTGGCTCGGCCAGCACATGCAAGCGGGCCACTCGGCTGGCACTGCCGGTGGCCTCGCGCCAGAGGGTGTCGGCCAGGGCCTGGAAAAACGCCCGCACAGTCGGATGGTGCAGCACCTCGGGCAGCGGCGCGTCGTCGCCCAGCCCCGCGAGCTTGCGGCACTCGTCGGGCCGCGGAAAGATCAGCGCGCCCACGTCGTCGCGGTTCAGGCCGGTGATCAC
>JANYKR010000264.1 GCA_025358155.1 Betaproteobacteria bacterium
GCCGGGTCTTCCATCGGCAAAAAGTGGGTCTTGTCGCCCAGCAACAAGTCTTGGCCCTGGCGAAACTCTGCGGCCAGCCCTGGCCAGGTGGGCGAGCCCAGCGGGTCCCAGGGCAGGATGCTGGAGTCTTGCGGCCGGGCCCGAACCACCAGCACGGGGATCTGCAGCGCGCGGATGCTGGCGTAAATGCCTGGGTTTTGACGCGCCAGCGGGTAGACCTTGCCCTCGAAGCGCGGTGCGCAGGCGAGTTGAAAGCCCGCGCCGTCATCGGCCGGGCGCAGGCCGTGCTGGCAGTAGTCGCGCAGCGATTGCGGGTCGAACACCGAGTACGGCGCCCGGTCGGCAAAGCGGTCGAACATCGCCTGGGCCGACTCGAACCGGTTCTTGCGCCCGGCGGCCGGGTGCAGCGTGCCGGGCGGTGGTGCGGGCAGGTGGTAGTCGGCGGGCGCCAGCATCACCGGATCGACCAGCACCAGTTGCGAAAACCGACTCGGCTGGAAGGCGGCCGCCTGCACCAGCGCATGTGCGCCCATGCTGTGGCCGATGCCGACCGCGCCGCGCAGATCCATTGCCTCGGCAAAACCGGCCAGGTCCAGGCCAAACGGCCGCCAGTCGTCAAAGTCAGCCGCCTCGCTGCGGCCGTGGCCGCGCAGCTCGACGGCGATCACATGGCGGTGGGGCAGCTGGTGGATCGCTTGGTCCCAGACCCGGCCGTGGAAGCCGGTGGCATGCACCATCAGCAGCGTGGGCGAGGGCACGCGCAACGCGGCGCGCCATTCCCAGCTGGCCAGCGTGATGCCGTTGGCCGGGGTGAACGCCAGCTTTGGGGTGTGGCTCATCGCCGCGCCGCCATCAGACTTCAGCCGCCAGCCGGCTGGCCTGGTCGATGGCACGCTTGGCGTCCAGCTCGGCTGCCTCGAAGGCGCCGCCCACCAGGCTGGCCTTGACGCCCGCCTTTTGCAAATCGTCGAACAAGCTGCGCAGCGGCGTCTGGCCGGCGCAGACGATGACGGTGTCGACCTCGAACAAACGCGGTTCGCCGTTGACCCGGGTGTGCAGGCCGGCATCGTCGATGCCGAGGTACTCCACCCCTCCCACCATCTGTACGCCGCGCCGGTTCAGCGTCAGCCGGTGGGTCCAGCCGGTGGTGCGGCCCAGGGTCTTGCCCAGCGCGTCGGCCTTGCGCTGCAGCAGGGTGACATGGCGGTCGGACTTGGCCACCTGCGGTGTCACGCCGGTCACGCCGCCGCGCGGGTGGCCCTCGAAGTCGATGCCCCACTCCCGCGCAAACACCGCGATGTCCAGCGCGGCCGAGGTGCCCTGGTGCGTCACCAGCTCGGCCACGTCAAAGCCGATGCCACCCGCGCCCATGATCGCCACCCGCTGGCCCACCGGCTTGCGCCCCAGGATCACGTCGATGTAGCTCAGCACCTTGGGGTGGTTGATGCCGGGCAGGTCGGGCGTGCGTGGCGCGATGCCGGTGGCTACCACCACATCGTCAAAGCCCTCGGCCTGCAGCAGGGCGGCGTCGGCCCGGGTGTTCAAGCGGAGCGTGATGCCATGCAACTCGATCATGCGTCGGTAGTAGCGCAGCGTCTCGTGGAACTCCTCTTTGCCCGGTATCCGTTTGGCCAGGTTGAACTGGCCGCCAATCTCGGGCCCTGCATCGATCAGCGTGACCCGGTGTCCGCGCTGCGCCGCCACCGTGGCGTAAGCCAGGCCGGCTGGCCCGGCGCCCACCACCGCAATGCGCTTCGGGCTGGCGGTGGGCAGGTAGTTCAGCAGCGTCTCGTTGCAGGCCCTGGGGTTGACCAGGCAACTCACCTGCAACCGGCCGCCAAAGGTGTGGTCCAGGCAGGCCTGGTTGCAGGCGATGCAGGTGTTGATCTCGTCTTCGCGGCCTTGCAGGGCCTTGAGCACGATTTGCGGGTCGGCCAGCATCGGCCGCGCCATCGAGACCAGGTCAGCGTCGCCGCGCGCCAGCACGGCTTCGGCCACCGCCGGCATGTTGATGCGGTTGCTGGTGATCACCGGCACACCCACCACCTTGCGCAGTTGGCCGGTGACACCGGCAAACGCCGCCCGCGGCACCATCGTCGCGATGGTGGGCACGGGGGCCTCGTGCCAGCAAAAATGGGTGCTGATGATGTTGGCGCCAGCCGCCTCGATGGCTTGCGCCAGCTCGACGATCTCGTCCCAGGCCAGGCCGCCGTCGAGCATGTCCATCGCCGCGATGCGGAAGATCAGGATGAAGCGGGGCCCCACCGCCTCGCGCACCCGGCGCAGCACCTCGACCGGAAAGCGCATCCGGTTGGGCCAACTGCCGCCCCAGCGGTCGGTGCGCAGGTTGGTTTTTTCGACCAGAAAGGTGCTGAGCAGGTAGCCGGCCGAGCCGATGATCTCCACCCCGTCGTAGCCCGCTTGCTGGGCCAGCACGGCGCAGTTGACGAAGTCGGCAATCTGCTTTTCGATGCCGTCCTCGTCCAGCGCCATCGGCGTGAACCGGCCGATGCGGGACTTGACCGCCGACGGCGCCACGCAGTCGGGCGTGCCAGCCAGCGGCCCGGTGTGCAGGATCTGCATCACGATCTTCACGTCCGCATCAGCGGCATGCACCGCGCGGGTGACGGTGCGGTGCTGCTCGGCCTCGGCAGGGGTGGACAGCTTGCCGCCCACACCGGCTTCCGGGTTGGGCGCGATGCCGCCGGTGATGATCATGCCCACGCCGCCGCGCGCCCGCTCGGCAAAGTATTCGGCCATGCGCGCGTAGCCGTTTTCGGCCTCTTCCAGGCCGGTGTGCATCGAGCCCATCAGGATGCGGTTCTTGAGCCGGGTAAAGCCCAGATCCAGCGGCGAGAAGACATGCGGGTAGCGGGTGGTGCCGATCATGGAGACGTCCGAAACTGGTGGGGTCGAGGTGGGGTGGCTTGGCGGCGCGGAGAACCTGAAATCAGGCGGGTTGCGGCGCCAACGGCAGCAGCAAATCGGCGAGCCGGCGCCGGTGGTGGGCCGCATCACCAAACCACGGTTGCAGCCACAGCGCGCGGTGCAGGTAGAGCTGGGCGTCGCAGTCGTAGGTGAAGCCGAAGCCGCCATGAAACTGCACCGAGCGGTCGCCGGCCGCGACAAAGCTGTCGCCGGCCTCGACCTTGGCCATGCGCAGCGCGATTTCGATGGCGTCGAGTGCGATCGGGGCGGTGTCAGCACCAGTGCTGCCCGCCTCGACCAGCAGCGTGGCCGCATGGTGCAGGTGTGAGCGCGCTCGCTCCAGCCCGATCAGGATGTCGGCACAGCCGTGCTTGAGTGCCTGGTAGCTGCCGATCTTGCGGCCGAAGGCGCTGCGGGTGTTGAGGTAGTCCACCGTCACCGCCAGCACACCGGCGATGCCGCCCGTTGCCTCGGCCGAAGCCAGCAACAGGGCGGCTTGTCGGACGGCTTGCAGTGCCCTGCGGGCTGCGGCGCCGGTGATCAGCGCGTCAGCCGGCAGGCCCAGGCCGTCGAGCGTCAGTCGGTAGCTACGGCGGGTCTCGTCGATCACCGCTTCGCGCTGCAGGTGCTGGGGCGGCAGGTGGGCTGTGGGCAGCAGCACCAGCGCAGGCGCGCCGTGGTGTTGCACCGACACCAGCAACAGGTCGGCCCCTGCGGCATCCAGCACCAGGGTCTTGGCGCCCTGCAGCGTTACGCCGGCAGCCCCCGGCTCGGCGTGGCAGGTGGGCGAGAGCAGGTCCCAGTCACCCTCGTCCTCGAACAAGGCCACTGTGCCGATGCTGCCCTGGGCCAGCTTGGGCAGCCACAGCAACTGCTGCGCCGCGCTGCCGCCGGCCAGCAGGCCCTCGGTACACAGCAGGGTGCTGACAAACGGCGTGGCCAGCAAATGCCGGCCCATCGCCTCGGCGATCACAGCGGTGTGGCCCAGCGTCAGCCCGCTGCCGCCAAAACGCTCGGGGATGTTGATGCCCAGCCAGCCCAGCTCGGCCATGGCCTGCCAGACCGGGCGGTCGAAACCCGTGCTGCCGTCGCCCGCATGGCCTATCAGCCGGCGCACTGCCGACATCGGTGACTGCTCGCGGCAAAACGTCACCGCGCTGTCCTGCAGCATCGCCTGCTCGTCGGAGAAATGGAGCTGGCTGCCCAGCCCGTCGGATGACATCGGTTTGCTCATCGCACTCAATCCTTGGGCAGGCCGAGCACCCGCTCGCCCACGATGTTGGCCTGGATCTGGCTGGGCCCGCCGCCGATGGTGGAGGCAAAGGCGTTGAAGTAGCCGCGCTGCCATTTGCCGCCGTCCACCGCGTTGGCATCGCCCACCCAGCGGGCCGCGTTGGCGCCTTGCAGCGTCAGCGCAAATTGCAACAGCCGGCGGTTGTGCTCGGTGATGCGCAGCTTGCTGGACAGCGGGATCGCGTCGGGCCGCTCGCTGCACAGGGCCGGGATCTTGGCCCGGGCAGTGCACAGCCGGTCGCCCTGGCTCTCGATCAGGAAGCGCACCAACTGGTCACGCACCAGCGGGTCTTCAACGGCTGGCGCGCCGTCGCGGCGCGAACGGCGGGCCAGCTCCACCACGTCGCCCACGCCCACCGCCATGCGGGCCAGCCCGCCGGCCTGGCCGCCGGCAGCTCCGCGCTCGAAGGTCAGGGTCTTCATCGCGATCTGCCAGCCCTCGCCCTCGCGGCCCATCAGGCAGTCGACCGGCACCCGGGCGTTGTCAAAAAAGGTCTGGGTGAAGCCGTGCTCGCCAGTGAGCTTGCGGATCGGCGTGGTAGCGATGCCCGGCACCTGCATCGGGATCAAGAAGTACGACAAGCCGGCATACCGCCTGGAGGCCGGGTCGGTGCGCGCCAGCAAGATCATGTATTTGGCGTAACTTCCCAGGCTGGTCCAGATCTTGGCGCCGTTGAGGATGTAGTCGTCTCCGTCGCGGGTTGCCCGGGTGGTGCAACTGGCCAGGTCCGAGCCGTTGTCGGGCTCCGAAAAGCCCTGGCACCAGATGTCGTCGCCGCTCAGCATGCCACGGATGTAGCGCTGCTTCTGGGCCTCGCTACCGATCGCCAGGATCAGCGGCCCGGCCCAGTTCAGGCCGATGGTGTTGGGCACAAACGGCACTTTCTGCCGCGCCATCTCGGCGTTGACGATGTCTTGATGCACCTGCGGCCGGCCGCCGCCGCCGTAGGCCGCGGGCCAGGCCATGCCCAGGTAACCGGCCGCGTAGACCTTGCGCTGCCAGTCGCGCAGGTAGTTGAACTGGGCGTCGGTGCCCACCTCCATGAAGGATTCGGGCAGTAAAAAATCGGGCTCGGGAGGGCGGTTGGCGGCAAACCAGTCGGCCACCTCGGTTTGAAAACGGTCCAGGTCGGTCAAGCTCGTCTCCTCTGGTCGCTCTGCTTGTCGCTCTACATCAGGCCTAGGATTTGACCCAGGACGGTTTGCGCTTCTCGCGAAAAGCGGCCATGCCCTCGGCGCCCTCGGCCGACAAGAACATGCGGGCGCTCCAGGCCGTGGTCTCGCGAAACGCCTCGTCCCGGGTCAGTTGCGGCACCCGCCGCACCAGCTTCTTGCACTCCGCCACGGCGACGGGGCCGGCGGCACAGATCGCATCGATCTCTTCTTGCACCGCGGCGGCCAGCTGCTCGGCAGGCACCGCCCGGTGCGCCAGGCCCACCTCGACCGCCCGGCTGCCGTTGAAGCGTTCGCCCGTCAAGAACAATTTCATGCCGTGGTGCAAGCCCAGTTTCGGCAGGCAGACCACCGAGATCACCGCCGGGATCACGCCGATCTTGACCTCGGAGAAGCTGAACGGCGCGGCATCGACCGTGACCACGATGTCGGCCGCGCCCACCAGGCCCAGGCCGCCGGCAAACGCCGCGCCATTGATCGCGGCGATCACCGGTTTGGGGGCGTCCTGGATGTGCGCCAGCACATCGGCCAGCGTCACGCCCTGGCGGCCGTCGATCATCTGGCCTGGCGGGCTTTTCAGGTCAGCGCCGGCGCAAAAGGCCGGGCCGTTGCCTGTCAACACGATGCAGCGCACGGCCGGGTCGGCGATGGCCGCGCCGAGCTGGGCGTCCAACCCGTTGACCAGTGCGGCCGACAGAGCGTTGCGCTGGTCGGGCCGGTTCAGCGTGATCCAGGCGGCGCCGCCTCGGACTTCAGACAAGACGACCGGCTGCGGCGGGGTGGGCGGGTTGGCTGGGTTCATGGGGTGATTTTGCGGTCTGCGCCGAAGTCTTGATCTTCTCTGGCGTGGCCATCGCCCGGTGTCGCGGCGGCTACAGCAGACCGCTGCACCCCCGCCGCCGCACCCGCCGCCGCACCCCCGCCGCCGCCCCGGGCCGCATCCGACAAGTCGGTGAGACCTCACCCCCGGCTACCATCGCCGGCATGCCTTCTTTGCCTGCCCACCTCGCCGAGCATCGCCGCCGCCGGCACCTGCCGCGCAGCACTCGTCTGGCGCCCTGGCTCTGTGCTGCCGCGTTGGCCGGGCCGATTGCGGGCAGTTGGGCCAATGACCGGCCTTTTCAGATCGCCCGCACCGCGGTGATGGAGGACGACGAGCAAGTCTGGTCTTTCGAGTCCTGGGTGGAGCGGCGGGGCAAGCTGCTGGGCCTGTCGGTCGAGCCGGAGTACACCTTCAGCGGCGGCACCTCGTTGCAGCTGCAGTTCACCCGCAACCTGGACCGCAGCGCGGGCGGCTTGGGCCAACAGCCGGGCGAACAGACGGGCCAGGAAGTGGAGGTCGAGTTCAAGCACATCTTCAACCACATCGGCCGGGACGGCTGGGGGCTGGCGGTGAGTGGCGCGCTGGGGGCCGAGCGCAGCAAGGGTGACGGCACGGTGCGCACCTTCAGCCTGAAGCTGCCACTGTCGATCAACCTGGGTGAAGGCTTGGCCATGCTGCACCTGAACCCGGGCCTGGCCAAGGCCAGCGATGCCCGCCGGGTCTGGACCCGCGCGGTGGCGATCGAGGGTGAAGTGTTCAAACGCACGACGGCGTTTGCCGAACTGGCGCAGGAGGGTGGCTTGCGGTTTGGCCAGATCGGTGCGCGCCACTGGTTGCGCCGCGACAAACTGGCCATCGACCTGGCCTGGCAGCTGCAGCGCAAGCCGGACGGCCAGGCGCACAGCGTGGTGATCGGGCTGGGCTGGTATGACTTGTAGCCGCCGGCCCCGTTTGCAGCGGCCGTGCTGTCAATGGTCGACCGCAGGAGTGCGGTTCTGGTTGCAGGTCAGCCGCTGGCGCCGGACCCCAGCTCGGCCATTGCCTGGACAAAATCACGGTTGATCGCCGCTGCCCGAGGGTGCTGGCCAGCGGTGCAGACCCAACGGCCCGCCACCATCACATCGCGCCAGGGTTCGGCCGGGCTGGAGAACACCAGCGCGTCCAGCAGCCGCGCGGTGGGCATGCCCAGCAGGTTGGCGCTGGTGGTGTCGACCAGCAGCGCGTCGGCACGGGCGCCGGCTTGCAGGCCCCAACCGGCCGCGCCCATCGCCGCGCCACCCCCCGCCAGTGCGCGTGCAAACAGCCGCTGCGCAGTGGACGGCTCACCGGCGCCGGGCGCGGCGGCAACATTGCGTTGGCGCAGTTGCAGCCGTGCGCCGTAGTCCAGCCAGCGCAACTCCTCGCGCCAGTCGCGGGTGACATGGCTGTCCGAGCCGATGGCCAGCGGCACGCCGGCATCCAGCCAGCCGCGCAGGTCACAAAAGCCGTCGCCCAGATTGGCCTCGGTGCTGGGGCAGATCACCACGCCGGCGCCGCTGCGGGCCACCGCGTCAACCTCGGCCGGCACGCTGTGGGTGGCGTGCACCAGCTGCCAGCGGGTATCGAGCAACCCGGCTTGCGCCAGCCAGGCGATGGGGCGCAGGCCGGTGGCGGCCAGGCAATCGTCGACTTCAGCGGTCTGTTCGGCAACATGGATGTGGATCGGGCCGTCAAAGCCGGTGGCCAGGTCGCGCAGGGTGTGGATGGCGCCGGCGGCCGCTGCACGCAACGAGTGCAGCACCAGCCCGGCGTTCAGCAGCGGACGGCCGGCTGCCTGGATGCAAGCGGCCATTGCCCAGACGCTGGCGGCGCTGCTGGCAAAGCGGCGCTGCTCGTCGCGCAGCGCCGGCTCGCCAAAGCCGGCGCGCTCGTACACCGCGGGCATCAGGGTCAGGCCCAGGCCCACAGCCTGCGCGGCATCGGCCAGGGCCCAGCCCAGCGTCAACGGGTCGGGGTAGGGCCGGCCACTCGGGTCGTGCTGCAGGTAGTGAAACTCACAGACCTGGGTGTAGCCACCCTGCACAAGCTCCAGGTAGAGCTGGGCGGCGATGGCGCGCAACTGCGCCGGCGTGATGCGCAGCGCCACGCCGTACATGCGCTGGCGCCAGGACCAGAAGTCGTCGGCAGCCGTCTCGCGCCGCTCGGCCAGGCCGGCAAAGGCGCGCTGAAAGGCATGGCTGTGGGCGTTGACCAGGCCGGGCAGCAGCGGGCCCGGCAGCACGGTGGCGGTGTCGGGCGCTTGCGCGACCTCGGATCGCACCTCGGCCCAGTGGCCGTCGCTGCCGATGCGCAGCAACACCTGCCGCTGCCAGCCGCCGGGCAGCCAGGCGGCCGGGGCCCAGAGCAGCGACGGGTCAGGCACCGGGCCGCCAGTCCAGCATCGTCTGCAGCAGCGCCCGCAGCACCGGCGCCAGCCGGGCGGCGCGGTCAGGGTCTGGCTGCCAGGGCGGAGCCTCGGGCATGTAGCTCGACCAGCTCATCTCCAGCTGCACCGCATGCACGCCGTCCAGCGGCCGGCCGTAGTGGCGGGTGATGTAGCCGCCCTTGAAGCGGCCGTCGGTGATGTGGCTGAAATCGGTCTGGCCGGCCAGCACCGCCATCAGCGCCGTGCGCAGCGTCGGCGCGCAACTGCTGCCGTTGGCGGTGCCCAGGTTCAGGTCGGGCAGGGTGCCGTCAAACAGCCAGGGCAGTTGTGATTTGATGCTGTGGCCGTCCCACAGCAGGGCGTGGCCGTGCACGGCCTTGAGCCGCGCCAGCTCGGCTGTCAGGGCATCGTGGTAGGGCTGCCACCAGTGGGCGCGGCGCTGCTGCACCGCCAGCGCGTCGGGCGCCTGGTCGTCGCGGTAGAGCGGCTCGCCGGTAAAAAACCGGGTCGGGCACAGCTCGGTGTTGTTGGCGCCGGCATACATCGGCGTGTTCTCGGGCGGCCGGTTCAGGTCGATCAGGTAGCGTGAGTGGCGCGGCACGATCAGGCTGGCGCCCAGGCCGCGGGCAAAGTTGTACAGCGCCTCCAGATGCCAGTCGGTGTCCTCTGCCGCCAGCGCGCGCGCCACCAGCTGTGGTTTGATCGCCTCGGGGATCAGCGTGCCCACGTGCGGCAGGCTCACCAGCAAGGGCCGGGTGCCCGGGTACAGGGTGTAGACCGGCGTGGTGATCGGCAAGCTGATCGGCGAGCTGAGCGGCGTGCTGAGCGGCGTGCTGTCCGGCGAAGCTAGTGAAGAGTTGGCGGTGTTCATGCGGGGCGCTCCTGTCCGCCGACGATGCTGCGAGCCTCCAGGTGTTGACCAAACCCGTAGGCCAGCTGGTTGGGGTGATCGAGTGGCCACGCCACAAAGTCGGCCCGCTGCCCGGCCACCAGCCGGCCCCGGTCAAGCAGGCCCAGGGCCCTTGCGCCGTTGACGGTGAAGCCGCGCAGCGCTTCTTCGGGCGTCAGGCGAAACAGCGTGCAGGCCATGTTGAGCATCAGCAGCGGCGACAAGGTGGGTGACGAGCCGGGGTTGTGGTCGGTGGCAATGGCGATGGGCACACCTGCAGCACGCAGCGCCGCCACCGGTGGCGCCTGGGTCTCGCGCAAAAAATAGTAGGCGCCGGGCAGCAACACGGCCACGGTGCCGGCGCTGGCCATCGCGGCCACGCCGGCCGGGCTCAAAAACTCGAGGTGGTCGCAGGACAGCGCGCCAAATTCGGCCGCAAGCTGGGCGCCGCCCTGGTCACTGAGCTGCTCGGCATGCAGCTTGACCGGCAGGCCCAGCCGCCGCGCCACCTCGAACACCCGGCGGGTTTGTGCCGGGCTGAACGCGATGCGCTCGCAAAAAACGTCCACCGCATCGACCAGGCCCTGCGCATGCAGCCCGGGCAGCCAGGCACAGACGGCGGCGATGTAGTCATCGGGCCGGCCTTCAAATTCAGGCGGCAGTGCATGCGCCGACAGACAGGTGGTGCGCACCGTCAAGGCCAACTCATGGCCCAGCAGCCGGGCGATGCGCAGGCAGCGGGCCTCGTGTTCGGCACTCAGACCGTAGCCGGACTTGATCTCCAGTGTGGTCACACCCTCGGCCATCAGGGCCTGGGCGCGGGCCAGCGCGGCGCAGTACAGCTCGCCGTCGTCGGCCTCCCGGGTGGCGGTCACGGTGGAGCGGATGCCGCCACCCGCACGAGCGATCTGCTCGTAGCTGGCGCCTTGCAGACGCAGCTCGAACTCGGCCGCGCGCTGGCCGCCGTACACCAGGTGGGTGTGGCAATCGACCAGGCCTGGCGTGACCAGGGCGCCGTCCAGACCGTGCTCGGCATCCACCTGCAGGCCAGCCGGCAGGTCGGCCTCGGCGCCGACCCAGCGCAGGCTGCTGCCTTCGGTCAGCAGCGCGCCTCGGGTGATTTGGCCCCAGCCGGTCGGCTCGGCCAGCGTGGTGAGATTGGCATTGCGCCAGAGGGTGTTCATGCTGACGGGGCTCCCGCTGCCGGGTTGGCGCTGGGGTCAAGTTGGGCCCAGACCCACCAGGCTCGCGTGCTGGCGGCGTCGCCCGCAAAGGCCATCGGCCCGGGCGGCGTGTCGAACCACAGCAGCGACATGGCAGGCACGGCCACCTGGCGGCCCTGCACCGTGCACTGGCCGGCCTCTGCCGTGAACAGGCCGCAGGCTGAGCCTTGGCCAGACCAGGCGCTGCCCGGCACAACCCCCACCAGTCCACCCGCGCAACCGCGCAGCATCAGGTTGAGGTCGCGGGTCGGGCCGTCGAGCAGGTGGCACTGGGTGGACACATCACCCGAAAAGCACAGCGGCGCACTGGTGGGTGTCAGGCCATGCGGCTGGCCAGCAACCTCCAGCGCCACACCCTCACCCTGCAGCACGACAAACCAGCGCTGCACACCCTCAAACACCGAAAAGGACCCATCGGCCTGGATGTCGGCCACGCTCAGCCGCAATTGCCAGCCTGAGCCGGGCGGCCAGGCCAGCAGCTCCCGGGTGATGCCGCCGCCGTTGCGCCACGGCTGGTCTGGGATATCGGCGCAGCGGATCTGCCGGGGCGTTTTCATCGGCTGAACGCCCCCTCCAGCTGGTAGCGCCCGCCCGGGTGCACCAGCCGCGCGAGCGTCACTGGCACGCCCCGGCTGCTGGTGCGGCGCACCAGCACCAGACACGGGTCGGCGGCGGTGATGCCCAGCAAGGTCGCTTCTTGCGCAGTCGCGGTGCTGGCCTCGATGGTGAACTGCGCGTCCCACCAGGGCGCCACCTCGAGCAGGTGCTGGGTGGGTGTGGTCTGGCTGAAATCGACGCCCAGGTAGCCCGGCGACCAGGCCGGGTTGACGTAGCGGTCTTCACACTGCAGCGGTTGGCCGTTGTCGTGGTGAACGATCAGCGAGTGGTAGACCGACGCACCCTCGGCCAGCCCGAGCTGTTGCGCCAGGGCCAGTGCGGCGCGCTCCTCACGCAGCAGATGAACCACGGCGTGGTGGTGGTGGCCACGCGCTTCGATTTCCTCGTGCAGGTCGCGCACCGTCAGGGTGGACGACATGCGGTGGGACTGCGCCGCAAAAGTGCCGACCCCCTGCACCCGGTCGATGAAACCCTCGGTTTGCAGCTCGCGCAGCGCCCGGTTCACCGTCATGCGGCTGACGCCGAACTGCGCCACCAGCGCGGCCTCGGACGGCATCAGCGTGCCGGGTGGCCAAAGGCCTTGCGACAGCTCGCCCATCAGGTGCTGCTTGACAAGCGCAAACGGCGCCAGGGCGGACTTGCGGCGCGGGCTGGGTAGCGAACTCATGCGGGAATGGTACTTGCCCATGCCTGTCTAGACAAGTTGCGCTGCAGGGTTCGATGCTCAGTGCAAACCCCGATGTCAACCGGCTTGTCTGCGCTTGTCTAGACAAGTACAGTCGACGGCTGAACACCGATTTTGCCGAGGCCCGCATGACCGATCTGTCTCAACCGACGCTGCCCGACCTTGCTGCCAGCCCCGCTGCTGCCAACCCCGTCTCTGCCACCGCGGCCAGCCGACCCGACCACGCCCAACCCCGGGTGGTGCGCTCGCCGCGCGGCGCTGAGATCACCTGCCGCAGCTGGCTGACCGAAGCCGCCTACCGCATGCTGCAAAACAACCTCGACCCTGAGGTGGCCGAGCACCCCGAGGCGCTGGTGGTCTACGGCGGCATCGGCAAGGCCGCCCGCAATTGGGACTGTTTTGAGGCCATCCTCGCCAGCTTGAAGACGCTGGGACATGACGAGACGCTGCTGGTGCAGTCGGGCAAGCCGGTGGGGGTGTTCCGCACCCATGCGGATGCCCCTCGCGTGCTGATCGCCAACTCCAATCTGGTGCCCAGGTGGGCCACCTGGGAGCACTTTGACGAGCTCGACCGCAAGGGCCTGATGATGTACGGCCAGATGACCGCCGGCAGCTGGATCTACATCGGCAGCCAGGGCATCGTGCAGGGCACCTACGAGACCTTTGTCGAGGCAGGCCGCCAGCACTACGGTGGTGATCTGGCCGGCCGCTGGTTCTTGACCGCTGGCCTGGGCGGCATGGGCGGTGCGCAGCCGCTGGCGGCCACCTTTGCCGGCGCCTGTTCGCTCAACATCGAGTGCCAGCAAAGCCGTATCGACTTTCGGCTGCGCAGCCGCTACCTGGACGAGCAGGCCAGCGACCTGGACGATGCGCTGGCCCGCATCGCCCGCTACACCGCCGAGAAAAAAGCGGTGTCGATCGGCCTGCTGGGCAATGCCGCTGACATCCTGCCCGAGCTGGTGCGGCGCGCGCGATTGCCGCTGGACCAAGGCGGCATCCGCCCCGACCTGGTGACCGACCAGACCTCGGCTCACGACCTGGTCAACGGCTACCTGCCCAGCGGCTGGACGCTGGACCGCTGGCACGCCGCACAGGCCGACGGCGGTCAACATGCCGCGCTGCGCCTGGCCGCGGCCCGCAGCTGTGCGGTGCATGTGCAGGCGATGCTCGATTTTCAGGTCCTGGGCGTGCCCACGGTGGACTACGGCAACAACATCCGCCAGGTCGCGCGGGATGCGGGCGTGAGCAACGCGTTTGACTTTCCGGGTTTTGTGCCCGCCTACGTGCGGCCGCTGTTCTGCCGGGGCCGGGGCCCGTTCCGCTGGGTGGCGCTGTCGGGTGACCCGGAGGACATCCGCAAGACCGACGCCAAGATGAAGGAACTGTTCCCGGAGGATGCCCACCTGCACCGCTGGCTGGACATGGCGGCCGAGCGCATCGCGTTTCAGGGCCTGCCGGCGCGCATCTGCTGGATCGGCCTGGGCGAGCGCCACCGCGCAGGGCTGGCCTTCAACGCCATGGTCAAGTCGGGTGAGCTCAAGGCGCCGATCGTGATCGGCCGCGATCACCTCGATTCGGGCTCGGTTGCGTCACCCAACCGCGAGACCGAGGCCATGCAAGACGGCAGCGACGCGGTGTCTGACTGGCCGCTGCTCAACGCGCTGCTCAATACCGCCGGCGGTGCCACCTGGGTCAGCCTGCACCACGGCGGCGGCGTGGGCATGGGCTACTCGCAACATGCCGGGGTGGTGATCGTTGCCGACGGCACTGACGCGGCGGCCAGGCGGATCGAGCGGGTGCTGTGGAATGACCCCGCCACCGGCGTGATGCGCCATGCCGATGCGGGATATGCGGATGCGGTGGCTTGTGCTCGAGAGCAAGGATTGAATTTGCCCATGCTGAGGCCGGACGTGGGCCCGTCCCCTGCGGACGGGTCCGCGCCTGCCGAAGGCCCTGGCGCCCTTGCGCGCCAGGCTCCTCAGTCCGGAGACTTGTGATGCTGCTGCGGCCGGGGCAGCTGTCGCTGGACGAATTGCAGGCGATCCACCAAGGCGGCCAGCCGCTGATGGTCGATCCAGCGGCGCTGCCAGGCATTGCCGCCAGTGCGGCCGTAGTGCGGCGGGCCGCAGAGGGCACAGCACCCGTCTACGGCGTCAACACCGGCTTTGGCAAGCTGGCGTCCACCCGCATCAGCGAGGCCGATCTGGCGACCTTGCAGCTCAACCTGATCCGATCCCACAGCGTGGGCGTGGGCGAGCCGCTGGCGCCGCCGGTGTTGCGGCTCGTGCTTGCACTCAAGGCAGCCAGCCTGGCGCGCGGCCATTCGGGCGTGCGGCCGGTGGTGATCGACACCTTGATTGCGGTGCACAACGCCGGCCTGTGCCCCTGGGTACCTTGCCAGGGTTCGGTGGGCGCGTCGGGCGATCTGGCGCCGCTGGCCCACATGACGCTGGCGCTGCTGGGCGAGGGTGAGTTCTTGGTGGACGGGCAAAAGCGCCCCGCCGCCGCTGTGCTCGCCGCTGCCGGCATCGCGCCGCTGCAACTCGCCGCCAAAGAGGGCCTGGCGCTGATCAACGGCACCCAGACCAGCACCGCGCTGGCGCTGCATGCGCTGCTCAGCTTTGAGCCGGTGCTCGAAGCCGCGCTGTTGATCGGCGCGCTGACGGTGGACGCGGCCCGCGGCAGCGACGGCCCTTTCGACCCCCGCATCCACGCACTGCGCGGCCAACCGGGCCAGATCGACGTGGCCCAGTACTACCGCAGCTTGCTCGGTGGCAGTCAGATTCGCCAGTCCCATCAGCAGGGCGACGACAGGGTGCAAGACCCCTACAGCCTGCGCTGCCAGCCCCAGGTGGTGGGCGCCTGTCTCGACAGCCTGCGCCATGCCGCCCTGGTGCTGGTGCGCGAGGCCAACGCCGTGACCGACAACCCGCTGGTTTTTGCCGCCACCGACGCGGCCGACGGTGAACTGGTCTCAGGCGGCAACTTCCACGCCGAGCCGGTGGCGTTGGTGGCGGATGCTTGTGCGCTGGCCATCGCCGAGGTGGGCGCGATTGCCGAGCGCCGCATCGCGATGCTGATCGACGCCGGTGTGTCGCGCTTGCCGCCGTTCTTGACCGCCGACCCGGGGCTCAACTCCGGTTTCATGATCGCCCACGTCACCGCCGCTGCGCTGGCCTCCGAGAACAAGTCGCTGGCGCATCCAGCCAGCGTCGACAGCCTGCCCACCAGCGCCAACCAGGAGGACCATGTCTCGATGGCCACCTTTGCAGCGCGGCGCCTGCAGCCGATGATTGCCAACACCGCCCACATCCTGGGCATCGAATGGCTGGCCGCTGCACAGGGCATCGAGTTTTTGCGGCCGCTGCAAAGCTCGGCCGTGCTGGAGGCGGCGCATGCGTTGCTGCGCAGCCGCAGCCCGGCGATCCCGCAAGACCGCTACCTGGCGCCCGACATCGAAGCCGCGACCGCGATGGTGCGGGACGGCACTTTGGCATCTATCCTGCGCAGCTTGCCCGACCTGCCAGCGTTGTGGACGCCGGCCTGAGCTTTCCTTGTCCCAACCCCAACCCCAACCTCAACCCCAAGACGGAGCCCCGCCATGACCCTGACCTCGCTCGCCAAGCCACTTGCCCTCGTTGCCGTTGCGGCCACCTTGCTGGCGCCCACTGCGCTCGTCCAGGCGCAAGCCCAGGACACCAAAGTCGCCATAGCGATCTCGGGCTGGACCGGCTTTGCGCCGCTCACACTCGCCAAGGAGGCGGGCCTGTTCAAGAAGTACGGCCTCGACGTCTCGATCAAGAAGATTCCACAAAAAGACCGCCACCTCGCGATTGCCTCAGGCGACATCCAGTGCGCCGCCACCACGGTCGAGACCTGGGTGGTCTGGAACGCCAACGGCGTGGCCACCACCCAGATCTTCCAGCTCGACAAGAGCTACGGCGCTGACGGCATGGTGGTCAAGCCCGGCATCAACAAGATCAGCGACCTGAAGGGCAAGACCGTGGCGGCCGACGCGCCCGGCACCGCGCCGTATTTCGGCCTGGCCTGGATGCTCAAGAAAAACGGCCTGTCGATCAAGGATGTGAAGGTGGTCAACCTGTCGCCTCAGGCGGCTGCCAACGCGATGATCGCCGGCACCGACGGCGTGGACGCGGCGATGACCTACGAGCCTTACCTGGGTGCGGTGCGGGCCAAGCCCGAAGCCGGCAAGATCATCGCCACCACGCTCGACTACCCGATGGTGATGGACACCTTCGGCTGCACGCCCAAGTTCCTGGCCGAGAACCCCAAGGCCGCCAAGGCGCTGGCCGACGGCTACTTCGATGCCGTGGCGATGATCAAGGCCGAGCCTAAAAAGAGCTTCGAGATCATGGGCGCCGATGTCAAGCAGACCGCCGAGGCCTTTGAGGGCAGCCAGAAATACCTGCGCTGGCAAGACCGCGAGGCGAACCAGAAGTTCTTTGCCGGCGAACACGCCCAGTTCACCAAGGAGGCCGCCGACCTGCTGCTCGAAGCCGGCATCATCAAGGCGATCCCCGACCTGAGCAAGCTGGCCGACACCCGGTTTTTGAAGTGATGCCGCGCCGCCTGCCGGGCCACTGGACAAAAACGCAGACATCCCCATGCGGCCCTTGACCCCGGTTGCACCCGGCCCGCGCATCGCCCTGGGCATCGCATTTTTTGTGCTGTTCGTGGCGCTCTGGGCGCTGGCCACTTTTGGCGGCTTTGTGCAAAAGACTTTTCTGGCCGACCCGGTGCAGATGGTGCGCAGCGGCTGGGTGCTGCTGACCGAGATGGGCTTTGCGTTCGACATCGGCATGACGGTCTGGCGGGTGCTGGGCGGCTTCATCCTGGCCACGCTGCTGGAGCTGCCGCTGGGTGTGCTGATGGGCGCCTACAAACCGGTCGAGGCGTTTTTTGAGCCCTTCGTCTCGTTCGCCCGCTACCTGCCGGCCTCAGCCTTCATCCCCTTGCTGATCCTGTGGGCGGGCATCGGCGAGGCGCAAAAGCTGGCGGTAATTTTCATCGGCAGCTTTTTTCAGCTCGTGCTGATGATCGCGGTGGTGGTGGGCAACACCCGGCGCGACCTAGTCGAGGCCGCCTACACCCTGGGCAGCAGCGACGCCAGCCTGGTGCGCCGGGTGCTGATCCCGGGCGCGGCGCCCGAGATTGCCGAGATCTTGCGCATGGTGCTGGGCTGGGCCTGGACCTACGTGATCGTGGCCGAGCTGATTGGCGCAAGCAGCGGCATCGGCCACATGATCACCGACAGCCAGGCGCTGCTGGCCACCGACCAGATCATCTTCGGCATCATCGTGATCGGCCTCATCGGCCTGGTGTCCGACTACGCGTTCAAGCGGATCAACCAGCGCTTGTATCCGTGGGCGCAGTTCGACAAATGAGTACGCGATGAGGAAACGGTGACGTGACGATTCTCTCAATTCGCGGCGTCTCGCGCAGCTTCGACGCACCGCGCAGCGGCACGGCCACGCTCGCACTGCAGGCCACTGGGCTCGATGCGGCTGAGAATGATTTCATCACCATCCTCGGGCCCTCGGGCTGCGGCAAATCGACGCTGCTGCGCATCGTTGCAGGCCTGGACCAGCCTACCTCGGGCGAGGTACTGCTCGACGGCAAGCGCGTCCACGGCCCGAGCGCCGACCGCGGCATGGTGTTCCAGAGCTACACGCTGTTCCCCTGGCTCAACGTGCGCGACAACGTGTGCTTCGGACTGCGCGAACGCGGCATGCCGCAGCCCGAGCAAGTCGAGATTGCGCAATCCTTCATCGCGCGCGTCGGCCTGACCGGATTTGAGCGGCACTT
>JANYKR010000296.1 GCA_025358155.1 Betaproteobacteria bacterium
GGGCCTTGACCACCCAGACCGCACCGCCCAGCTTTTGCGCTGCCTCGACCGCCTCTTGCGCGGTGAACGCGGCGATGCCACGCGGCACGGGGATGGCGAACTGGCGCAGGATGTCCTTGGCCTGGTATTCGTGGATTTTCATGGGGGCTCGCGGCGAGGGGTGAGCAAGCCCGGCGGGTGCAGGGTCGGGCTTGGGTGGAGTTGGCGATCAGGACCCGGTCTTGCCCCGGCAGGGTGCAGCAGAGCGGGTCAGCCGTCAGCGACAAAAGACCGTCAATTTAGCATGCTGCGTTGCCGCAAAACCGAGCCGATACGGCTGATGCGCCCGCACAGCAGCACCGAACGCTGCGGGGGTGCCTCAGATTTCGGCCAGGTCAGGCTCTGCGTCGGGTGTTGCACCGGGCTCTGCGCCGGGCTCTGCGTCGGAGTCATCGCCGCGCCAGCCGACCCGAATCACCTGCCGCACCACGTCCCCCGGGAACCCGCGACCCGCCAGAAAACGCGCCTGTTTCATCCGGCCTGCGGCGTCAGGCGCCGGCGCGGAGAATTTTTTGCGCCAGACATCGCGGGCCCGCTGCAACTCGGTGGCTTTCAAGGCTTGTTTGGCCTCAGCACCGAGTTTGAAGCCGTGCAGTTGCAATTCTTGCTGGATCCGCAGATTGCCGAACTTGGCCTGGCGGGCATGCACCCGGGACTCGACAAATCGCTGCTCCGACAGGTAGCCGTGCGATTCGAGCCACAGCAGCAGGGCTTCAACCTCGGTGGCCGGGTCAGCAGCATCCAACATCGCCTGATCGGACAGCGCTAGGTGCGCTGGTCCTGCACCCCCGGCAGGGCCTCGCGACAGCAAGCGCAACAGCTTGCCGCGCAGCTCCGTGCGGCTGTGCTCGCGCTGCGCCAGCCACTGCAGCGCGCGCACCTTGAGAGAGGCAGGGCGGGGACGCACCTCAAACCAGCGGGATCAAGCCAGCCAAGGCTCTGGCCTCATGGCACGACCAGGGGACCGGGCGTCATCGATCAGGCCGCCGGTCAGCTCACTCGGCAGCAGCGCGGCCGACGCCAGGTGCCTGCAGCGGCACACCCAAAGCCTCACGCACCTTGTTCTCGATCTCGAGGGCGATGTCGGGGTTCTCGCGCAAGAACTCACGGGCGTTGTCCTTGCCCTGGCCGATCTTTTCGCCCTTGTAGGCGTACCAGGCACCGGACTTGTCAACGATCTTGGCCTCGACGCCCAGGTCGATGACCTCACCCTCCCGGCTGATGCCCTCGCCGTAGAGGATGTCGAACTCGGCGGTCTTGAACGGCGGCGCCACCTTGTTCTTGACCACCTTGACCTTGGTCTCGCTGCCGATCACTTCTTCTCCGCGCTTGATGCTGCCAGTGCGCCGGATGTCGAGCCGCACCGAGCAATAGAACTTGAGCGCGTTGCCGCCGGTGGTGGTCTCGGGGCTGCCGAACATCACACCGATCTTCATGCGGATCTGGTTGATGAAGATGACCATGGTGTTGGTCTTCTTGACGGTGCCGGTGAGCTTGCGCAGCGCCTGGCTCATCAGCCGGGCTTGCAGGCCGGGCAGGGAGTCGCCCATCTCGCCTTCAAGCTCGGCCTTGGGGGTCAGGGCAGCGACCGAGTCGATCACGACCAGATCGACCGAGCCCGAACGCACCAGTGCGTCGACGATCTCGAGCGCCTGCTCGCCGGTGTCGGGCTGGCTGATCAACATTTCTTGCAGGTTGACGCCGAGCTTCTGGGCGTACTGGGCGTCGAGCGCGTGCTCGGCGTCGATGAAGGCGCAGGTGCCGCCCAGCTTTTGCATTTGCGCGACGACTTGCAGCGTCAGCGTGGTTTTGCCCGAGGACTCGGGGCCGTAGATCACGACCACCCGGCCGCGCGGCAAACCGCCGACACCCAGGGCGATGTCGAGGCCGAGTGAGCCGGTGGAGACCACCTCGATGGCCTCGACCACCTCGCCGGCACCCAGCCGCATGATCGAGCCCTTGCCAAACTGTTTTTCAATCTGGGCCAGGGCGGCGGCCAGGGCTTTGGCTTTTTCGGTGTTCAAGGCTTTCACGGGTGCGTCCATAACGGCTCTCCAGTTGCGAGTGCCAATTGTGTTGAATAGCTGGATATTTGTACAGTGTTTTTTTGACCATCTGCCTGCTGTACCCGCTGATCCGTCTTGACTCAAATTAAGTGGCTGGCTGCCCGCATTTGCCTAGAATCAAGCTCAGCAGGTGCCTGCTTCGAAGGCATGGTCAGCAGGAGACAGGCGATGCGGATTCTGATTGCGGAAGACGACCAGGTGCTGGCTGACGGATTGTTGCGCGCTTTGCGCGCCACTGGCTACGCGGTAGATCAAGTGGGCAATGGCAGCGAGGCCGACGCGGCGCTGGCCTCGCACGAATTCGATCTGTTGATCCTCGACCTGGGCCTGCCCAAGATGCATGGCTTTGAGGTGCTGCGCAAGCTGCGCGGGCGCGGCTCGTCGGTGCCGGTGCTGATCCTGACCGCTGCCGACAGCGTGGAGCAGCGGGTCAAGGGCCTCGATCTGGGTGCCGACGACTACATGGCCAAGCCGTTTTCGCTGCAGGAGCTGGAGGCCCGCGTTCGGGCGCTGACCCGGCGCGGCCTGGGCAGTGCCAGCAGCGTGATCAAGCATGGCCCGCTCACTTTTGATGCCACCGGCCGGGTGGCCTACATCGCCGACCAGATGATCGAGCTGTCAGCGCGCGAGCTGAGCCTGCTCGAAGTGCTGCTGCAGCGTGCCGGCCGGCTCGTCAGCAAGGACCAGTTGGTCGAGCGGCTGTGTGAGTGGGGAGAAGAGGTCAGCAACAACGCGATCGAGGTCTACATCCACCGCTTGCGCAAGAAGATCGAGCAAGGGCCGATCCGAATCGCTACCGTGCGGGGCCTGGGCTACTGCCTGGAGAAGATTCCGGGCTGACCCGGGTCGGTGTGCTGGCGGCTGCCGGGCCTGAGCCCGCCCGTCGGCGATCTGGGCGACGCAGGCCCTATGCTTGCTTCTGCCATGCCCCGCCCTGACCCGCAAGACCCGCCCACCAAAGAGCAGCGCTCGCTGTTTGGCGAGATCCTGGACTGGATGCTGGCGCCGCTGCTGCTGCTGTGGCCGATGAGTGTGGCCCTGACCTGGCTGGTGGCGCAGAGCATCGCCAGCCGACCGTTTGACCGTGACCTGGCCGAGATGGCGCGCACGGTGGCGCGTCAGGTGGTGGTGGTGCCGGGCACACCCGGCCAGCCCAGCGCGATCCGGCTGCGCCTGCCCGAGGTGGCGGCTGAGGTGCTGCGCACCGACGATGCCGAAAAGGTGTACTTTCAGCTGCTCGGCGCGCGCGGTGAGTTTGTGGCCGGCGAGCGCAACCTGCCGGTGCCTGACGAGACGGCTGCGGCGGCCCAGTTGCTGCGCTTTCGGGACGATGAGGTCAATGCCGACGCGGTGCGGGTGGCCTACCTCTGGCTGCCGGGCACCGGTCTGGCCGGCGAGGTGCCGCCGCTGGTGCAAGTGGCCGAAACGCTGGACAAGCGATCACGTCTGGCCACCGAAATCATCAAGGGCGTGATCGTGCCGCAGTTTGTGGTGCTGCCGCTGGCGGTGTTGCTGGTGTGGTTTGCGTTGGCACGCGGCATCAAGCCACTCAATGAGCTGCAACAGCGCATCCGCCGCCGCGAGGCCAATGACCTGAGCCCGCTGGCCGAGCGCGACGTGCCCGAGGAGGTGGCGCCGCTGGTGGGCGCGATCAACGACCTGCTGGGCCGGCTGGACCAGTCGATGAGCGCCCAGAAGCACTTTCTGGCGGATGCGGCCCATCAGCTCAAGACGCCGCTGGCGGGGCTGCGTATGCAGGCCGAGCTGGCGCAGCGCGAAATCGACGCCGGTGAACACGATCCGGTGGCCCTGAAACGCTCGCTGCAACACATTGCCCACGCCAGCGAGCGTGCCGCCCACATGGTCAACCAGCTGCTGGCGATGGCGCGGGCCGAGGCCAAGACCCTGGCCCGCCCGCCCGAGCCGGTAGACCTGGCGGCGCTGGCGCGCGAGACGGTACGCGACTTTGTGCCCAAGGCCATGGACAAGCGCATCGACCTGGGCTACGAGGGGCCCGATGAAGGCTCTGCAGGCGCGGCCGGGCACAGCGGGGCAGCATCCGGCAACCCTGCTGCCAGCGGTGCCGGCACCGGCACCAGCATGGGCAACAGCGCCGACAGCCGCAGCGCCAACACCACGCCCGGCAGCGTGATGCTGGGCCAACCCACCCTGGTCCGGGAATTGGTGCGCAACCTGGTGGACAACGCGCTGCAGTACACCCCGGCCGGCGGCACGGTGACGGCCCGGGTGATGCACGACCCCTTCGGCCAGGTGGTGGTGCTGCAAGTGGAGGACACCGGCGCGGGCATCCCCGAGGCGGAGCGCCTGCTGGTGCTGCAGCCTTTTTACCGCGCGCTGGGCACCAACGTCGACGGCAGCGGCCTGGGCCTGGCGATCGTCAACGAGATCGCGCAGCAGCACGGCGCCGAGCTGAGCATCACCGATGCTCGGCCGCGCGGCAGCGCCGCCGCCCAGGGCATGGGCCCGGGCGCCTTGATCACCGTGCGCTTCGGGCTGAGCCGGCGTCCGGTCTAGGAGGCTGGCCCGCTCATCGCCGCATCAGGCCACGGCTGCGGGCAATCGACATCAGCATGCCCAGCGACACGCCCAGCGTGACCATGGCGGTGCCGCCGTAGCTGATGAACGGCAGCGGAATGCCCACCACCGGCAAGATGCCGCTGACCATGCCCATGTTGACAAAGGCGTAGGTGAAGAATCCCAGGCTCAGCGCACCTGCCAGCAGCCGCGCAAACACCGTGGGGGCCTGCGCGGCGATCCACAGCCCGCGCAGGATCAGCACGCAAAAGCCCAGGATCAGCCCGACGGCGGCGATCAGGCCAAACTCCTCGCAGAACGCAGCAAAGATGAAGTCGGTGGTGCGCTCGGGGATGAACTCCAGGTGGGTCTGGGTGCCGCTCATGAAGCCCTTGCCGGTCACGCCGCCCGAGCCGATCGCGATCATGCCCTGGATGATGTGGAAGCCCTTGCCCAGCGGGTCGGTGGTGGGGTCGAGCAGGGTGCAGACGCGCTGCTTCTGGTAGTCGCGCAGGCCGTGCCAGGCCACCTCGGGCTGGCACAGCGCGTCACCCGTGAGGACGAGGGCGGTGATGGCTGCACCCGCCAGCAGCAGCACCGGCAGGATCAATCGCCATGACAGGCCGGCAAAGAAGATCACGTACAGCCCGCCGGACAGCACCAGCAGCGAGGTGCCCAGATCGGGTTGCTTGGCCACCAGCGCCACCGGCACCAGCAGCAGCAAGCCGGCAATCACAAAGTCGAGCAGGCGCAGCTGGCCCTCGCGGCGCTGGAACCACCAGGCCAGCATCAGCGGCATCGCCAGCTTGAGGATCTCGCTGGGCTGGATCACCACCCCCAAGTTGAGCCAGCGGGTGGCGCCCTTGCGGGTGATGCCAAACAGCGCGGTAGCCACCAGCAGCGCGACGCCCACGGCGTACAGCGGTACCGCCAGCGCCATCAGCCGCTGCGGCGGGATCTGCGCCACCGCCAACATCAGCAGGGCCGCCAACAGCATGTTGCGGCCGTGGTCCTGAAACCGGGTGCCGTGGTCGTAGCCCACCGAGTACATCGTGACCATGCCCAGCCCGGCCAGCGCCAGCACCACCAGCATCAGCGGCAGATCAAATCCCAGCGCAATGGGCCGCAGCCGGCGCCACAGCGTGGGCCGGGCGAAGACCGGGTTCATGGCCGACTCCGGCTGGCGGGCGCACTGGCAACAGCGCCTGACGCGCCTGAAGCGCCTGGCGGGGCAGGCGGGGCCGCCAATACCCGTGCCGGCAGGCCGATCTCTTCCATCGTCACGTCATCGGCCCGGCGCGGCGTGCCTGTGGGTGCGGCGCTACGGCCCTCGCGGGTGGCGGCCATGTCCTCGTCGTTCGGCCACTGGCCGGCCAGCAGGTAGTCGAACACCCGGCGCGCAATCGGCGCCGCCGCCGCCGCACCAAAGCCGGCGTTTTCGACGATCACCGCCAACGCCACGGTGGGTGCATCGAGCGGCCCAAAAGCGGTGTAGAGCGAGTGGTCGCGCTGGTACTCACCCAGCTTGGCGGCGTTGTACTTCTCGTTGGCCCGGATGCCCACGGCCTGGGCGGTGCCGGTCTTGCCGCCGGTTTTGTAGGGCGCGCCCACAAACACCCGCGTCGAGGTGCCCTCCTGCGTCACACCGTAGAGCGCACTGTTGATCAGCGCCACATGCTCGGGTTTGAAGGCCAGCGGGCTCAAGGCCTCGCCGGCCGCAGGCGTTGCCGCATGGCTGACCACATCGCGGATCTCGTGCACCAGCCTGGGCGCGAAGCGCTGGCCGCCCGAGACCAGGGTGGCCATCGCGCTGGCCATTTGCAACATGGTGAAGTTGTTGTAGCCCTGGCCGATGCCCAGTGAAATGGTCTCGCCGGCGTACCACTTCTGTTGCTCGGGCTTTTTGTAGGCGCGTTTTTTCCAGGCGGTGGACGGCAGCAGGCCGGTAAGCTCGCCGTCGAGGTCGATATCGGTCTTGCGGCCCAGGCCCATCGGGTCGAGCTGCGCATGCATCAGGTCCACGCCCATCTCGTTGGCCAGCGAGTAGAAATAGACATTGCTCGACTGCACGATGGCGCGCCGCATGTCCACCGGCCCCAGGCCGATGTCGCCGTGGCTGCGGAACTCATGGCCACCAAAGTTGTAGCTGCCACCGTCATGGATGATGGTGGCGGGGCCGCGTTTGCCGCTGGCGAGCGCGGCCATTGCCAGAAACGGCTTGAAGGTCGAGCCCGGCGGGTAAGTGCCGCGCAGTGCCCGGTTCAGCAGCGGCTTGTCCAGGCTCTCGTTGAGGCCGCGCCAGCTCTCGGCGTCGATGCCGTCAACAAACAAGTTGGGGTCGAAGGTCGGCTTGGAGACAAAGGCCAGCACCTCGCCCGAGCGCGGGTCTATCGCCACCAGCGCGCCGCGCCGGTCGCCGAACATCTGCTCGACCAGCGCCTGCAGCTTGATGTCAATCGACAGCACCAGCGTGTTGCCGGGCGTGGCCGGATGGCTCTTGAGGCGCCGCACCGCACGCCCGCCAGCCGAGGTCTCGACCTCCTCGAAGCCGGTGCTGCCGTGCAGTTGCTGCTCGTAGTGCTGCTCCAGGCCGAGCTTGCCGATCACCTCGGTGCCGCGGTAGTTGGCCAGCACGTCGTCGTCCCAGTCTTCCATCGCCTTTTTCTCGGCGCTGTTGATGCGGCCGATGTAGCCGATGATGTGGCTGCCGACCTCACCCGCCGGGTAGCTGCGGAACAAGCGCGCCCGCACATCCACGCCAGGGAAGCGGAAGCGCTGCGCCATGAAGCGTGCCACCTCCTCGTCGCTCAGCTTGGTGCGGATCGGCAGCGACTCGAAGCTCTTGCTCTCGTCTTGCAGCCGCTTGAAACGGCGGCGGTCGCGCGGCTGCACCTCCAGCACCTCGGCCAGGCGGTCGATCACCGCGTCCAGCTCGCCCTTGACCTTGCTGGGGGTGATCTCCAGCGTGTAGGCCGAGTAGTTGGTGGCCAGCACCACGCCGTTGCGGTCAACGATCAGGCCGCGATTGGGCACCACCGGCACCACGGCAGTGCGGTTGGCCTCGGCCTGCAGCGCCAGCTCCTCGTGGCGGAACACCTGCAGCCAGACCAGCCGAGCCGTCAACAGACCAAAGGTCAGCAGCACAAAAAGCGCAGCGGCGATCAGCCGGGTGTTGAACCGGTCGAGTTCACGTTCGAGGTCTTTGAGCTCGGTCATGGGTCAGGGGTCAGGGGCGGGTGGACGGCGGCGACGGCTACAGCGGTCGATTCTGGTCGGGATCGGGTGCGCGGCGCTGGGGTGCGAGCAGCAGCAGCACCACCACCGGCCACAGCAAGGCCTCGAACACCGGCGCGGCCAGCAGCCACCAGCCCGGAAACATGCCACCCGCCACCAGCCGCGCAAGCAAGGACAGCGCATGCGCCGCAACGAACACCGGCAGCACATGCAGCGCCTGCTCGGGCAATGAAAACCACAGCACCCGCCGGTGCACGGTGATGGCCAGGTAACTCAACAGGCTGTAGGCCAGCGCATGCTGACCCAGCAGCGCGGCCTGGTGCACGTCCATCACCAGGCCAAACATGAAGGCCCAGCCCACCCCCACCCGGCGCGGCTGGTGCACGTTCCAGAACACCAGCACCAGCGCCAGCAAGTCGGGCGAGGCCGGGTGCCGGCCCAGCGGCAGCATCTCCAGCAGCACGGCACCGATCAGCGTCGAGGCGATGAAAAACGGGTTGACCGGCAGCAGCAGCTGGTCTGAGCCACGCGGCATGATCATCGCGACAACTCCTCGCCCTTGGCCGGCCGGCCAGGCAAGCCGGTCGCGCTGGCCCGGCCGCCCGCCTTGGCGGCAGCCTTGTCGGTGGCTTTGTCCGTGGCCTTGTCCGTAGCAGGCGCCTCGGGCCGGGCCGGCATCTGCAAGCCCATCGGCTGCAGCACCAGCAGGTGGCGCACGTTGTCCATGCTGGCCGCCGGTGCCAGCAGGATGCGGGCAAAACCGGCGTCAGAGCGCCGGTCCACCTTGGTCACCCGGGCCACCGCCAGGCCGGGCGGGTAGACGCCGTCCACGCCGCTGGTGGTCAGCACATCGTCCACCTGCACATCGGCATTGCCGGCCATGAAGCGCAACTCCATGGCCGCACCCGCCTCGGCCCCGCCAAACGCCGCACCGCGCTGTTGGGTGCGGGTGTTGAGCACCGGGATCGCCGCTTCGCGGTCAGTCAGCAAGGTGACGACCGCGCTGAGCGGGTAGACCTCGGTGACCTGGCCCAGCACGCCGGCCTCATTGACCACCGGCGAGCCGGCCAGCACCCCGGCGCCAGCGCCGCGGTTGATGAACAGCTTGCGGGAGTAGGGGTCGCCCGCTTCGTACAGCAGCTCGGCGCTGACCGAGCGCACCTGCAGCGCGGGCTGCAACTCCAGCAGCGCGCGCAGCCGGGCGTTCTCGGCCACCAACTGCTCCATGCGGGCTGCCCGCTCGGACTGGCGGGCGAGTTGGATGCGGGCTGCCATTTCGGCCGATTGCGCCTCTTTGACGCCCTGAAAATAACTTTGCCCGTTGCTCAGCAAATCCACCGGCACCTGCAGCGCCTGTTGCACCGGCAGCAGGCCGGTGGCCAGCGCGGCGCGCAGCGGCAACGTGACGCGCCAGCGGCTGTCCGCCGCCATCAAAAACACCGCCAGCGCCGAGAACAGCGCCAGCTTGGTCAAGGCGGACGGCCCTTGGCGAAAAAAGGGCGGCGGCGTGCGGTCGATCGAGCCCAGCGGCATGGCGGGTCAGCCGCGACGGGGCCTGCAGGCCAGCACGCGAATGGATTGAAAAAGCCGGCGCCGCACAAGACGGGCCGGCCGTTGCAGCAACATCGGGCGCTTACTCCGAGGTGAAGATCGACCCCAGCCGTTCCATCCGCTCCAGCGCCATGCCGCAGCCGCGCACCACGCAGGTCAGCGGGTCTTCGGCCACCCACACCGGCAGGCCGGTTTCTTCAGCCAGCAGGCGGTCCAGGTCGCGCAGCAAGGCGCCGCCGCCGGTCAGCATCATGCCGCGCTCGGCGATGTCGGCACCCAGCTCGGGCGGGGTTTGCTCCAGCGCGTTCTTGACGGCCGAGACGATCTGGTTGAGCGGGTCGGTCAGGGCTTCAAGGATCTCGTTGCTGCTGATGGTGAAGCTGCGCGGCACGCCCTCACTCAGGTTGCGGCCCTTGACCTCGATCTCCTTGACCTCGCTGCCCGGAAAGGCCGAGCCGATGGTCTTCTTGATCAGCTCGGCGGTGGGCTCGCCGATCAACATGCCGTAGTTGCGGCGGATGTAGTTGATGATGGCCTCGTCGAACTTGTCGCCACCCACCCGCACGCTGCCTTTGTAGACCATGCCGCCCAGGCTGATGACGCCGACCTCGGTGGTGCCGCCGCCGATGTCGACCACCATCGAGCCCGACGGGTCAGACACCGGCAGACCGGCACCAATGGCTGCGGCCATCGGCTCTTCGATCAGGAACACATCGGATGCGCCGGCGCCCAGCGCCGACTCACGGATGGCGCGGCGCTCGACCTGGGTAGAGCCGCAGGGCACGCAGATGATGATGCGCGGGCTCGGCCGCAGCAGCGAGCGCGGATGCACCATCTTGATGAACTGCTTGAGCATCTGCTCGGTGACGGTGAAGTCGGCGATCACGCCGTCTTTCATCGGCCGGATGGCCTCGATGTTGCCGGGCACCTTGCCCAGCATCGCCTTGGCCTCCTTGCCGACCGCCTGGATCGTCTTTTTGCCCTGGGGCCCGCCCTCGTGGCGGATGGAGACGACCGAGGGCTCGTCGAGCACGATGCCTTTGCCACGCACGTAAATCAGCGTGTTGGCGGTGCCGAGGTCGATCGCGAGATCGGTGGAGAAGTAGCTGCGCAGGAATCCGTACATGAGACTGTCGGGCGGTCAGGACAGGCGCCATGCTGGGGCCGCAGGGTGGCGCGGCGGCAGCTTGGCGCTGGTCAGTGGTCTGGGGCGAGCCCGGCAGGCGCGGCAAAAACACGCACCGGGCAGCAAAGGAGCAAGGATTTTGGGGGGGGCCTCGGCCTGAGGATCAACATCGGTGTTGCTGGCGATGTGGGCGCCAAAGCGGCCGGAGGCGGCATGCCGTGGCTTGTGGATAACCAGAGATAATACCCCATCACCCCGGAGTTTCCACTACGGAAACCCGCTGCCGGACATCACGCCCCATGGCCTTGACCCCCCAGGACACCAGCCGCATCGCGCAGCTGGCCCGCCTTGAACTCTCCCCTGCCGAAGCGCCGGAAATGCTGGCCTCGCTGAATGATTTCTTCCGCGTTGTCGAGCAGATGAGCGCGGTAGACACCGCCGGCGTCGAGCCGCTCTACACCCCGTTGTCGGCGATCCAGGCGGTCACGCTGCGCTTGCGTGACGATGTGGTGACGGAGCGTAACCAGCGCGAGGCCAACCAGCGCAGCGCCCCCTCGGTCGAGGACGGCTTGTTCCTCGTGCCCAAGGTCCTCGAGTAGACCCGCCATGACCTTGCACCACATGAGCGTGGCCGAGCTGGCACTGAGGCTGGCCGACAAGTCGGTATCGAGCGCCGAGATCACCCGCCACTTGCTGAGTCGCATCGAGGCCCAGCAGGGCCTTGGCGCGTTTTTGCAGGTCGACGCCGAAGGCGCCACCGCCGCCGCACTGGCCGCCGACCAGCGCCGAGCCGCCGGTGACACCGCCTCGCTGCTGGGCATCCCGATCGCGCACAAGGACATCTTTGTCACCGCAGGGATGCCCACCACCGCCGGCTCCAGGATTCTGGCCGGCTACCGCAGCCCGTTTGATGCCACTGTGGTGGCGCGGCTCGGCGCGGGCGAGGCCGGCCAGCCCGGCGCCGGCGCGATCAGCCTGGGCAAGCTCAACTGCGACGAGTTTGCGATGGGCTCGTCGAATGAAAACTCGGCTTACGGCCCGGTGCGTAACCCCTGGGACCGCAGCCGGGTGCCGGGCGGCTCGTCCGGCGGTTCGGCGGCGGCGGTGGCGGCACGTTTGCTGCCGGCAGCCACCGGCACCGACACCGGCGGCTCGATCCGTCAGCCGGCCAGTTTTACCGGCATCACCGGCATCAAGCCGACCTACGGCGTGTGCAGCCGCTACGGCATGATTGCCTTTGCCTCCAGCCTCGACCAGGCCGGCCCGCTGGCCCGCTCGGCCGAAGACTGCGCCCTGCTGCTGTCCGCCATGAGCGGGTTTGATGCCCGCGACGCCACCAGCGCGCAGCGCCCGCCGCAAGACTTTGCAGCGCAGATGCGCCGGCCGCGCGAGGCGGCCAGCCCCGGCAAACCACTGGCCGGCCTGCGCATCGGGTTGCCGCGCGAATTTTTCCCGGACACCGTGGCGCCCGATGTCGTCAAGGCGGTGCGCCATGCGCTGGCCGAACTTGAAAAGCTCGGCGCCACGCTGGTCGATGTCAGCCTGCCGCGCACCGAGTTGTCGATCCCGGTCTACTACATCATCGCGCCGGCCGAGGCCAGCTCCAACCTGAGCCGCTTCGACGGCGTCAAGTTCGGCCACCGCGCGGCGGTTTACGGTGACCTGAACGACATGTACAAAAAAAGCCGCACCGAAGGCTTTGGCGCCGAAGTCAAGCGCCGCATCATGATCGGCACCTACGTGCTGAGCCACGGCTACTACGACGCCTACTACCTGCAGGCGCAAAAGCTGCGCCGCATGATCGCTGATGATTTCCAGCGCTGTTTTGCCGACTGCGACCTGATAGCCGGCCCGGTTGCGCCCAGCGTGGCCTGGAAGCTGGGCGAAAAAGGCAACGACCCGATCCAGACCTACCTGGCCGACATCTTCACGCTGCCCGCCAGCCTGGCCGGCTTGCCCGGCATGAGCCTGCCGGCTGGCCTGGGCGCACACGGCATGCCGGTGGGCCTGCAACTGATCGGCAACTACTTTGCCGAGGGCCAGTTGCTGCACGCCGCTCACGCACTGCAGCAGGCCACCGACTGGCACACCCAGGCACCGGCCGGGATCTGACCCCCATGAGCCCGCCCGGCCGCTCCGAGGGGCGAAACACCGCAGTACGAAGTACGAAGGTTGCCCCATGAACACCGCCCCCCCACTGATCCGCGGCTACGAGGTCGTCATCGGCCTCGAAACCCATGCCCAGCTGTCAACACTGAGCAAGATTTTCTCGGGCGCCAGCACCGCTTTTGGCGCCGCCCCCAACACCCAGGCCTGCGCGGTGGACCTGGCGCTGCCGGGCACGCTGCCGGTGATGAACCGCGCTGCGGTGGACCGCGCGATCCGCCTGGGCCTGGCGGTGGGCGCCAAGGTGGCGCCGGTGTCGATCTTTGCGCGCAAGAACTACTTCTACCCCGACCTGCCCAAGGGCTACCAGATCAGCCAGTACGAAACACCGGTGGTGCAGGGCGGCAGCGTCAGCTTTGTGCTGGACGGCCAGCCGCGCAGCGTGCGCCTGACCCGCGCCCACCTCGAAGAGGATGCTGGCAAGAGCCTGCACGAGAGCTACCGCAGCGAGGACGGCCGGCCCTGCAGCGGCATCGACCTGAACCGCGCCGGCACGCCGCTGCTGGAAATTGTCACCGAGCCCGACATGCGCTCGGGCGCCGAGGCGGTGGAGTACGCCAAGGCGCTGCATGCGCTGGTGGTGTGGCTGGGCATTTGCGACGGCAACATGCAAGAAGGCAGCTTCCGCTGCGATGCCAACGTGTCGGTGCGCCGGCCCGGTGCGCCGCTGGGTACCCGGCGCGAGATCAAGAACCTGAACTCGTTCCGCAACATGGCCCAGGCCATCAACTTCGAGATCAACTGGCAGATCGACCAGATCGAGGACGGGTTGAGCGTGCACCAGGCCACCGTGCTGTTCAACCCCGACACCGGCGAAACCCGTGCGATGCGCAGCAAGGAAGACGCACACGACTACCGCTACTTCCCCGACCCGGACCTGCCGCCGCTGGTGATCTCGCCCGAGTGGATCGCCCAGGTGCGGGCCAGCTTGCCCGAGTTGCCGGCGGCAATGGCGCTGCGCTTCCAGCAGCAGGATGGGTTGTCGCTGGACGACTCGGCGGTGATGACGCAGAACCTGGACTTCGCCCGGTTTTACGAGACTGCGCGTGACGCCTGTGCCAGCCCCAAGCTGGTTGCCAACTGGCTGATGGGTGAGTTCAGCAAGCGGCTGAACGCAGAAGACCTGCTGATCAGCACCTGCCCGATCAGCCCGCCGCTGCTCGGCGCGCTGATCTCTCGCATCGTCGACGGCACGATCTCGAACAACGCGGCCAAACAGGTCTTCGACGTGCTTTGGGGGGCCGGGACCCTCTCAGGTCAAGCACTGGCTGCTGGCTACGCCGATCGTGCAACGAGCGACCTTGCGCGCATCGACGCCGAGATTGAGGCCAAAGGCCTCAAGCAAATGAACGACAGCGGCGCGCTGCAGGCCCTGGTCGACCAAGTGCTGGCCGCCGACCCGAAGTCGGTTGACGAATACCGGGCCGGCAAGGACAAGGCCTTCAATGCGCTGGTCGGCCAGGTGATGAAGTTGTCCAAGGGCAAGGCCAACCCGGCCCAGGTCAACGAGGCGCTCAAGCTGCGGCTGGGCTGAAGCCTGACCCTGCAGCCCCTCGGGCTTGGCGGCAGCCGCCGCAAACGGCTGCCGCGACGGGCTGGCGCCCACGCAGACAGCCCCCACCCGCCCGTCAAGGTGAGACGTTGCGCACCATGGACGGCGTGTTTGCGGGGAGCGGCGCCACCTTCGCAGTAGCCGGCGCTGACTGCACGGGTGGCAGCGAGCCGGCCGGTGCGCCGGCCCACAGGCGGCGCAGCCGCTCCAGCTCCACATCGTGCAGCTTGTTGATGCGCACCAGTTCGGCCTCCTGATTGGCCGCCGCCGAGCGCTGCGCCTCCACCCCCGCGTCAATGGCGTCGAGTTGCTGCTTCAGGCGCAGCGGGATTTGCCGCCCTTTGTAGAACTCGGCCTCTTCGAGCAAGGGCTTGCGCTCAACCGCCAGCTCCTTGAGCCGATGCTCGGAGGCCTTGGTGGCCAGGCGCACGGTATCGAGCGCGGCCTCGCGTGATTTGCGGTGCGCCGCCTCGTTGGGGAAACGCGCCACCAGGTTGCGGTCGCGCCGCACGGCATCGGCCTGGCCGGCGCGGGCCAGTTCGATGCGGCGCTCGCTGGCCTCGCGCTCAGCGCGCTCTTCGGCCGTCAAGGTGGGTGGCAGCACCCGCTGCACCGAGCCGTCGCGGTTCAGCACCCGCTGCTCGCGCGCCACGCACTCGGCAATCACCCGGTCCGAGGTCAGGCGGTGGCCCTGGGCGTCAACACAGCTGTAGATGCCGGCCGAGGCCGCTGGGGCTGGCTGAGCCAGCGCCAGCGCAGGCGCGGCGCAGGCCAACAACGCCGCGCCTGCCCGGCCGGCCAAAAACTTGCTGAAGCACTTCAAACCCAGTCTCAACTCACACTCCGTAGCGATCACGGTAAGCCATCACGCGCTGCAAATGCGGCGCCAGCTCGGCTGCGCCGGAAAATTGCAGATATTGCAACAGGTCTTGCAGGCAAGCAATCGACACTACATCCAGTTTCAGTTGATCACGCACGTATTGCACCGCCGACCAGGCCATGTCGGCCCCGCCCTCGCTGGCCTTCTCTTGCCGGTCGAGTGCAATCACCACTGCTGCAGGGGTGGCGCCGGCCGCTGCAATCATCGCGATCGACTCGCGCACCGAGGTGCCCGCCGAGATCACGTCGTCGATGATCAGCACCCGACCGCGCACCGGCGCACCCACCAGCGTGCCGCCCTCGCCGTGGTCCTTGGCCTCCTTGCGGTTGTAGGCAAACGGCAGGTTGTGGCCCAGCCGGGCCAGCTCCACCGCCACCGCTGCGGCCAGCGGTATGCCCTTGTAGGCCGGGCCGAACAGCATGTCGAACTGCAGGCCCGAGTCGAGCAGGCAGCGTGCATAAAATCCAGCCAGCCGACCGAGCTTGGCGCCGTCGTCGAACAGCCCGGCGTTGAAGAAGTAGGGCGACAAGCGCCCGGCCTTGGTCTTGAATTCGCCGAAGCGCAACACCCCCGCCTCGACCGCGAATTGCACAAAATCCTGCGCCAGCGGGCTGGCCACAGCCGCAGCGTCAGAGGGATTGGAGGGGGTGGTCATCATGGAGGTCTCTTGGCTTTTCGACTCGTCACGCTCAACCTGAACGGCATCCGCTCAGCGGCCAACAAGGGCTTTGTGGAATGGGCCGCGCAAGCGGGCGCGGATTGTCTGGGAGTGCAGGAGGTCAAGGCCCAGGCCGAAGACGTGGCCGGCAAGTTCGAGCAGGTGGCCGGTTTGCAGGGGCATTTTCACTTCGCCCAGAAAAAGGGCTACTCCGGCGTCGGGCTCTACACCCGCAAGCCGCCCAGCGCGGTGATCACCGGCCTGGGCCATGACGACTTTGACACCGAGGGGCGTTATGTCGAGACCCGCTTCGACACCCCCGAGCGCAAGCTCAGCATCATCAGTTGCTACTTTCCCAGCGGCTCATCGGGCGAGGAGCGCCAGGCGGTCAAGTTCCGCTTTCTGGACTGTGTCTACCCGCATCTGCTGGCCCTCAAAGCCGAGCGCGAGTTCATCCTGGTCGGCGACATCAACATCGCGCACCAGCAGATTGACCTGAAAAACTGGAAGAGCAACCAGAAGAACTCCGGCTTTTTGCCCGAAGAACGCGCCTGGATGACCCGGCTGCTGGAGCAAGCCGGCCTGGTGGACGTGTTTCGGCAACTCAACCCGCACCCTGAGCAATACACCTGGTGGAGCAACCGGGGCCAGGCATGGGCCAAGAACGTGGGCTGGCGGCTGGACTACCACCTGGCCACGCCTGGTCTTGCAGCATTGGCAAGGCGCGAGTCGATCTACCTCGCGCAACGCTTCAGCGACCACGCGCCGCTGATCATCGACTATGACCTCAAGCTTTGAGGCCAGGCGGACGCCTCGGGCCGATTGCGCGGCCATCCGCAGCTTGAAACAGTCAGAGCTCACAACTGCGGGACTGGAGGAGCAGCGAGTACGAGCTATCGGTGGGCCGCTGCACTATGCGCCTGCTTCAACGTCGCTACGCACCGGAGCTTCGTCGGACGACGACTGAGGAAAAGGCTGCCGCCTTGGCGTCACTCCACAAGCGGGACGGCGATGCCGTTAGCACGCAGGTGCTCCGCCACCTGCTTTTTGAACGGGTACATCGGCGAGCCCGGCCCGGGATAGCTATTCCCGAGCAGCTTGCTCAGTGCATACGGGCTGTCCTCGTAGCGGAAATTCGCACCCAACTTGATCAAGCACAGAACCGTGTCCCAGTTTCCGGTCAGCCCGGCACTGATCACCAGTGGATCCTTAGTACGGGTTCGCGCATCGAGGTTGGCGCCGAACTCCTTCATCAGTCGGATGAAGTCGCAGTTGCGATCATTGACGAAGCGGATGATCACAGGGTCACCATTCGGCCGTAGGATGTTGGCGTCGCCGCCGCCTTTCATCACCGCCAGCAGGATATCGGGCTGCCGCGTGTAGTTTTCCACCGCCAGGGATACGGGACTGGCCCCGTCGATCGCTTTCGTGTTGGGCTTCGCCTTGTGCGCCAGCAGCTCAGTGACAGCGGCCAGCTTGCCCTGGTCGACCGCTACCATCAGTGGTGTGACGTCCTGCCTGCCGCGCGCGTTCGCGTCGGCACCCGAGCGCAGCACTGCGGCTACGGCGGACCGGTCATTGGCTTGAACCGCGGCTTCGAGGGCGGCATCTAGGCCGGAGAAATACAGGCCGGTCATGGTCGCTCCTTGCGATGAAAAGAATTGGAACGCCAGCAACAACGCGACGGCCAGCAGCGGGCAGCGGGCGCGGTCATGTCCATGGAGTTCATCCACAGCGTTCCAGGAATTTTATGAGTGTCTTGCGGTCATTGTCGACGTTGGTCTTCATCGGGTCGAGTACGTGGCTCATCAGGTGCTGGATCTGCTTGC
>JANYKR010000297.1 GCA_025358155.1 Betaproteobacteria bacterium
GGGCCTTGACCACCCAGACCGCACCGCCCAGCTTTTGCGCTGCCTCGACCGCCTCTTGCGCGGTGAACGCGGCGATGCCACGCGGCACGGGGATGGCGAACTGGCGCAGGATGTCCTTGGCCTGGTATTCGTGGATTTTCAAAGCAGTCTCCGAAAGGGATGGGCGGGGGTGAGTGTGGCGGGCTTGGCTGACCGCAAACTGAAGTTCGCTGCGCAGGGCTTGGGCATGGCGGCTCAGCAGCCCTCAGGCCGATGCGGCGGCCAGTCCGTTGTCAAAGTGGGTGCGCATCAAGTGCGTGGCCTGGCCCGCATCCCGTGCGGCGATTGCCGCCATCACGGCGCGGTGCTCGGCCAGCGATTCGGCCAGCCGGCCTTGCTTGAACAGTGACAAATGCCGGTTCAGCTTCATCACCTTGCGCAGGTCCTGCACGATCTGGGCGCTCCAGCGGTTGCCGGCCAGCGCCAGCAGGCGCAGGTGAAACTGCTCATTGGTGGCAAAAAACGCATCGCGCTGCAAGGCTTCAGACTCAAGCTGGTCATGCAGCGCCTGCAACTCGGCAATTTCGGCGTCGCTGGCCTGTGCGGCAACGGTGCCAGCGGCGTCAGACTCCAGCAGCGCCATCAGGTGGTACACCTGGGCCACGTCGGTGGTCGACATCTCGGTAACGTAGGCGCCGCGCCGCAGCTTCATCGTCACCAGGCCTTCTACGGCCAGCACCTTCAGCGCCTCGCGCAGGGGCGTGCGGCTGATGCCGTACTCGACGGCAAGCCGTTGCTCGTCGATCCAGGCGCCGGGCTCCAACTCGCGGCTGAAGATCTGCTGGCGCAGGCGCTCGGCCACGTCCTGGTACAGGGCGCGGGGTGTCAGCGGCAGGCGATCAGTCAGGGTGGCGGTGGCGGGCAAAACAGGTGCTCTGGGTGGACAGGCCGGTGGGGTTGGGCGGGGCGGTTGCCAGACGAGCCGGGTGCAACAGTCTGGCCAGATTTGAACCTGTTGTCAGCTTGATGGAGGTTTTGAATTCATAATTATGCATCATGTATCATGACGAACATAACAGTCGGGTCGAGACTTGCCGAAGCGCAAACTCCGCCTTGACGCCTGCCTGAGGATTGCTCCATGCCGAACACCACCCCGCAGACCCCCGAGTTTCAAGCCGCCACCCTCGACCAGTGGGCCCTCGCCGCCGCCAAGTCAGCACCGGCGGGCCAGGTGAACGCGCTGACCTGGGTCACGCCCGAGGGCCTGAAGCTCAAGCCGCTGTACACCGCCGCCGACACCGCCAAGCTGCCTTACGCCGACACGCTGCCGGGCTTTGAGCCCTTCATCCGCGGCCCGCAGGCCACGATGTACGCGGTGCGGCCCTGGACGATCCGGCAGTACGCGGGGTTTTCAACGGCCGAAGAGAGCAATGCGTTCTACCGCAAGGCGCTGGCGGCTGGCGGCCAGGGCGTGAGCGTCGCGTTTGATCTGGCCACCCACCGGGGCTATGACTCCGACCACCCCCGGGTGACGGGCGATGTCGGCAAGGCCGGCGTGGCGATCGACTCGGTCGAGGACATGAAAATCCTGTTCGACCAGATTCCGCTCGACACTGTCTCGGTGTCGATGACGATGAACGGGGCGGTGCTGCCGGTGCTGGCGGGTTACGTGGTGGCGGCCGAGGAGCAGGGGGTGTCGCAGGACAAGCTCTCCGGCACGATCCAGAACGACATCCTCAAAGAGTTCATGGTGCGCAACACCTACATCTACCCGCCTGCGCCCAGCATGCGGATCATCGGCGACATCATCGAGTACACGGCGCAGAAGATGCCCAAGTTCAACTCGATCTCGATCTCCGGCTACCACATGCAGGAAGCCGGCGCCAACCAGGCGCTTGAGTTGGCCTTCACGCTGGCCGACGGCAAGGAGTATGTCAAGACTGCGCTCGCCAAGGGCCTGGATGTGGACGGTTTTGCCGGCCGCCTGAGCTTTTTCTGGGCCATCGGCATGAACTTTTACCTGGAGATCGCCAAGCTGCGCGCGGCGCGCCTGCTGTGGTGCCGGATCATGAAGGGCGTGGGTGCCAAAAACCCCAAGAGCCTGATGCTGCGCACGCACTGCCAGACCTCGGGCTGGAGCCTGACCGAGCAAGACCCGTACAACAACGTGGTGCGCACCACGGTCGAGGCGATGGCCGCAGTGTTTGGCGGCACCCAGAGCCTGCACACCAACAGTTTCGACGAAGCCATCGCGCTGCCGACCGAGTTTTCATCCCGCATCGCCCGCAACACCCAGCTCATCATCCAGGAAGAGACCCACATCACCAGCGTGGTCGACCCCTGGGCCGGCAGCTACATGATGGAGACGCTGACCCAGGACATGGCCGACGCTGCCTGGGCCATCATCGAAGAAGTCGAGGCGATGGGCGGCATGACGCAGGCCGTGGATTCGGGCTGGGCCAAGCTCAAGATCGAGGCCAGTGCGGCCGAGAAGCAGGCCCGCATCGACGCCGGGCGTGATGTGATCGTCGGCGTCAACAAGTACAGGCTCAAGTCCGAGGACGCGATCGAGGCGCGCGAGGTGGACAACGTGCGGGTGCGGGACGGCCAGATCAAGCGCCTGCAAGACATCAAGGCCAGCCGCGACAACGAAGGGGTGGCCCAGGCGCTGGCGCAACTGACCGATGCTGCCCACAGCGGCGAGGGCAACCTGCTGGCGCTGACGATCCAGGCGATGCGCCTGCGCGCCACCGTGGGCGAGGTCAGCGACGCGCTGGAAGCGGTTTATGGCCGCCACCGCGCCGACATCCAAAAAGTGACGGGCGTTTACGCCGCCGCCTACGACTCGGCCGAAGGCTGGGAGAAGTTGCAACACGAAATCGCGCAATTCGCCGATGACCAGGGCCGGCGCCCACGGGTGATGATCGCCAAGCTCGGCCAGGACGGCCACGACCGCGGCGCCAAGGTGGTGGCCACGGCCTTTGCCGACCTGGGCTTCGATGTGGACATGGGCCCGCTGTTCCAGACGCCCGAAGAATGCGCCCGCCAGGCGATAGAAAACGATGTGCATGCGGTGGGTGTGTCCACCCTGGCCGCCGGCCACAAGACCCTGGTACCGGCGATCATTGCCGAGCTCAAGCGGCAAGGTGCGGACGACATCATCGTGTTCGTCGGCGGCGTGATTCCCAAGCAGGATTACGAATTTTTGTTCGAGGCCGGCGTCAAGGGCATCTACGGCCCGGGTACGCCGATCCCCGCCAGCGCCAAGGACGTGCTGGAGCAGATCCGGGCGGCGCAGGCAGCACAGGCGATCTGAGCGTTTTCGGCTGCTTTGGTCATGGTCGCCCCACACCGCACGCAGCGCTTGCCGAAATGACCGTTGACGCCGCCCCGGGCGCTGCACCGCTGGCGCTGGCTGCCGCCTCCGAAGATGACTTTGAAGCCCTGCTGGCCCTGCGCATGACGGCCATGTTCGAAAGCCTGCAACGCCTGGGTCGCTTTGACCCGCAACGTGCCCGCGAGCGGCTGAGTCGCGCTTTCGAGCCCGCCCACACCCGCCACATCCTGCTGGCCGGCGAGCCGGTCGGTTTTGTCGTCCTGCTGCCCATGCCCGCCATCCACCCCGACCACCTGGTGCTGGACCACCTCTACATCGCGCCGCAGGCCCAGCGCCAGGGCGTGGGCAGCTGGGTCATGGCCCAAGTGATCGACGAGGCTGATCGGCTGGCGCTGCCGGTGAGTGTGACGGCCTTGAAGCTCAGTGACGCCAACGCGTTCTACCTGCACCACGGTTTTGAGTTGCAGCACGAGAGCGAGTGGGACTTGCATTACCTGCGCCCGGCACTGGGGCTGGCCCATGGCTGAAACCGTGGCCGCACCGACCGACTCGACCGACCCAGGAGGCTTGAGTGCGGCCTTGCCCGCCGCCGACCGGGCGCTGTGGGCGGCAGTGACCGGCGCCGCTGGCCCTGCCCAGCGCCGCGCCGTGGCCAAGACGATCACGCTGCTGGAGTCCACCCGGCCCGACCACCGCGCCCGTGCCGATGCGCTGCTCAATGCGCTGCTGCCCGCCAGCGGGCGCTCGTTTCGCCTGGGCATCAGCGGTGTGCCGGGGGTAGGCAAGAGCACCTTCATCGAGGCGCTGGGCCTCAAGCTGATCGGCCAGGGCCACCGGGTGGCGGTGCTGGCGGTGGACCCATCGTCGTCGCTCAGCGGCGGTTCGATCCTGGGTGACAAGACCCGGATGGAGCGCCTGTCGATGGATGAGCGTGCCTACATCCGGCCCAGCCCGGCCAGCGGCACACTCGGCGGTGTGGCGGAGAAAACCCGCGAGGCCATGCGGGTCTGCGAGGCCGCCGGGCATGACCTGGTGATCGTCGAGACCGTGGGCGTGGGCCAGAGCGAGATCGCGGTGGCCGGCATGACCGACATGTTTGTGCTGCTGCAACTGCCCAACGCCGGCGACGACCTGCAGGCCATCAAGAAGGGCGTGATGGAGCTGGCCGACCTGGTGGTGATCAACAAGGCCGACCTGGGCGAGGCGGCGGCCACCCGGGCGCGGGCGCAGATCAGCTCGTCGCTGCGCTTGATCGCCAGCACCGGGGCGCATGGCAACGCCGAGCATCAACATCACGACAACACAGTCTGGCAGCCGCAGGTGATGCAGCTCAGCGCGCTCAAGGGCTCGGGCCTGGCCGAATTCTGGGCCGCCGTCAGCCAGTTCCGGGCGATGCAAACCACCAGCGGCCGCCTTGCCGAGCGGCGCCACCGCCAGGACCAGGCCTGGATGGACACGCTCATCAGCGCCGGTTTGAGCCAGCGCTTCAAGGCCCATCCCGCCGTGCGTGCCGCACTGCCTGATATGACCGGCGCCGTGCGCAGCGGCAGCATTGCGCCTTCGGTGGCGGCTCGCCGGCTGCTCGACCTGTTTCACTGATCCGTACCGACATTCGACTGAGGAGAAACCCCATGCACGACATCCAACAAAAGCTGGAGGCGATGCGCGCCGAGGCCCGCCTGGGCGGCGGCGACAAACGCATCGCCGCCCAGCACGCCAAGGGCAAGCTCACCGCGCGCGAGCGGCTGGAGTTGCTGCTCGACGAAGGCACGTTCGAGGAGTGGGACATGTTTGTCGAGCACCGCTGCACCGACTTCAACATGGCCGACAGCAAGATCCGCGGCGACGGCGTGGTCACCGGCTACGGCATGATCAACGGCCGGCTGGTGTTTGTCTTCAGCCAGGACTTCACGGTGTTTGGCGGTGCGCTGTCCGAAGCCCATGCCGAGAAGATCTGCAAGGTGATGGACCAGGCGATGAAGGTGGGCGCGCCGGTGATCGGCCTGAACGATTCGGGCGGCGCCCGCATCCAGGAGGGTGTCGCGTCACTCGGCGGCTACGCCGATGTGTTCCAGCGCAATGTGATGGCCAGCGGCGTGATCCCGCAGATCAGCCTGATCATGGGGCCGTGTGCGGGTGGTGCGGTGTACTCGCCCGCCATGACCGACTTCATCTTCATGGTCAAGGACAGCAGCTACATGTTTGTCACCGGCCCCGAGGTGGTCAAGACCGTGACGCACGAGGAGGTGACGGCCGAGGAGCTGGGCGGCGCCGGCACCCACACCACCAAGAGCGGCGTGGCCGACCTGGCGTTTGAAAATGACGTCGAGGCGATCCTGATGCTGCGGCGCTTTTACAACTACCTGCCGCTGAACAACCGCGAAAAGCCGCCAGTGCGCCTGTCCGGCGACCGTGCCGACCGGCTCGACCTGTCGCTGGATACGCTCGTCCCCGACAACCCCAACAAGCCCTACGACATCAAGGAGCTGATCATCAAGGTGGTTGACGATGGCGACTTTTTCGAGCTGCAACCCGACTACGCCAAGAACATCGTGATCGGCCTGGGCCGGATGGAGGGCAACACGGTGGGCATCGTCGCCAACAACCCGCAGGTGCTGGCCGGCTGCCTGGACATCAAGAGCAGCATCAAGGCCGCGCGCTTCGTGCGCTTTTGCGATGCCTTCAACATCCCGGTGGTGACCTTCGTCGATGTGCCCGGCTTCATGCCCGGCACCAGCCAGGAGTACGGCGGCATCATCAAGCACGGCGCCAAGCTGCTCTACGCCTATGCCGAGTGCACGGTGCCCAAGGTGACGGTGATCACCCGCAAGGCCTATGGCGGCGCCTACGACGTGATGAGCAGCAAACACCTGCGCGGCGACGTCAACTTTGCCTGGCCCAACGCCGAGATTGCGGTGATGGGCGCCAAGGGCGCGGTGGAGATCATCTTCCGCGAGGACAAGGGCGACCCGGTCAAGCTCGCCGCACGCGAGGCCGAGTACAAGGCCCGCTTTGCCAACCCTTTTGTGGCGGGCAGCCGGGGCTTTATCGACGACGTGATCCAGCCGCACGAAACCCGCAAGCGCATCTGCCGCAGCCTGGTGATGCTGCGCGACAAGAAGCTCGAGAACCCTTGGCGCAAGCACGGAAACATTCCGCTGTGACCGGTGCGAATCAACGCCTTACACTTAAGTAAGGAAATTACGGAGCAATGCCGCCATGACCACCGCCACGCTGACCAGCAAGGGCCAGATCACCATCCCCGCCGACGTGCGCCGCACCCTGGGTGTGCAAACCGGCGACCGGGTCGAGTTTGTCGAGATCCAGCCCGGCCGCTTCGAGCTGGTGGCCGCCACGCGCTCGGTGCGCGAGTTGAAGGGCATGCTCGGCAAGCCAGCGCGCACGCTCTCGATCAAGGACATGAACCGCGTGATTGCCGAGCAGGGCGCCAAGGCCGGGCTGCGGTCGGGGCGCTTGAAGTGATCGGGCTGGACACCAATGTGCTGGTGCGCTACGTGCTGCAGGACGATGCACGCCAGTCGCCGCGTGCCAGCCGCCTGATCGAGTCGCTGAGCCTGGACGAGCCGGGCTTCGTGCCCGTGGTCACCCTGGTTGAACTGGCGTGGGTGCTGGGTGCCGGCTACGAGCTTCCATGCGTCCAGCTGGCTGCGGTGCTGCCGACCTTGCTGCGCAGCAAGGAGCTAATGATCGACCGTGCCGACCTGGTGATGCAGGCACTGGCCCGGTCTTCAACTGGCAGTACCGACTTCGCCGATGCCCTGATCGAGCGCACGGCTGCC
>JANYKR010000298.1 GCA_025358155.1 Betaproteobacteria bacterium
CCGCGGTGTCGGAAGGTCAACAGGCGTCAACAGCAGCCTTGACAGAAATTGACAGGCGAACGGGCCGCGCGATCCCAGAAAGCGTCGGGCCCGGCCAGCGCCGAAAGTGCCCACCACGTCGACCGACATTGGCAGAGCTGCGGCCATTCGTGCCCGGTCCGGCCGATGCTAGGAATTGCTCGGTTCTCTGTTCAGGTGTGTTCAGGTTTGTTCAGGTTTGGCAGACCGCGAATGTTGGGATTTGTTCGTCCAACAGGATAGCAATCGATAGCACTCTCCTGGATCGCGTGGCCCGTTCGCATGTCAATTCTTGTCAAGGTTGCTGTTGACATCGGTTTACCTCCCGACCCGCGGCCGCCACCCATGAAGCTCACCTTGAACCAACACCAGAACACTCCCGAAACAGCCCTCCGCACCCTGCTGGCCGGTGGCCCACGCAACAGCCGCGAGGTACTGGCCACCCTGAGCATGAGCCAGTTGTCGGCCAAGCAGATCCGCCGGGCGCGCGAGAAGTTGGGCGTGCTGATCGAGCGCGCCGGCAGCGGCACCACCATGCACTCGACCTGGCGCCTGCCGGACCTGCCAAAACCTCACATCGGGCAGAGTCGAAATGCGCGCGACAGTCCGCTGCCCGGGGCATTCGTGCCCATCGCCGAGAGCATGGCGGCCACGGCACCTGACGGGGTAACAGAGGCGGGGTTACCAGCACGGTTAACAGCAGGCGCCGCGCATCCAATTCCTGCCCCGCAGCGGGGATCCGGCGTGCCGGTTGCCACCGCTGTTGCCACGGTCCAGGCCCGTCGCGCAGCAAGCCCATCAGCAACTGGCCTGCGGCGCGCACTGTCACCCGAAACTGAAGCCCTGGTGGCTGCCTGCAAGGCGCGCGGCATCCCGGTCAGGGTCCGGCAGGTTGACGCTCGCCAGGTACGCACTCCCCAGGTGCGCACGTTGGTACGCACGGAAGGCCATCCGGTTGAGGAACAGGCGCCGCGGTCGCAGCCCGGCCTGACCAATGCCGAGCAGCACCGGCATCAGGCCCGCGTCGACGCGTTCACCACGCGCGGTCTCGCCGCCACCGACGCCCGGAAACTGGCCGATTCCCTCGTTGAACGTGATCGTGATGGCCTGCGCGCCACTGGGTCATGCGCCGAGTGCCAGTGCGTCGAGCTCAAGGCTTGCCCGACGACACCGAGGCCGACGCTGGAGATTCACCAGTGCTGGTACATGCGACGGTGCACGCCCTGAGTTCGGCCGACGCACATGGCCGCGCTGGCGCCAAAATTGCGCCGTCCCCCGAACTTCTGGCAACCGTCCGTGACCGCTACCCCGATGTCGAACCCGCCTTCCGCGCCGCAACCGGCTATGGGTTCGACGCGCTCACCCAGTCCGAAGCCCGCTACCTTGCCAAGCACAAATCGCCTAAGTCCGTCCGAGATCGAATCTCTGCGGCAGGAGAACAAGCAGGCACAGGAGTGGATGAGGGCGCAGCTCGCCAAGGGCAAGTAGGCGAGCGCCCACAGATCTCCGATATCAGTGACTTCAAGCAGGAAGCCCAAGACCATGACGATGCACAACCCCCGCCACACCTTGTCGAGGATGCCGACGATCACCGAGATCGAGCGGCGCAACCGCGCCCTGGTCGCCTTTGCGCTGCTGACCGGTGCCCGCGACATGGCGCTGGCCTCTATCAAGTTGAAGCATGTGGACCTGGTGGCCGGCAGCGTGTTTCAGGATGCGCGCGACGTGAAAACCAAGTTCAGCAAGAGCTTCACCACCTTCTTTTTCCCGGTTGGCGACGACATGCGGCAGATCGTGGTGGGCTGGATCAACTACCTGCGTACCGACAAGCTGTGGGGCAACGACGACCCGCTGTTCCCTTGCACCGAAATCGGTATCGGCCTGTCGCGCCACTTCGAGGCGATTGGGCTGTTGCGCATGCACTGGAGCACGGCGTCACCGATCCGCGCCATCTTCCAGCAGGCCTTTACAGCCGCCGGGTTGCCGTACTTCAATCCGCACGGTTTTCGCAGCACGCTGGTGCAGCTTGGGCAAACGCGCTGCCAGACGCCGAGCAGTTCAAGGCCT
>JANYKR010000303.1 GCA_025358155.1 Betaproteobacteria bacterium
GGCATCCCCGACAAATGGATGGACGCCGCCCGCAACAGCCCGGTCTACAAGATGGCGGTGCAATGGAAGGTGGCGCTGCCGCTGCACCCCGAGTACCGCACGCTGCCGATGGTCTGGTACGTGCCGCCGCTCTCGCCCATCAGTGCGGCGGCCAACGCCGGCCATGTGGGCACCAACGGCGAGATCCCCGATGTCAACCAGCTGCGCATCCCCGTCAAGTACCTGGCCAATCTGCTGACCGCTGGCGACACCGCACCGGTGGTTCGCGCCTTGGAGCGCATGCTGGCCATGCGCGCCTACCAGCGCGACAAGCATGTGGACCAGCGCCTGAATCTGGCGGTGCTGCAGCAGGTGGGCCTGACCCAGGCCGAGGTCGAGGAGATGTACCAGGTGATGGCGATTGCCAACTACGAAGACCGCTTCGTGATCCCCACCACCCACCGCGAATACGCCGAGAACACTTTCAACGTGCGCGGCGGCTGCGGCTTTTCGTTTGGCAATGGCTGTTCTGAGGGCACCAGCGAGACCAGTCTGTTTGGCAGCGAGAAAAAGCGCACCATCCCGATCAAGGCGGAGGTCTGAGCATGCTGACACTCAACCCCCCCAAGCCGATGGCCAAGACCTTGCGGGTGCTGGCCGCGCTGCTGGGCTACCCTGATGCCCAACTGCGCGCCGACCTGCCCGAGATGGCCGACCTGCTGGCGACCGAGGCGGCGTTGCCACCTTCCCGCCGTGCCGAGCTGGACGCGCTGATGCTCAGCCTGGCGCGCAGCGATGCGCTGCAAGTCGAGTCGGACTATGTCGAGTTGTTCGACCGCGGCCGCGCCACCTCGCTGCACCTGTTCGAACATGTGCACGGCGACTCACGCGAGCGTGGCCCGGCCATGATCGACCTGGGCCAGACCTATGAAAAAGCCGGTCTGGTGCTGGCCGAGGGCGAGTTGCCCGACTACCTGCCCGCCGTGCTGGAGTTTGTCTCGACCCAACCGCCGCGCGAGGCCCGCGCTTTTCTGGGCGAGATGAGCCACATCTTCAACGCCATCTTCGGCGCGCTGCAACACCACGGCAGCGCTTACGCCAGTGTGTTGGGCGCGTTGATCGAGTTGGCGGGTGAAAAAGCCAAAGCGGTCGCGCCGCCGGCAGAGATGCCACTGGACGAAGCCTGGGCCGAGCCCGTCGTGTTTGACGGCTGTTCGTCCAAGGGCCAGGCCAAGCCGGGCCAGCCCCAACCCATACACCTGGTTCGCCGCACTGCTGGCGACAACACAGGAGCGTCCGCATGACCGCCTACCTTCACAACTTCTTCTTCAACGTCTACCCCTACATCTGCCTGTCGGTGTTTTTCATGGGCAGCCTGGCGCGTTTCGACCGCGACCAGTACACCTGGAAGAGCGACTCCTCGCAGATGCTGCGCGCCGGCACGCTGCGCTGGGGCAGCAACCTGTTCCACGTCGGCATCCTGTTCTTGTTTTTTGGCCACCTGGCTGGCCAGCTCACGCCGCACTGGATGTACGAGTCCCTCATCAGCGCACCGCAAAAGCAGATGGTCGCCATCGTCTCGGGCGGTCTGGCCGGCCTGGTCTGTTTTGTTGGCCTGAGCTTGTTGCTGTACCGGCGCATCTTCGACCCGCGTATCCGCCTGACCAGCCACCGTACCGACATCGCCATTCTGCTGATCTTGTGGGTGCAGCTGGTGATCGGCCTGATCACGCTGCCGGTGTCGTTTGAGCACCGGCAGGATGCGCACGCCATGCTGATCCTGGCCGGCTACCTGCAAGGCATTGCCACGCTGCAGCCCGACGCCAGCGTGTTGGTCGGCATTGCCTGGCAGTTCAAGCTGCACATGCTGCTGGGCATGACGATCTTCCTGCTGTTCCCGTTCAGCCGGCTGGTGCATGTGTGGAGCGGGTTTGCCACGGTGGGCTTCTTGTTCCGTCCGCACCAGGTGGTGCGCAGCCGTCGGCTCAATGTGCCGGCCAGCCACAACCAGCCGCGCCAGCCCGGCGCCGGCATCTGACCCATCGGAGTTGCCCACCATGCTCGTTGAAACAGTGAACCTCAGCACCGTGTCCGACACCGGACAGGTCGGCGCCGTGCCCCGTCCGACGCCGGCCTTGCCCGCATCGTCGCCCACACCCACCATTGCCCGCATCAACGGCGTGGCTCTCCACACTGCGGACGAGCCTTTGCCCGTCGAGGTCTTGCGCCAGCGCGCCTGCACCGAATTGCTGCGCCAGGCGGCGATGCAGGACGGCTTGCTCGATGCTGCGGATGTGGCGCCCACCGACGGGGTGGTCAGCGAGGCCGCGTCCTCGGCCATCGATGCCTGGCTTGAGCGTGAACTTCGTTTGCCCGAACCTTCGGCTGAGGCCTGTCGGCGCCACCATGCTGCCCACCCGGCGCGCTACCGCACGGGCGAGCAGGTGCGGGTGCGCCACATCCTGTTTGCCGTGACACCCGGCATGGACGTGGTGGCCCTGCGCAACCGTGCCGAGACCTGCCTGCTGGATGTGCGCTGCCACGACGGCGCTGCCGCCCATGTCGAAGGTGAAGCCTTTGCCCGCGCCGCCCGCCAGTTGTCCAACTGCCCGAGCGGCGAGCAGGGCGGCGACCTGGGCTGGCTCAAGCCCGACGACTGTGCGCCCGAGTTTGCCCGTGAACTGTTTGGCCATGTCGAGGTGGGCGTGCTGCCGCGCCTGGTGCACAGCCGCTTTGGCCTGCATGTGGTGGAGGTGTTGCAGCGTGAGGGTGGCGTGCCGCAGCCCTTCGAGGCTGTTCGCGGTGCGGTGGAGATGGCCTTGCGCCAGCAAGCCTGGGTGACGGCGCTGCGGCAATGCCTGCAATTGCTGGCTGGCCAGGCCGTGGTGGAAGGCGTCGCCCTGGACGCCGCTGACACGCCCTTGCTGCAGTGACAGCCAGCGCGACGTGCTGCACTGCTTAGCCCATGCTTGGCACCATGCCTGACGAATTGCTGCAGCGGCTGCGCCGCTTTCACGACGATCACTTCCCCGCTGTCGAGGGCCAGTTCCGCAACCTGGTGCAGGACGGCCAGCACCCCAACATCCTGTTCATCGGCTGCTCCGACTCGCGCCTGTTGCCTTACCTGCTGACCGGTGCCGGCCCTGGCGAGGTGTTCATGATCCGCAACGTGGGCGCGTTTGTGCCACCGCATGGCGGCTTTCTCGACGATGCCGCCCCCGGCCCCGCCGAGCGCGGTGGCGCCTCAGAACCCCAGCGCTGGGTGGGCTACCACGGCACTGCGGCCGCGATCGAGTACGCGGTGCTGGTGCTGGGCGTGGAGCGCATCATCGTCTGCGGCCACAGCCACTGCGGCGGCATCCGGGCGTTGTACGAGGAGGTTCCGGCCCAGGCGGTGCACCTGGCCGCCTGGCTGGCGTTGGGCCGTGAGGCCGCGCTGCCGGTCCAGGTGACGCCCGAGGCGCTCAAGCGCACCGAGCAGCGCTCGGTGGTGCTGCAACTCGAGCGGCTGATGGGCTACCCGATGGTTCGCGAGCGGGTCGAGGCAGGGCGCTTGAAGCTGCACGGCTGGCACTACGTGATCGAAGACGGCGAGGTGCATGTGTTTGACCTGCGCAGCGCCAGCTTTGTGCCGGCCTCGCATGCCGACCACAGCGGCACCGGGCCGTTCGACTCAACGCCGGTGCATGACGGCCGACCTGACGCCGCAGCAGTGCCTGAGCTGCCGGACTCGCCAGGCGGCGACGCCTGACACGCTGACCGCCGCGCGGCACCGCGCGGCGCGGGTGATTACGCGGCGCGGGTGATCACGCAGCGCAGCTCATCATTCAGCGCAGCAACTCTCCGCGCTTGTGGTTTACCTTGGCCCAATCGTCCGCGTCCGGCAGTGCTTTTTTGGTCATGGTGATCGGCTTCCAGACCTTTGCCAGCTCAGCGTTCAGGGCCAGAAAGTCCTGCTGGTCGCCGGGCACGTCCTCGGCAGCGTAGATCGCATTTACCGGGCATTCGGGCACACACACCGCGCAGTCGATGCATTCGTCAGGGTCGATGACGAGAAAGTTCGCCCCCTCGCAAAACGCATCGACCGGGCAGACGTCCACACAGTCGGTGTACTTGCAACGGATGCAGGCCTCGGTGACGACGAAGGTCATGGCACTCGGGCTTCAGCGCTTCAAGGCCGGGGTCAACACCGGCTCAGCCGCAGCAGGCACCACCCGAGCAGCATGAGCTGCTGCCGGCGGTGAATGCGGCGGTGGCCAGCCGGGTGATGCGGATGCGCCATTGCGCCGGGCCGGCCTCCAGCGCGGACCAGCTGAACTGGCCGGGTGCACGGTCCTCGAACTGGGCGCGCAGCGGCCGAGGCTCGTGGTCATTGACCAGTTGCAGCGATTCACCGGTCTTGAGTGCGTCGAAACGGGCAAAGATCAGCGCGTGGCGCTCACGCGGGCTGATCAAACGCAGGTCGAGCGTGCTGATGTCGGTGGGTGTCAGGGAGGGTGTCAGGGTGGTGTTCATCAAAGATCCTTTGGTTCAAGGGAACGGGAAGGGGAAGGGGAAGGTGGGAGCGGGTACCCGGGCCAGAGCGCCAGGCCGACAGGGAAGGCGACTCAACCGTCCTTGCCGTCCAGGCGGGTGCTCACCAGCCACGGCGTGAAGACCGCCAGGTAGCTGGCAAAGCCAGCGCTCCAGGCCAGTGCCGCGCTCAGCAGCGACAGCACCAGCCATTGCGGCGCAACGATCGGCAACAGCACCCGCAGCACGGCCGCGGTCATCACCAGCCCATAGGCCAGCACCTCGGCGCGTGAGGCCACCAGCGGCCGGCCGGTGTGGCCGCGCGCGGTGCGGGTGAGCATGCCGATGATCAGGCCCCCGGTGGCGCCCACCGCCAGCGCATGCACACCCGCCGAAACACTGAGCCAGCCCAGCTGCGCCGCTGCCAGCAGCGCAAAACCGACCGGAATCCAGGCATACGCGGCCTGCAAGATCCAAAGGATCGGGCGCTGCCGTGTCACCCAAGGTTGCCATGACCCTTGTCGACGCAGGTGCGCCGCGGCGGCCGCAGCAAACGCGCCTGCGGTGATGACGGCTGGCGCGCCGATCACCCAAGCCGTCAGCGCCAACGCGGTCAAGGCCAGCGTGATCTGCTCGATCCGAGGCTTGATCTTGAGGTTCAGCCCCGGCGTGGCGGCATTGGTGAAGGCCGGTATCACCCGGCCAGCCATCACGCACTCGATCATCACGATCAGGGCCAGAGCGGCATGCAAGGCCCGCATCGGCGCCAGGTCCAGCAACCCCAGCACCGCCAGGTGAAACACCGCGTTCGCCACTGCCAGCCCGATCAGGATGCCCGCCAGCGGCAAGTTGCGCCGGCTGTTGGCCCGCAGCAGCACATGGATCAGCACAGCAGCCACCGCAGGCAGCAGCAGCACGTCCAGCGCCGCGTAGACCGCATAGGGCGCCACCAGCGGTGCCAGTCGGGCGGCCAGCCAGACACCGGCCAAGGCGCCCAGGGCGGCGCCGCGCGGCGTGGGCAAGGCGGTCCAGGCCTTGCCGGCAGTCAGCAAAAAGCCGACGATCACCGCCACGCCAAAGCCGAACAACATCTCATGGGCGTGCCACAGCAGCGGTGCCACGCCCAGGTCCAGTGACACCCAGCCCAGGAACAAGGCCAGCCACAGCGGTACCGCCAGGCCCGCAAACACCGCCGCGCCCAGGTAGAACGGTCGAAATCCCAGGCGCAGCACTGGCCAGCCTGCTGGCACCGCAGGCTGCCCGGCGGCAGAGGTATGGATTGGCAGAGGGCTGGGTTTCATGGGGACTGTCGGGCAGTGCGCGCTTGCGGTAGGCCGGGTTTGCGTTAAGATGTACAACATGTGCATGTTATGACGGTGTGGTGTTTAAAGCAATACCGTGGATGCATCTTTAAGGGCCTCATGCGACTTTCCGACTACACCGACTACTGCCTGCGTGTGCTGATGTACTGTGCGGCGCACCCAGGCCGCCTGGTCACGATCGCCGAGCTGGCAGCGCAGCATGAGGTGTCCAAGAACCACCTGATGAAGGTCGTCAACGACCTGGCGCGCCAGGGTCTGCTCGAGACCACGCGCGGCCGAGGCGGCGGCGTGCGCTTGTTGCCCCAGCCCGCCGACATCCGGGTGGGCGAGGTGGTGCGCCGCAGCGAAACCGACTTCCGGTTGGTCGAATGCTTCGACCTCTCCCGCAACGCTTGCGTGCTGACGCCGGTGTGCCGGCTGAAATCGGTGTTTGGCGCGGCACTGGCGGCCTATTTTGAAGTGCTCGACGGCGTCACGCTGGCCGACATCAGTGGGCCGGTGGTGCCAGCAGATCAGCCCGCCGTCGCTTTTGCCGGCCGAGTTGCTGCAGGCCGCCAACCCGTCAGTGCGCCCGTGTCACGCCGCCGCGCTGCCCTCAAACCCGAAGCTTGAGACCCAGCACGGTCCCGACTGCAACCAGGATCCCGTCATGAACCCACCGTTCCCCGGCCACAGTGCGCCCAGCGGCGGATTTGAAGTGCCGCTCGAGATGTTGTCCGCCTGCCACCACCGCGTCGAGCGGCAATGCACAACGCTGCGTCGGCTGGTGCCGCACCTGGCCGCGCACGGTGTGGACGCTGACGCCCGCAGCGCTGCAGCCGCCGTGCTGCGCTATTTCGAGACTGCCGCGCCCGACCACCATGCCGACGAAGAAAACGACCTGTTCCCTGCGCTGATCGAGTCCATGGCCGGCTCGGATGCTGTCTGCATCCGCGAGCTGGTCGCCGCCCTGACGGCCGATCACCGCCAGCTCGAAGCGCTCTGGCGGCGCTTGCGGCCGTTGCTGCAAGCCCTTGCCGCTGGACAGCCGCAGCCCCTGATGGCCAGCGACGTGGACCCGCTGCTCAGCCTGTACGCCCAACACATCGCCCGCGAGGACGCCGAACTGCTGCCACTCGCGGCCCGTTTGCTCGACGAGCCGGCGCTGGCCACCGTTGGCCGTGCGATGCGCGAGCGGCGCGGCGTGGCGCCGGTGCTCTAGTGCAGTGTTCGACGCTGGGTGGAACACTGCACTGGCATGGGCCTGCACCGACAGCTTTACCGCTGCCCGGTACGGCTCCTGCCGGCCACCCGCCTTTGGCGCCGCACCTGTAGCCCTGAATCTTTGTGCCTGAACCTCCATCCCACAACCTTTTGCACTGAGCCTTTGCCATGAACATCACCCACTTTGACGACTTGTTGGCCGCAGCGCGGGCCCAGCCCGAGCCGCAGCGCCTGTTGCTGGTCTTTGCCGGCGCCGAGCCGGGCAGCGAGCCGACAGCGGCGCAGCGTTTGGCCTTCGAGCAAGGCCACGGCGGTGAGTTGACGCCGCTGATGTGTGTCGACAAAGGCCTGGACGAACTGACGAGTTTTGCCGCGCTGGTGGAGCAGTCGCGACTGGCCGGTCCGCCCTGGGCCATCGTGTTTGCCGCCGCGCTGTCTGGCACGGCCGGATCGCCACCCGACAGCCGCGCGGCCGAGGCACCGCTGCAGCGCATGGTCGACAACATCCGCAGCGGGGTGCTGGCCAACATGATCTCGTTCGATACCGCAGGTCTTGCGGTCACGCTGGACTGATCAATCGACCGCACCAGGCTCAGCTCAACCCTGAGGCCCCTGCAGCCGCTTGACCATCGCTGCGGTGGTGAGCAGTTCCAGATGAGCCTCCAGCCGGATCACCCGTCCGGTCAGGTCTTCGATTTTTTGCTGCTGAGACTTCATCGCTTCGGCCTGCCGGTTGACCTTGTCCTCCAGCTTGATCATTGCCGTGAGCGCGCCCCAGACCTTGTCGGTGACCCCCATCAGGCCGCCTTGCGCGCGGCGTTGCGGCTGGGCAGGCGGCCAGCAGGCTTGACTGGCTGGGCGGCTGCGGCCTCCATCGCCGCAATGCGGCGGTTGCTGGCCTCGATGAAGTCGATTGCATCGTCGATGGCGGCTCCGGCTTGGTCGGCGGCGACCTTGGCGGCCTCGGCCAGCGCGCCGAGTTCGGCATCGGTGTCGCCGCTTTGGTAGGCAAACGCGCCGCGCCGCATCAACTCGGAGAGCGGCATGTCCAGCAGTCTGGCCTTGGCCGCAAACGCCGCCTTGTCCTGTGCTGTGGCCTGCACCACGATGCGTTCAACCGCTGCCATGTTGATCCCCCCGAGCGCCCCGATCGGGCATGGACAGTGTATGTACATGGACAGGCTTGTCAAGCGGCCGCAGCAGGCCGCCTGGCGGGCGCCAACGCTGCAGCGCCCTACCGGGAACGACGGGCCAGGCCGTTGTTTCTGGCCGCAGGCCCATCGCTCTGGGGACTGCGCAGCACCCAGGGGGACCGGCTTGCTGCGCCCCGCCGCCCGGGCTCAGGCCGCTCAAGTCGATTGCCACGCTGCCGAATAGCCGGTGTGGAGGCATGCTGCCATGGGCAAGATTTTTGGGGTTGTGTTGCTGGCGGCGTTGTCTGTGGCGGACTGCTGGGCTTCTGATCGGCCGGCTGGAGGTCGGGCCGGGCTTGGGGGTGACCTTGCGGCGAGCCAGGCGCATGGCCCCACCTCAGCGCTGCTGCCCTTGGAGCAGCGCTGGTTACAGGCCATCGCGCCAGTGCTGGACTTTGCCCGCGCCACTGGTTTTCCGCTCGACATCATCGTGCAGCCGAAAGCCTTGCCGGGGCACACCCCCTTGGCCGTGGCTTTTGTTGACGGCCGTTGCAAACTGGTGCTGTCCCTGCGCGGCAATGCCGTGGCGCAAGAGACGCTGGATGCGATCCCGCCCGACCTGCTGGACGCCGCGCTGGAGCTGATGGCGGCCCATGAGCTGGGTCATTGCGAGCGCTACCTCGCTGGTGAATTTGCGCACCCACCGGCCGGCTTTCAGGCGACGGAGCCCGCTGCTGGCGTGTCCGCAGGTCCCGGCCCGGCTGTCGAATCGCGGCAGGCCAGCGTCTGGTCGCAGGCCTTGCGCCGTGAGGAGGGCTATGCCGATCTGGTCGGCCTGGCCTGGAGCCGTCACCGCCATCCGCAGCTCTATGCCCGTCTGCATGCCTGGCTGGTGTCCGAGCGCAGCCGCGACCCGGTGCGCGGCGGTTCACATGACACCCAGGCCTGGTTGCGGCTGGCGCGTGACGGCACCGTGCTGGCCGATCCGTCGATGTTCAGCAATGCCACCCGGGTCTGGCGGCTGGGCTTGCAGACCAGCGACTGATCCGGCAGCGGCTGCTGCTCAGCGTTTGACCGGCAGTGGCCGGCCGGGCATCGGGCCGGCGGGGCGCTCGCGCTCGCCGTCCTGGCGCGGCCCGCCACGCGGCCGATCACCGGCATCGGGGCGGGGCCCCCAAGGGCGCTCACCGGCATCGGCGCGCGGGCCGCGAGGCCGGTCGTTGTCGCGTCGCGGACCAGAACCGTAGCCTGGTCCCGCATTGCCGTGGGCATTGCCGAGGGCCATGCCGGTCGGCGCGTCGGTCTTGCGGATGCGCACCGGCTTGCGCTCGCGCTCGGCTGCGGCGCCATCAACCGCAGCGGCGTCAGCCGCTTCGCTGCCGGTCGGGAAAGTGGTGTCGGCTGCGGCGCCGGCAAGGCTGGACGCCAACGCGGCGGCCGGGACGTGCGCCGTTTCCGGTGCGGCGCCGCTGCGGGCGGCGGCATGCACCATTCCACTCAGGCTGTCGGTCGGCTCATCCTCCTTGATCACCCGGGTGTAGGGCGCCAGCAGGGCCACCAGCTGGCCGTAGATCTTGGGGTTGCCGGCGACGATTTCACGCTGGAACAAGAAATCGGCCTCGCCAGTGAAGTTGCCCACCAGGCCACCGGCCTCGGTGATGATCAGCGAGCCAGCCGCCAGGTCCCAGGGGCTCAGGCCGGTCTCGAAGAAGCCGTCGTACCAGCCTGCCGCCACATAGCACAGATCGAGTGCGGCGGCACCCGGGCGGCGCAGACCGCCGCAAGCCGACATCACCGTCTCGAACATCTTGAGGTAGCGCTGCAGGTTGTCGCCTTTGCGGAAGGGGAACCCGGTGCCGATCAGGCAGTCTGCCAGCCGGGTGCGTTTGGACACCCGCAGGCGCTTGTCGTTGAGAAACGCGCCGCGCCCGCGCGAGGCGTAGAACAGGTCGTTGCGGGTCGGGTCGTAGACCACCGCCTGCTGCACCACACCCCGGAAAGCCAGCGCGATCGACACCGCGTACATCGGCAGGCCATGCAAGAAGTTGGTGGTGCCGTCCAGCGGGTCGATGATCCAGCAGAACTCGCTGTTCTGGGCGCCGTGCTCGCGGCCGGACTCCTCGGCCAGAATCGCATGGCCCGGGTAGGCGGTGAGCAGGGTCTCGATGATCGCGGATTCAGCCGCTTGGTCGACTTCGGACACGAAGTCGTTCGGCCCCTTGGCAGTGACCTTGAGCAGGTCCAGGTCCTGCGACCCCCGGTTGATGATCGCCCCGGCCGCGCGCGCGGCCTTGATGGCGATGTTGAGCATGGGGTGCAGAGATTGCGACATGGATCGTCCTGACGGGGCGGTGTGGGGCGTGCCGGCTGCCAACGCCGCGGCGGGCAGGGTAGCCGGCCGTGTCACTGGCTGACTGTGTGGCTGACTGTGTGGCTGACAGTGTGGCTGACAGTGTGGCTGGCTGAAATAAAGAACGTGGACGAAGCCGACGCCGGGGTCGCGACAAAACGACCGCCGACAATGAGCCGCCGAACCCTGGAGTTTACCCGCACGTGACCGCCAACAGCCCCTTGCCCAGCACCGACGGCACCCGATTCGTGCTGTTGAACACCAGCCACCCGGGCAACGTGGGCGCTGCGGCGCGGGCTATGAAGGTGATGGGTTTTTCGGACCTGGTGCTGGTGGCGCCGCGGTTTGCCGACGTGCTGAGCCATGAAGAAGCGGTGGCGATGGCCAGCGGGGCGGCCGACATCCTGGTGCGCGCCCGCATCGTCGGCAGCCTGGCCGAGGCGCTGGACGGCATCACCGCCGCCTGTGCCACGGCGATGACGCCGCGCGACTTCGGTCCACCCACCTTTGCGCCGCGTGAGCACCTGCCCGGCCTGGCGGCCGGCGTGGCCACGCAAGGCCAGCGGGTGGCGTTTGTGTTTGGCAGCGAGCGCTTTGGCATGCGCAACGAGGACGTCTGGGCCTGCCATGCCTGCCTCAGCATCCCCAGCCACCCGGACTACGGCTCGCTCAACCTGGCGCAGGCGGTGCAACTGATCGCCTATGACTGGCGCTGCGCGCTGGGCGGCCACCGCGTGCTGGCGCGCACCGCCGCACCGGTGCTGGCAGACGGCGTGGAGGTGGCCGGCGCGCTGGACCACTGGCAGCAGGTGCTGGAGCAGATCGGCTTTCTGGACCCGGCGGTGCCGCGCCGGCTGATGCCGCGATTGCAGCAACTGCTCAACCGCGCCCGGCTGACCCGTGAGGAGTTGCACATCCTGCGCGGCATTGCGCGGGCGGTGGGCAAGCGCGGCTGAGGGCTTGCCGGTTGCCAGTGACCTGGCCAGCAAGCCTCGGCGGACCGTCATACACTGGGTATTCAACGTCCGGAAACCCCCATGTTCAGCCGCCTCCGTGAAGACATTGCCTGCATCCGTGAGCGCGACCCCGCTGCGCGCTCGATGTGGGAGGTGCTCACCTGTTACCCCGGCCTGCATGCGGTGATCTGGCACCGCTGGGCGAATCTGGCCTGGCGCGGCGGGTTTCTCTGGCTGGGGCGGTTTTTGTCGCACCTGGGGCGGTTTTTCACCGGCATCGAGATCCACCCCGGCGCCACGCTGGGCCGGCGGGTGTTCATCGACCATGGCATGGGCGTCGTGATCGGCCAGACCGCCGAGATCGGCGACGACTGCACGATCTACCAAGGCGTGACGCTGGGCGGCACCTCGCTGGGCCGAGGCATCAAGCGCCACCCGACGCTGGGTCGGGGCGTGATCGTGGGCGCCAACGCGCAGGTGCTCGGCGGCTTCACGGTGGGCGACGGCGCACGGGTGGGCTCAGGCACGGTGGTGATGAAGCCGGTACCGGCGGGCGCCACGGCGGTGGGCAACCTGGCCCGCATCATCCAGGCCGATGCTGATTCGGCGCGTGAGGCGGTGGCCGCCAAGATGGGCTTTTCAGCCTACGGCGTGACCCAGGGTGACGACCCGGTGGCCCAGGCGATGAAGGGCCTGATCGACAACGCCGCCGGGCAGGAGCACCAGATTGCGCTGCTCTGGCGTGCCATCGAAACCCTGTCCGCCGGTGCGCGTGAGTTGCCCGGCCGAGAGTGTGTACCGCAGGATGCCCACAGGACCGAGAACTTCGACGCCGAGCGTTTGAACCGGCTGGTCAAGTAGGGCGCGAATTTGGCGCCGGTGTGGCGCCGTTCGTGGCGGCAGTTCGTGCTGGCAGCGTGGGGCGCCGAGAAAATCAGCCCTTGGCCGGCCGGACTGCGCTCTTGGGCCGAAAGGCCTTGCACAACGGCCCGTCGCAATCCAGGTACGGCCCGCCGATCAGGTCGATGCAGTAGGGCACGGCGGCAAAGATGCCGTGCACCGGGGGCTGAGCGTCTGGCAGGCCTTGCAGGGTCTCGGCAATCGATTTGGGCTGGCCGGGCAGGTTGATGATCAGCGCCTTGCCGCGGATCACCGCCACCTGGCGCGACAAAATCGCGGTAGGCACAAAGCGCAGGCTGATCTGGCGCATCTGCTCACCAAATCCCGACATCACCTTGTGCGCCACCGCCAGCGTGGCTTCAGGCGTCACATCCCGCAGCGCCGGGCCGGTGCCGCCGGTGGTCAGCACCAGATCGCAGCAGGCCACATCCACCAGATCGCAAAGCGCTGCGCTGATGCCGTCCTGCTCGTCGGGTATCAGCCGGGTGTCCCAAGTGATCGGGTTCTTCAGCGCCCTGGACAGCCAGTCCTGCAGCGCCGGGATGCCCTTGTCCTGGTAGACGCCGGCCGAGGCGCGGTCGCTGACCGACACCAGGCCGATCTTGACCGGCTCATGGTCCGGCGACTCGGGCATGGCCTGCGCCGCAGTGGCCTCACTCATCGCCTGGCTCCTCGTCATCGGTTTGGCTGGCGGATTCGCCATCGCTGCCGAGCCTGGGTCCCGGGTTGATCTCCTGCTTCAGCCAGGGCTTGATGAACTGGAACAGCTCGCGGTAGCCGCGGCCGTTGCGTTGCTCGGGCGCGGCGGCAGCGTCCTTGCGGGCAGCGCGCAGCAGGCTGCGCAGCTGCTGCAGGTCGCTTTTCGGGTAGGTCTGGGCCCAGCGGGTCATGGCCTCGTCGTCAGACACGAGTTCGTCGCGCCAGCGCTCAACCTCGTGCAGCACCAGCGTGTCCTTGGCCGAGCCCAGCTTGAAAGCATCCACCGCCTCGCGCAGCGGCGCCTCGGAGGCATTGCGCATGCGCTTGCCGATCAGCTGAAGCTGGCGGCGTTTGCCCTCGAAGCTTCGGGTGCGGTGGTACTCGGCAATCGCGTCGCGCAAGGTCTCGGGCATCGGCGTGGCGGCCAGCCGGCCGGCAGGCAACTCGACCAGCGCCTCGCCCAGGTCTTGCAACTGGTGGGCATGCTGCTTGCGCTTGGTCTTGCTCGGCCGCTCGGGCTGGTAGACGATGGGCGCGGCAGGCGGCGTCCCGGTCAGGGCGACGTCGTCGGTGGGTTCTTCAGGTCGTTGGCGCATGGCCGATGGCGGTTGATCATCCCCAAGGGCCGCCGTCGGGCGGCAACCGTCCCCCCGGGGGGAACGGGTCAGCGGGGCAGGGCCCGGCGCTGACCCGAGGGGGATGGCTATCATTGTCGCCCACCTACGCCTTGACGCCTCCACATGTCCGGTTCCACGATTTCCCAGGGTTTTGCCTTCAACCGTGCGCAGTTTCAGCAGATCATCGACGACACGCTGGCGATTGCAAAGGACCTGGGCGCCACCGATGCTGCCGCCGAGGTCAGCGAAGGCGCCGGCTTGTCGGTGTCGGTACGCAAGGGCGAGATCGAAAACGTCGAGCGCAACCGCGACAAGTCGTTGGGCGTCACGGTTTATGCGGGTCAGCGGCGGGGCAATGCCAGCACCAGTGATTTTTCACGCGAGGCCTTGGCACAAACGGTGCGGGCGGCGTTTGACATCGCCCGCTTCACTGCCGAAGACCCGGCCGCCGGCCTGCCTGAGGCGGATGAACTGGTCACGCCCGATGTGGCGGCGATCGACCTGGACTTGTTCCACCCCTGGGCGCTGGACGCCGAGCATGCGGCCGACCTGGCCAAGCGCTGCGAAGACGCAGCCTTTGCCACCGACCGCCGCATCAGCAACAGCGAGGGCGGCGGCACCTCGGCACAGCAGGCGCATTTTTGGGCCGGCAACAGCCGGGGCTTCCGCGGTGGCTATGCCAGCTCGCGGCATTCGATCTCGGTCGCGCCTATCGCCGGCAAGGGCGCCAACATGCAGCGCGACGCCTGGTACAGCTCGCAGCGCGACGCGATGGACCTGGCCTCGCCCGAGGCGGTGGGCCGTTACGCCGCCGAGCGGGCGCTGTCGCGCCTGAAGGGCCGCCAGGTGCCCACCTGCGAGGTGCCGGTGCTGTTCGAAAACACCCTGGCCGCTGGCATGCTGGGCGCCTACGTGCAGGCCACCAGTGGTGGGGCGCTGTACCGCCGCGCCACCTTCTTGCTCGATTGCATCGGCCAGCAAGTGCTGTCCCCGCACATCGACATCGACGAAGACCCGCTGATCCGCAAAGGCAAGGGCAGTGCGCCGTTTGACGACGAGGGTGTGCGCACCCGGGCGCGCCGGGCGGTGGAGGCGGGGGTCACCCAGGGCTACTTCTTGTCGACCTACTCGGCCCGCAAGCTGGGCCTCAAGACCACTGGCCACGCCGGCGGCTCGCAGAACCTGACCCTGACCAGCCGGCTCACCCAGCCCGGCGATCACCTGGACGCGATGCTGAAGAAGCTCGGGCGCGGCCTGTTTGTCACCGAGTTGATGGGCCAGGGCGTCAACTACGTCACCGGCGACTACTCGCGTGGCGCGGCCGGCTATTGGGTCGAGGGCGGGCGCATCGTGCACCCGGTCCACGAGGTGACGATCGCCGGCAACCTGGGCGAGATGTTCAAGCAGATCGTGGCCGTGGGCGCCGACCGCTACACCTCGGGCGGCAAGACGGTGGGCTCGATGTTGTTCGAGCGCATGAAGGTCGCTGGCAGCTGAGTGCCGCATCCCGCCGCGCCCGGCTTGCCGACATCGGCTGGGTCAGGTCGCTGACGTTAAGATCCGCCCTTTTACTGCTGACGGAGTTTGCCCGTGATGCCTTCTTTTCCCGCCCGCCGGATCGCCCTGGCCACCTTGCTGATCGGCGCCGCCGGCTTCGGCACTGCCGCCCAGGCGGCCGAGATCAAGATCGGCGTGGCCGAAGCCCTGTCGGGCGGTGCGGCGCAGTATGGCAACAGCATCCGCAATGGCTTTCGGCTGGCGGTTGACCAGATCAATGCCTCGGGCACGCTCGGCGCCGACAAGATCACGCTGGTCATCGAGGACGAGCAGGGCAAGAAGGAAGAGGCGATCAATGCCTTCAAGAAGCTGATCTTCCAGGACAAGGTGCTGATGCTGTTCGGCCCGACCCTGTCGAACTCGGCCCAGGCGGCCGACCCGATCGCGCAGGCCGCCAAGATCGTGGTCTTCGGCACATCCAATACTGCCGATGGCATCACCTCGATCGGCGACTACGTTTTCCGCAACTCGGTCACCGAGGCCGACGTGCTGCCGGTGACCATCAGCACCGCCGTGCGCCAGGCCAAGGTCAAGAAGGTGGCGGTGCTCTACGGCAATGACGACGTCTTCACCAAGAGCGGCTACGACAACTTTGTCAAGGCGCTGGAGAGCCAGAAGATCCCGGTCACGACCACCGAGAGCTTCGCCAAGGGCGACGTCGATTTCAAGGCCCAGCTGACCAAGATCAAGGCCACCAACTCTGATGCGATCGTTTTGTCGGCGCTGCTGGCCGAGGGTGCCCCCATCATGGTGCAGGCCCGCCAACTTGGCCTGACCATGCCCTTCATCGGTGGCAATGGCATGAACTCGGTCAAGGTGTTCGACCTGGCGAAGGGCGCCTCCGACGACCTGTGGATCGGCAGCCCCTGGTCGATCGAGAACCGGGCGCCGGCCAACAATGCCTTCATCGTCGACTTCACGAAGCAATTCAAGTCGCCGCCCGACCAGTTCGCGGCGCAGGCCTTCGACGCGATGCACATCGCGGCGGCGGCGATCAAGAAGATCAAGCTCAGCGGTGACCTGGCGAAGGACCGCGCGGCGCTGCGCGACGTGTTGCCGACCGTCAAGTGGACCGGCGCCACCGGCGCCTTCAGCTTCCGCCGTGCCAACGACAAGAGCGGCAAGCCGGCCGGTTACGACGCCGAGCAGGTGCCCATCATCAGCGTCACCCGCGGCGTGCGCTACGAAATCGTGAAGTAAGCCGGCGCGGCGGCGCGGCGGTGCGGCAGGCGGCCAGGCAGCTGCTCGCCGCCCGTTTATGCCTGCCAAAGACCCCGTTCCTGACCCAACCGATGCTGACCCAGCAACTCTTTAAC
>JANYKR010000324.1 GCA_025358155.1 Betaproteobacteria bacterium
CGGCCTCGACGGTGGCGACGTTGGCATCCAGCCGGGTGTCTTCGCCGGCCGCTTTCCGTTTGGACACAGCGAGTGCCGTACTGTCGAACAGGCGCAGGGCTTGTTCATCCAGTCGAAGTCGGTTTTGCTGTGAGAGTAGACGGTGGAACTGTGCAGCGGCTTCGTAGCGTGCCCGTGCCCGCATATCCTCGATCTCCGCGTTTCGCGCTTCCAGCACGGCGGCAGCGGCTCGGCGCCGGTGACCAGGTTGGCCGGCAATCTCAAGCGTCTGCGACAGCCCGGCGCTCCATTCGTGTCGCTGTTCACCTGGCATGCCCGCCTGCGGGATGGAACGCCGGGTGCGTTCCATCGAGGCTTGAGGATTGTTGTAGAGGAAAGCTCCCGCATCGGCGCGCACGCCTTCCGCCGCCGATAGCTCGGCGCGCTTGGCTCGCAGTGCCGTGTCGGTTTCTTCGGCCAGGGCCAAGACTTCCGCCAAGGTCAGGCGGCGCACCGCGGTCGAAGTTTCCTGGCCCAGAACGGGGGCCGGTTGGGCATGGACGCCAAGCGCCCCTGCCGCAAGCAAAACAGCCAATGCCAGCGCAAGCCGCATCGTATTCTCCATGTTGTCGAACGAGCAACAAACAGGCGAATCGACGGGACGTGTCGCGATCTACATCATGGTTAAAAAGTCCCGCCGACTCACGCGGCGGCGCGCCATTTGGGACGTTCGAGCCGAAACGCGAGCACGCTTTCATGGAAGGCGGGCTCACTCGGCACGATCCCCGGCAGTGGGCCATTCACCAGCACGGGCTGCTCGGTCGACGGTGTCACTGCGCAGTCCAGCTGGCAGTGCCTGCAGTCGCAATCGTCGTCCTTGCTGGCCCGGCCGATCTTAGCCACTGCTACCGACGCCTTGGCAGGTTGGTCCGCTCGGGCAACCGTTGCCCCCGACAAGCCGTAAACGGCACCGTCGGTTTCCCTGCACATGATGCAGTTTGCCGCCAACGAAAAATCGAAGGTCAGGCAAACGATCAGGAGGACTGTGAACCACCGGCGCATCTCACAAGTATATGCACACTCTCATGGTTGATTGATCCGACGCCCGTGTCGTCCCTTCCCATCCTCCTGCCCAAAGGGGCTAGGCCTATTGCAGCTTGCACTCGGGGCATGACTGCGGGCTGGGTATTCGAGCCCGCGACGTTAGCGGGTGGTGCGTTACAGGGCGATCGGTCGACCGACTACGGCCGATTCCGGTGGCACCCTACAAGCCACCGCTGCCGGCCTGTCTAGCCTCAAGTAGCCAATTCACCCAAGGAGATCACGATGAACTCAAAATTTGTTCAAGCCATCCGTGCCGCGGTCCTCATCCCCGTGGCGGCACTGTCCCTTGTCGCCGCATCGCAAGCGCAAACCGCCAAGCCCATGGCCCCAGCCGCCAGCATGCCGATGGACCACATGCAGAAAGGTGCCGCAGGCTCCGACGACATGAAGCAGTCAATGACGGACGGCAAGGAGCATGCAGAAGATGCAGATCCTTCCGAGGTGGGTACGGGCAAGAGCCCGCGTTTCTGGTAGTAGCGGATGGTCTCCACTCCGACGTCAGCCGCGCGGCCGAGTCATCCGATGGTCAGTGATTCGGGGGATGTTCAGAGTCATCGAAGAAAGTCCTTGACTCTGGGGTCGGGTACGGAGTCAATGCTTTGTGCATTCCTGGCGACAGGAGGAGAACACGATGAACGAAACCAGCCACCCAGCACTGGCGCGACAGCCGTCGGATGCATCCCCGCCGGCAGCGCCGTCTTGCTGCTTTGAAGCCAAGGCTGACGCGGCCTGCCCTGAAGCACCTCAATCGGTAAAGGACCCCGTCTGCGACATGACGGTGACGGCCCAATCGGCTCATGCCGCTGCTTTCCGGTTTGGCGGCGGGCGTGGTCATCTTGGGCATCATCGCGGCGATCCTGCTGCGTACAAGTGCGAGGTTGCCCCTCGGCAAGTTCTTCGCCGCGAGTTCGCTGCTGGTGGCTGTCCTGGCCGTGGTGCTCGCCGGCAAGGGCATCGCCGGCCTGCAGGAAGCCGGCTGGGTTCATTCCAGCCCGGTGGCGTTCCCGCGCATCGACATCCTCGGTATTCGCCCCACGCTGCAGACTTTGCTGGCGCAGCTGACGGTCGTGGTGGCGGTGGCGATTGCATTCATGGTCAACACGCGCTCGACCGCGCCAACGGCAAAGGGCGACGTCTGAGGCGATCTTCATTCCGTCACGCGATCATCGCTACACTTCGTCCGTGTCTCGCCTGCTCATCATCGTGCTGCTGCTGTGGCTGCCATTCCAGTTCGCCTGGGGCGCAGCCGCGAGCTATTGCCAGCATGAGCAAGGTGCGGGCGTGAGCCACTTCGGGCACCACGGCCACAAGCACCAGGGCAAGTCGCTTCAGTGCTCAGGCGACGCCACGCCGGACAAGAAGACCTCGATTGCCGATGAAGACCTGGATTGCGACTACTGCCACATCAGTTGCGCGCAGCCGTTGGTGCCGGTGTCATTTCGGTGCGACATCGAGTTGGCACCGCAAGCCGTGCCGAGCACCTTCGTCAACGGCCACTCGCCCCACATCCCCGTCCTGATCGAACGCCCCAAATGGACTCTCGCCGCCTGATTCGGCGAGACCGTCCCACCACGCACACCACCCCCGCGTAGCACCGACTCTCGCCGAATTCTTCCGGTCTGTTGTTTCCCACAACAAGGAGAGTTCGATGCGATCGAAGACGCTGGCGCATGCCATCGCGATGGCAGCTGCCGCGGTTGCGAGCAGCGCCATTCTGTTCATCCCCTTCGCGGGTCAGGCTCAGCCGACCGCGAATCCGCCGTCGCCTGTGCAAGCCGCCGGACCGGTACCACTGAGACTCCTCACCTTGCAAGATGTTTTGGCGCTGGTTGACTCGGTCAACCCGGCGCTGAGAACCAAGCAGGCACAGCTCGCTGCCGCTGAAGGCGCTCAAACCGACGCCAACGCACTGCTGTCCAGCAACCCGCAGTTGTCCCTTGATCAGACGCGGCGTTCGGTGCCGCAGGCCGGGCTCGGCACCGAGTCGTGGCGCGAATGGCGCGCCGGGATTTCTCAGACATTGGAGATCGCCGGCCAGCGCGGCCACCGCCGCGATGCCGCCGCCGTGGCTTTGTCGGCGCTGCGCTCGGAGATCGAGGATGCGCGGAGAGTCGCCCGCACAGCCGCGTCCGAGCGTTTCCATCGCGTGCTGGCGTTGCAGCAGCGTGTCGCGCTGGAGGCCGAAGCCGGCAGGCTCTTCGACGACACCGCCGCGGCGATTCAGAAGCGCCGCGCTGCCGGTGAAGATACCAAGCTCGATGCCAACATCGCCACCGTTGAAGCCGAGCGCGCGCGCAATCAGTTGGCCCTTGCGCAAGAGCAATTGCTCGATGCGCGCACCGAGCTGGCGGCCACGCTGCAGCTTCCGCCTGCTTCTTTGCCGCAGGCGGTCGGCGAA
>JANYKR010000004.1 GCA_025358155.1 Betaproteobacteria bacterium
CTTGGCGGCGGCGGCCTTGCGCCCTGGGGATACGGAAGCCGCGATGGCCTCGAACAACATGGCTGGGATGGTGCGCTTTCACCTCGGCCAGGCGGACATCGCGCGAACCCATCTCTCGCAATCGACCTCGCTCTACGAGCCGCAGCGCGACGCCGCGCTGTATCCGGTGTACCTGATGGACTTCGGCGTGTTCGGCCGCTTCTACCTCGCGCTTTCGCTGCAGGTGCTCGGCTTCGCCGATGCGGCGCGCCGCATGGCGGCCGAGGCGCTGCAGCTGGCCGAGGGACTGAACCAGCCGCACACGATGGGCTTCGCGATGCTCGCGAACTTCAACACCGCGGTGATGCGCGGCGACGTGGCCGAGGCGCTGCCGATGGCCGAGCGCTGCATCGAGTTCTCGAGCCAGTTTGGCTTCCCCGAGTTCATCGCGATGGCGCGCTTCGCGCGCGGCTGGGCCCGCGCTCACGGCGAAGGGCGCTGGGAAGAAGGCCTCGTCGACGTGCAGGCCGGCCTCGACGGCTGGGCCCAAACCGGCTTCGAGAACTGGCAGCCGTGGTTCACCGCGCTCGAGGCCGAGATCCTCGGCAAGCTCGGGCGCCAGACGCTCGCGCTCGAGCGCCTCGAGATTCAGCGCAAGCGCATCGCGGCCAATGGCGAGCGCCAATTCGAGAGCCTGCTGCTGGCGGAGAAGGGCGCGGCGCTCGCGGCGCTCCCAGGGCGCCGGCACGACGCCGCCGCGGCCTTCGATGCGGCCGCCGCGCTGGCCGAGGCGCAGCGCGCCGCGGCCTGGTCAGAGCGCATCGCCGCGCGGCGGGCGCAAGCCCTGGGCTGATCGATCGGTCTTCGGTGGCGGACCGGCATCGGCCCGCGACAACAGCGCGGCCCCGCTCGCTCAGTGACCCGCCAGACGATGGCGGATGAAGGCGTCGGTGTCGGCCGAGCCGTTGGCGCGCATCAGCGCGAAGGTCAGCATCATGTCGTAGTCGGTGCCGACGATGCCGTTGCGCCCCTTGCCCGTCATCGCCTGGCTGCCGGGCCGGTTCTGCCACCACTGCCCCCAGAGCGGCGAGCCCGGATCGAAGAACAGGAACTGGCCGCCGTCTTCCGGGAACACCATGTTCGGTGACGGATAGAGGTTGGCGACGAACGGGTACTGCGCTGAACCGTGGCAGCTCACGCAGGCGCTCGCCGGGAACGAATTGCCGTCGACGTAGCGCTTACCCGAGACCGTCATCACGTTGTGGCGCACGCCCACGTCGAGCGGCCCCGCGAGGCGGCCGCCCCAGCCGAGTCCGTCCGTGATGAACTTGGGCAGGCCGTCGGCGATCCAGGTCTCCTTCAACTGGCCGTTTGGTCCGCGGCCGTCGGGGAACTTCGCGAGCTCGGGGTCGTTGCCCCAAGTGGCGCCAACCGGCAGCGCGCGATCCCACGGCGTGGCGCCGCGCGAGCGCGTGTCGTACGCGAAGGCGATGAAGACCCAGCCGGTCGCCGGCGAGGCGATGCTGTCCTTCACCCGCACCGCCATCTGCAGGAAGCGAAGCGGCGTGACGATCGGGACTCGCTTGGTGGGATCCGGCTCGTTCGTGACGGATGCCGGCGTCGGCCGGTAGATGTGCGAGATCGAGCTGTTCTTCAGGATCGGCCATTCGTCGTCGGTGAGGTTCACGCCCTCGACCTTGACGACCATCGAGCCTTCGGGGAACTGCGCGTCGGCGAGGCTCGGGTGGAACGGATCCTTCCAGATGCGGCCGAGCTGGTAGCCGGCCACGTCGTTGTAGTAGACGACCGCGTGGTTCTGGAACGCGGTCTTCGGCGGCGCCGATGGATACGACGACGGCTGCAGGATCTGCCCCGTGTAGGAGCCCAGAAGCATCTCGCGGCCTGATTCAGGATCGATCTTGCCGTTGGCCATCGGCGTGCCCTGCCCGCCCCAGGGCATGTCGAACCAGCCGGCGGTCTGCGGCGACCACTTGAGCGGATCGTTGACGAGGGCGGACATGTCGGCCTCGATGAATTTCTTCACCGCCGCCACGTACTGCGGCGCCGTCTTCACCGTCAATGTGCCGCCCGGCCGAACCGCGAGCCACTTGGCGACGGGCGCGACCGACGGATAGTCGTAATTGCTGGTGCGCGTGGGTCCGTTCCACTCCTTCGCATCCGGGTAGACCGTGTTGTTGCCGGCGAACGGGTCGGGCTGCCCGGCTAGCAGCGGACCGCTGCAGATGAAGCCGCCAAGCACGATGCCGGCGACGAGGCGAAGCGATGAGGCGTTCATGCGTTCTATTCCTTGGAGTGGGTTGAGTGCGCGCAGATCATCGGTGAGGAGAGCGCGCTTGTCCAAGGCGTTGACCCGTGATCACGTCGTTCCATTGCGACGCCGACCGCGTGGCTCCGCGTTCAGCCCGTGCGAATCACCGAGATAGCTTCCGTGCCGCGCTCCCCCAACCCAGACCTCGTCCGCGTCGATATATCCAGATCGGCACACCTTGTCATCCTGTTGATCGTGCTCCTCTGTATCCAGCCCCATAGGGACCGTGGGGTCAAGGGACCGTGGGGTCAGGTCTCCCATCCTCCCCTTCCGGGGACCATGCAGCACCGGGTCAGACCATGGGGTCAGGTCTCCCATCCTCCCCTTCCCGCCAGACTCCCGATATGTCCCGCCCGCTGCGCATCGAGTTCCCCGGCGCGGTTTACCACGTCACCTCCCGTGGTGACCGCCGCGAGGCGATCTACCGGGACGACGTCGACCGGGGGGCTTAGCTCGCGGTCCTCGCACAGGCCT
>JANYKR010000024.1 GCA_025358155.1 Betaproteobacteria bacterium
GTGCCGCGGCCCGAGATGCTGAACACGTCTTCAACCGGCATCAGGAAGGCACCGTCCACCGCCCGCTCGGGCTGGGGGATGTAGGTGTCGAGTGCATCGGCCAGCTTCATGATGGCTTGCTCGCCCAGCACGCCGGTGTCACCCTCGAGCGCCAGCTTGGCGCTGCCGTGGATGATCGGGGTGTCGTCGCCCGGGAAGTCGTACTTGTCGAGCAGCTCGCGAACTTCCATCTCGACCAGCTCAAGCAACTCGGCGTCGTCCACCATGTCGCACTTGTTCAGGAAGACGATGATGTACGGCACACCCACCTGACGCGCCAGCAGGATGTGCTCGCGGGTCTGGGGCATCGGGCCGTCGGCGGCCGAACACACCAGGATCGCGCCGTCCATCTGCGCAGCACCGGTGATCATGTTCTTGACGTAGTCGGCGTGCCCCGGGCAGTCAACGTGCGCGTAGTGGCGGTTCGCGGTCTCGTACTCGACGTGCGCGGTGTTGATCGTGATGCCACGCGCTTTTTCTTCCGGCGCTGCGTCGATCTGGTCGTAGGCCTTGGCCTCGCCGCCGAACTTCTTCGCCAGCACGCTGGTGATCGCTGCCGTCAACGTGGTCTTGCCGTGGTCGACGTGGCCAATCGTGCCCACGTTGACGTGGGGTTTGGTCCGTTCAAATTTACCTTTTGCCATTTTCAATCTCCGTCTGGATAAAGAGCGTTGCCCGTGAATTGTTTAAGGTCTCCAGCGCGTTGCCCGCCGCGGGCAGCAAGCTGGCCGGGGTCATCATCGATGACACCCGGGCACCGAAGACCGGCTTGGAATGCTGAAACTGTTGCCCGCGCTTATTTGGAGCGCGAGGTGATGATGGCCTCGGCCACGTTTTTCGGGGCCTCGCTGTAGTGCTTGAATTCCATCGTGTAGGTGGCGCGGCCTTGCGACATCGAGCGCAGCGTGGTCGAGTAGCCAAACATCTCAGACAACGGCACCTCTGCCTTGATGACCTTGCCACCGCCAGGCATGTCGTCCATGCCTTGCACCATGCCGCGACGAGATGACAAATCACCCATCACCGAGCCGGCGTAGTCTTCAGGCGTCTCGACTTCGACCGCCATCATCGGCTCAAGAATCACCGGCGAGGCCTTGCGGCAACCGTCCTTGAAGCCCAACGAAGCGGCCATCTTGAACGCGTTTTCGTTCGAGTCCACCTCGTGGTACGAGCCGAAGGTCAGCGTGACCTTGACGTCGACCACCGGGAACCCGGCCAGCACGCCGTTGGGCAATGAGTCGATCACGCCCTTTTGCACCGCCGGGATGAACTCCCGCGGCACCACGCCGCCCTTGATGGCGTCAACAAACTCGAAGCCCTTGCCTGGCTCCTGCGGCTCAACCTTGAAAACCACGTGACCGTACTGGCCCTTGCCGCCGGACTGGCGAACGAACTTGCCTTCAACGTCCGACACCGTCTTGCGGATGGTTTCGCGGTAAGCCACTTGCGGCTTGCCGACGTTGGCCTCGACACCGAACTCGCGCTTCATGCGGTCAACGATGATTTCAAGGTGCAACTCGCCCATGCCCGAGATGATGGTCTGGCCCGACTCTTCATCGGTCTTGACCCGGAACGACGGGTCTTCAGCCGCCAAGCGACCCAAGGCGATACCCATCTTCTCCTGGTCGGCCTTGGTCTTGGGCTCAACCGCCTGCGAGATCACCGGCTCAGGGAAGACCATCTTCTCGAGCGTGATGATTGACGACGGATCACACAGGGTTTCGCCCGTGGTCACGTCTTTCAGGCCCACGCAAGCGGCAATGTCACCGGCCAAAATCTCTTTGATTTCTTCACGCTGGTTGGCGTGCATTTGCAGGATCCGGCCGATGCGCTCTTTCTTGCCACGGATCGGGTTGAAGACCGAGTCGCCTGACTTCAGCACGCCCGAGTAGACGCGCACGAAGGTCAGCTGACCGACGTAGGGGTCGGTCATCAGCTTGAAGGCCAGTGCCGAAAACTTTTCTTCGTCGGTGCGGTGGCGCACGACCGGCTTGTCATCGTCGTCCGTGCCAGGCACCGGCGGGATGTCGGCAGGCGACGGCATGAAGTCAACCACACCGTCGAGCATGCGCTGCACACCCTTGTTCTTGAAGGCCGAGCCGCAAAACATCGGCTGGATTTCAGCGCCGATGGTGCGGGTGCGGATGCCGAGCTTGATCTCGTCCTCGGACAGGTCACCCGACTCCAAATACTTGTTCATCAACTCTTCTGAGGATTCAGCGGCGGCTTCGAGCATGTTCTCGCGCCACTTCTTGGCTTCTTCGAGCTGATCGGCCGGGATGTCCTGGTAGTTGAACTTCATGCCCTGCGAAGCCTCGTCCCAGATGATGGCTTTCATCTTGATCAGGTCGATCACGCCGGTGAAGTTTTCTTCCGCGCCAATCGGGATCACGATAGGCACCGGGTTCGCCTTGAGGCGCGACTTCATCTGGTCAATGACCTTGAAGAAGTTGGCGCCAGTGCGGTCCATCTTGTTGACAAAGGCCAGACGCGGCACCTTGTACTTGTTGGCCTGTCGCCAGACGGTCTCGGACTGCGGCTGCACGCCGCCCACGGCGCAGTACACCATGCAGGCACCGTCGAGCACCCGCATCGAGCGCTCGACTTCAATCGTGAAGTCGACGTGGCCGGGGGTGTCGATGATGTTGATGCGGTGCTCGGGGTAGGCCAGCTCCATCCCCTTCCAGAAGCAGGTGGTCGCAGCCGAGGTGATCGTGATGCCACGCTCTTGCTCCTGCTCCATCCAGTCCATCGTGGCGGCGCCGTCGTGCACTTCACCGATCTTGTGGTTCACACCGGTGTAGAACAGGATGCGCTCGGTCGTCGTCGTCTTGCCGGCGTCGATGTGCGCGGAGATGCCGATGTTGCGGTAGCGCTCGATGGGGGTCTGGCGGGCCATGGTGTTGCTCCAAATACAGGGGCCGCCCGCGGGTTGGTGAAAACCCGGGTGGGGCGGCCGAAAGGCTTGAGGGGAAAAGCTTAGAAGCGGAAGTGCGAGAACGCCTTGTTGGCTTCGGCCATGCGGTGGACTTCATCGCGCTTTTTCATCGCGCCGCCACGGCCTTCGCTGGCTTCGAGCAGCTCGTTGGCCAGACGTGCGGCCATCGACTTCTCGCCGCGCTTGCGGGCCGACTCCTTCAACCAACGCATGGCCAGGGCCATCCGGCGCACGGGGCGAACTTCCACGGGAACTTGGTAGTTGGCTCCGCCGACACGGCGTGACTTGACTTCGACCATCGGCTTGACGTTGTTGATGGCGACCATGAAGATCTCCAGCGGGTCCTTGCCGGCTTTCTTCTCGACCTGCTCAAGTGCACCGTAGATGATGCGCTCGGCGATGGCCTTCTTGCCCGACTCCATGACGACGTTCATGAACTTGGACAAGTCCACCGACCCGAACTTGGGATCAGGCAGGATTTCGCGCTTGGGTACTTCGCGACGACGTGGCATTTCGATTCCTTTAGGTGCTTCAGCGGGTGACCGGGCCGATCAAGACGATCTGGCCCGCACCGATTGGGTTACGCAACAAACCCAACGCTTACTCGGCTGCCCTCGGGCTGCTTGCCCGGGCTGACCGCAAAAATCACAGGGCGGTTTGACTCGCCGCTTGTGACAACCGCTTCGAAGACCTGAGATCAGGCCTTCTTGGGGCGCTTGGCGCCGTACTTGGACCGCGACTGGCGACGGTCCTTGACCCCTTGCAGGTCGAGCGAGCCGCGCACGATGTGGTAGCGCACACCGGGCAAGTCCTTGACCCGGCCGCCGCGCACCAGCACGACGCTGTGCTCTTGCAGGTTGTGGCCTTCACCGCCGATGTAAGAAATGATCTCGAAACCGTTGGTCAGGCGCACTTTGGCGACTTTCCGCAGGGCCGAGTTCGGCTTCTTGGGCGTGGTGGTGTAGACCCGGGTGCAGACACCCCGGCGCTGCGGGCTGTTCTGCATCGCAGGCGATTTGCTCTTGACGACCTCGACCTGGCGGCCGAAGCGTACGAGCTGATTGATGGTTGGCATGGTAGTAACTTGTTCCCGTTTGAAGTCACGCAGGTTCGGCGCGATTTTTAGCGCGCCAGTTCGGCATGCGCACCACGCTTGCGACAGGGGCCCAGCTGCGGAAAGCGCAAACGGCGCCGCGCCTCGCCACAATGCGGGACACGGCGCCAGTACCCAGTAGCCAGTACCCAGTAGCCAGTACCCGGCATCCGCTTGGTTGGGCGCCCAGACGATGCAGGCGCAAGAATTGCCGAAAAGCCCATGAGTATAGACAACCTGGACGATCACGACAAGCAATGGCTGATGCCTGGGCCATCCGGACGGCCGCTCGACGCCGCGGCGGCGGCCCGGACTGTTGTGCTGGACACGAATGTGGTGCTGGATTTATGGGCCTTCCATGACCCGCGCACGCAGCTGCTGCGCCAGGCGCTGGCCCAGCAGCGCCTGCAGTGGATCGGCACGCCTGCGATGTTCGACGAACTCACCGACGTGCTGCACCGGCCCACCTCAGCGCGCTGGTGTGCCGCGCCCGCCAAAGTGCTGGCCGATGCGCAGGCGGCCTGCCATTTGCTGCCCTGCGCGGCACCGACCTTCGGCAAGGTGCCTGTTTGCGCCGATCCGGACGACCAGATCTTCATTGACCTGGCCTGGCGCTTGCCCGCGCGTTGGCTGTTCACCCGAGACCGCGCCTTGCTCGATCTGGCGCGGCCCGCGCTGGCGCACGGCCTGATCATCACCACGCCGGCGGCGTGGCCGGGTCTGGAGGCCCTGACGGGCGAGGTCAAGCGGTTGAGCTGATCCGGAATTGAAAAAGGCGGCCGAAGCCGCCCTTGCCGGTCAAAGCGCTTGCCAAGTGCAAACGCTTTGACGGGACTACCGATCAGCTGGCTGCGTTGTCGGCAGCACCCGCTTCGGTCGCATGGTCCACCGCTGCCATTTGCACGGCGGCCAGCTCTTCGGCCTCCTGCAAGGCAATCGCGCGGCGCTCGGTGTCGTCCATTTCTTCCTTGACCTTGCGCGCCTGGTGGTAAGCCATGCCGGTGCCGGCCGGGATCAAGCGACCCACGATAACGTTCTCCTTCAAGCCCCGGAGTTCGTCGCGCTTGCCCATGATTGCCGCCTCGGTCAGCACCCGGGTCGTCTCCTGGAAGGACGCGGCCGAGATGAACGAGTCGGTCGACAGCGAGGCCTTGGTGATGCCCAGCAGCACGTCCACGTAAGTGGCCGGCAGCTTGCCCTCGCTGCGCAGGCGGTCGTTGGTGTCGAACAACTCCGAGCGCTCGATCTGCTCGCCCAGGATGTAGGTCGAGTCGCCCGGGTTGCTGATCTGCACGCGGCGCAGCATCTGGCGAACGATCACCTCGATGTGCTTGTCGTTGATCTTCACACCCTGCAAGCGGTAGACGTCCTGCACCTCGTCGACGATGTAGCGTGCCAGCTCCTCGACCCCCAGCAGGCGCAGGATGTCCTGCGGATCGGCTGAGCCGTCAACGATCAACTCACCCTTGTTGACCACCTGGCCTTCGTGCACCAGGATGTTCTTCTCCTTGGGCACCAGCTCTTCATGCTTGTGGCCCTCGGGGTCGGTGATCTCCAGGCGAACCTTGCCCTTGGTCTCCTTGCCAAAGGAGATCGTGCCGGTCTGCTCGGCCAAGATGCCAACATCCTTGGGAGAGCGGGCCTCGAACAACTCGGCCACCCGCGGCAAGCCGCCGGTGATGTCGCGGGTCTTCTGGCCTTCAACCGGGATACGCGCCAGCACCTCGCCGGGCGCCAGGTCCAGGCCGTCACGCACCTGGATCAGCGAGCCGACCGGGAAGCCGATCGTCACCGAGTGGTCGGTGCCGGGGATCTTGACCTCGTGGCCCAGCGCATCCAGCAGCTTGACCTGCGGCCGAATGACCTTGGCCACACCGCGCCGCTTGCTGTCGATCACCACCAGCGTGGACAGGCCGGTGACCTCGTCGAGCTGCTTGGCCACCGTCACGCCTTCTTCGACGTTCTCGAAGCGGGCCTTGCCGGCAAACTCGGTGATGATCGGGCGGGTCAGCGGGTCCCAGTTGGCCAGCACCACACCGGCCTTGAGCTGCTGGTCGGCCCGGACGTTGAGCGTGGCGCCATACGGCACCTTGTGACGCTCACGCTCGCGGCCATGCTGGTCGGAGACGATGATTTCGCCCGAGCGGGAGATCACCACCAGCTCGCCCTTGCTGTTGGTCACGTAGCGCATCGTCGGGTTGAAGCCGATGATGCCGTCCGACTTGGCTTCGACACTGTTGGCCACCGCCGCTCGCGATGCTGCACCGCCGATGTGGAAGGTGCGCATCGTCAGCTGCGTGCCCGGCTCACCAATCGACTGTGCGGCGATCACGCCAACGGCTTCACCGGTGTTGACCAGGCCACCGCGGCCCAGGTCGCGGCCGTAACAACGGGCGCAGATACCGAAGCGGGTGGCGCAGGTCAGCGGCGTGCGGACCTTGACCTCGTCAACCCCCGCAGCTTCCAGGATGTCGAGCGCGTCCTCGTCAAGCATGGTGCCGGCGGGCAGCAGCAACTCCTGCGTCTCCGGGTGCATCACTTCGACCGCAGCAACCCGGCCCAGGATCCGGTCGCGCAGCGACTCGATCACCTCGCCGCCCTCGACCAAGGCCCGGGTGTTGAAGCCGTTTTCAGTGCCGCAATCGACCACGGTGACCACCAAGTCCTGCGTCACGTCCACCAGGCGGCGTGTCAGGTAGCCCGAGTTGGCCGTCTTCAGCGCCGTGTCCGCCAGGCCCTTGCGGGCGCCGTGGGTGGAGATGAAGTACTGCAACACGTTCAGGCCTTCTCGGAAGTTGGCCGTGATCGGGGTCTCGATGATGGAGCCGTCAGGCTTGGCCATCAGGCCGCGCATGCCGGCGAGCTGGCGGATCTGCGCAGCAGAACCACGCGCACCCGAGTCGGCCATCATGTAGATCGAGTTGAACGACTCCTGGTCCACTTCATTACCGTGGCGGTCGGTGGTCTTTTGCTTGGACAGCTGGGCCATCATGACCTTGCCGACCTCATCGCCGGTTTTGCCCCAGATGTCGACCACCTTGTTGTAGCGCTCGCCAGAAGTCACCAGACCCGAAACGTACTGCTGCTCGATTTCTTTGACCTCCTTCTCGGCGCGCTCGATCAGGCCTTGCTTTTGGGGCGGCACCAGCATGTCGTCGATGGCAATCGAGATACCGGCACGCGTGGCCAGACGGAAACCGGCCTGCAGCAGCTTGTCTGCCAGCACCACGGTTTCTTTCAGGCCGCACTTGCGGAAGCTGGTGTTGATCAGCTTGGAGATCTCTTTCTTCTTCAGCGCCTTGTTGATGTTGGCAAAAGCCAGGCCCTTGGGCAGGATTTCAGACAGCAACGCACGGCCGACGGTCGTATCCACAAGCTTGGTCTCGGGCGTGAAGCCGTCGCCTTCCTTGTCCTTGACCCACTCGGTCAGCCGCACCGCGATCTTGGCGGTGACTTCAACCGCGTGGTTGTCCAGCGCACGCTGCACCTCCACGATGTCGGAGAAGATCATGCCCTCGCCCTTGCCGTTGATGCGGTCGCGGGTGGCGTAGTACAGGCCCAGCACAACGTCTTGCGACGGCACGATCGACGGCTCACCCGAGGCCGGGAACAGCACGTTGTTGGAGGCCAGCATCAGCGTGCGGGCTTCCATCTGCGCCTCGATCGACAGCGGGATGTGCACGGCCATCTGGTCGCCGTCGAAGTCGGCGTTGAAGGCCGAGCAGACCAGCGGATGCAGCTGGATCGCCTTGCCCTCGATCAGCACCGGCTCAAACGCCTGGATGCCCAGACGGTGCAGCGTGGGTGCGCGGTTCAGCAGCACCGGGTGCTCCTTGATGACTTCTTCAAGGATGTCCCAGACCACCGGCGTGCCGCTCTCGACTTCCTTCTTCGCTGCCTTGATGGTGGTGGCGATACCCATCGCCTCCAGCCGCGAGAAGATGAAGGGCTTGAACAGCTCGAGCGCCATCAGCTTGGGCAGGCCGCACTGGTGCAGCTTGAGTGTCGGACCGACCACGATGACCGAACGGCCCGAGTAGTCCACCCGCTTGCCCAGCAAGTTCTGGCGGAAACGGCCACCCTTGCCCTTGATCATGTCGGCCAGCGACTTGAGCGCGCGCTTGTTGGCGCCGGTCATCGCCTTGCCGCGACGGCCGTTGTCCAGCAGCGAGTCCACCGCCTCTTGCAGCATGCGCTTTTCGTTGCGCACGATGATCTCGGGGGCCTTCAGCTCCAACAGCCTGGCCAGGCGGTTGTTGCGGTTGATGACGCGGCGGTAGAGGTCATTCAGGTCAGAGGTCGCAAAGCGGCCGCCGTCCAGGGGAACGAGCGGGCGCAAGTCGGGCGGCAGCACCGGCAAGACGGTCATCACCATCCAGTGCGGCTTCATGCCACTCTTCTTGAAGGCTTCCATCACCTTCAGGCGCTTGCTGTTCTTCTTGATCTTGAGCTCGGAGCCGGTCAAATCGCCACGCAGGCGTTCGATCTCGACGTCCAGGTCCATGTCGGCCAGCAGCTTCTGCACGCCCTCGGCACCCATCAGCGCGATGAATTCGTCGCCGAATTCAGTGCGCTTGGCGTCGTAGTCCTCCTCGGTCATGATGGAGAACTTCTTCAGTGGCGTCATGCCCGGGTCAACCACCACATAGGCCTCGAAATACAGCACCCGCTCGATGTCGCGCAGCGTCATGTCGAGCACCAGGCCCAGCCGTGACGGCAGCGACTTCAAGAACCAGATGTGGGCGCAGGGCGCGGCCAGGTCGATATGACCCATGCGGTCACGCCGCACCTTGGTCTGGGTGACTTCAACACCGCACTTCTCGCAGATCACGCCGCGATGCTTGAGGCGCTTGTACTTGCCGCACAGGCACTCGTAGTCCTTGATCGGGCCGAAGATCTTGGCGCAGAACAGGCCATCACGCTCGGGCTTGAAGGTCCGGTAGTTGATGGTCTCGGGCTTTTTCACTTCACCGAAGGACCACGAGCGGATCTTTTCCGGCGAGGCAATGCCGATCTTGATCGCGTCGAAGTGTTCGTCGGGCGTGAACTGCCGAAACAGGTCCAGTAAACCTTTCATGTATTTCTCCTGTACCTAAGTCGTTCAGTTGCGTTCGAGTTCCATGTCGATGCCCAAGGAGCGAATCTCCTTGACCAGGACATTGAAGGATTCCGGCATGCCGGCTTCGATCGCGTGTTCACCCTTGACGATGCTCTCGTAGACCTTGGTCCGGCCGTTCACGTCGTCAGACTTCACCGTCAGCATCTCCTGCAGGATGTAGGCCGCGCCGTAGGCTTCCAGCGCCCAGACCTCCATCTCGCCAAAGCGCTGACCGCCGAACTGGGCCTTGCCGCCCAGGGGCTGCTGGGTCACCAGGCTGTACGGGCCGGTGGAGCGGGCGTGCATCTTGTCGTCCACCAGGTGGTGCAGCTTGAGCACGTGCATGTAGCCCACCGTGGTGGGCCGCTCGAACGGCTCACCGGTGCGGCCGTCGCACAGTTGGGCCTGGGTGCGGGTCGAGGTCAGGCCCTTCTTGGCCGCGATGTCGTCCGGGTAGGCCAGCTTGAGCATGGCGCGAATCTCGGCTTCTTTTGCACCGTCGAACACTGGCGTCGCAAACGGTACGCCCTTGGTGAGCTCGCCCGCCATCTCGATGACCTCGGCGTCGCTGAGCGAGTCGATGCTCTCGGTCTTGCCGCCAGACTGGTTGTAGAGCTCATCAAAGAACTTGCGCAACTCAGCCACGCGGGCCTCGCCTTGCAGCATGTCGCCAATGCGCTGGCCGATGCCCTTGCCGGCCCAGCCCAGGTGCACTTCCAGCACCTGGCCCACGTTCATGCGCGAAGGCACGCCCAGCGGGTTGAGCACGATGTCGCACGGCGTGCCGTCGGCCATGTAAGGCATGTCTTCGACCGGCACGATCTTGGACACCACACCCTTGTTGCCATGGCGACCGGCCATCTTGTCGCCAGGCTGCAGGCGGCGCTTGACGGCCAGGTAGACCTTGACCATCTTCAACACACCCGCCGGCAGTTCGTCGCCTTGGGTGAGCTTCTTGCGCTTCTCTTCGAACATCAGATCGAAGCTGTGGCGCGTCTGCTCCAGCGAGTTCTTGATCGACTCAAGCTGGTTCGCCACCTCGTCCTCGGACGGGCGGATGTCGAACCAGTGGTACTTCTCGACCGAGACCAGGTAGGCTTTGTCGATGACCGTGCCCTTGGCGATCTTCTGCGGACCACCGTTGGCGGTCTTGCCGATCAGGAGCTTCTCGATCCGGTCGAACGCATCCGCTTCAACGATTCGCAGCTGGTCGTTCAGGTCAAGCCGGAAGCGCTTGAGCTCGTCGTCGATGATCTGCTGGGCGCGCTTGTCACGCTGGATGCCCTCGCGGGTAAAGACCTGCACGTCAATGACGGTGCCGTTGGTGCCCTGGTCGACCCGCAGCGAGGTGTCTTTCACGTCGCTGGCCTTCTCGCCGAAGATGGCGCGAAGCAGCTTTTCTTCAGGCGTCAGCGTGGTCTCGCCCTTGGGCGTGACCTTGCCGACCAGCACGTCGCCCGGCGTCACTTCAGCACCCACGTAGACGATGCCCGACTCGTCCAGACGAGCCAGTTGCTGCTCGCTCAGGTTCGGGATGTCGCGGGTGATCTCTTCGCTGCCCAGCTTGGTGTCGCGGGCCATCACCACCAGCTCCTCGATGTGAATCGAGGTGAAGCGGTCTTCGGCCACCACGCGTTCGGAGATCAGGATCGAGTCTTCGAAGTTGTAGCCGTTCCAGGGCATGAAGCCGACCAGCATGTTCTGGCCCAAGGCCAGCTCACCCAGGTCGGTCGAGGCACCGTCGGCCACCACGTCGCCCGCCGCCACATGGTCACCACGGCGCACGATGGCGCGCTGGTGGATGTTGGTGTTCTGGTTCGAGCGCTGGTACTTGATCAGGTTGTAGATGTCGACGCCGACTTCACCCGCCACGGTTTCCGCGTCATTGACCCGGATCACGATGCGGTTGGTGTCGACGTAATCGACGATGCCACCCCGGCGCGAAGTCACCACGGTACCCGAGTCGATCGCAGCGACGCGCTCGACACCGGTGCCCACCAAGGCCTTCTCAGGGCGCAGCACCGGCACGGCCTGACGCTGCATGTTGGCGCCCATCAGCGCGCGGTTGGCATCGTCGTGCTCCAGGAAGGGCACCAAGGATGCGGCCACCGAGACGATCTGCGCCGGGGCCACGTCCATGTACTGGATGCGCTCGGGCGAGGTCAGCACCGACTCACCGGCCTCGCGGGCCGAGACCAGCTCATCGGTCAAGGTGCCGTCGTCGCTCAGCGAGGCATTGGCCTGGGCGATGACGTACTTGCCTTCTTCGATCGCCGACAGGTAGTCGATCTGGTCGGTGACCTTGCCGTCGCCCACCCGGCGGTACGGCGTCTCAAGAAAGCCGTACTCGTTGAGGCGGGCGTACAGCGCCAGCGAGTTGATCAGGCCGATGTTCGGGCCTTCAGGCGTCTCGATCGGGCAGACCCGGCCGTAGTGGGTCGGGTGCACGTCGCGCACCTCGAAGCCGGCACGTTCACGCGTCAAGCCACCCGGGCCCAGGGCCGAGACCCGACGCTTGTGGGTGATCTCGGACAGCGGGTTGGTCTGGTCCATGAACTGCGACAGCTGCGAGGCACCGAAAAACTCCTTGAGCGCCGCAGAGATCGGCTTGGAGTTGATCAGGTCATGCGGCATCAGCGCGTCGGTCTCGGCCTGGCCGAGACGCTCCTTGACGGCTTTCTCGATCCGGGCGAGGCCTGAGCGGTATTGGTTTTCAGCCAGCTCACCCACGCAGCGCACACGCCGGTTGCCCAGGTGGTCGATGTCATCGACTTCGCCGCGCCCGTTACGCAATTCCACCAGGATCTTGACAACGTCGAGGATGTCCTCGTTGTTGAGCGTCATCGCGCCTTCGGGCGCGTCGCGGCCGACCCGGGCGTTGAACTTCATCCGGCCAACACGCGAAAGGTCGTAGGTGTCTTCGTTGTAGAACAGCCGGCCAAACAAGGCCTGCACCGCGTCTTCGGTCGGCGGCTCGCCGGGGCGCATCATGCGGTAGATGGCCACCCGCGCAGCCAGTTCATCGGCCGTCTCGTCAGACGCCAAGGTCTGGCTGATGTAGGCGCCCTGGTCGAGCTCGTTGGTGAACAAGCACTGGATGTCCTTGACCCCCGCGGCACGCAGCTTCTTGAGCAGCAGATCGGTCAGTTCTTCATTCGCCTTGGCGATGATCTCGCCAGTATCGGCATCGACCATGTTGCGGGCAATGATGCGGCCCACCACGTAGTCCTCAGGCACCGAGACAAACTGGGTGCCGTTGGTCTCGAGCGAGCGCACATGGCGCGCGGTGATGCGCTTGTCCTTCTCGACCACCACCTTGCCATCCTTGTCGGTGATGTCGAATCGCGCCACTTCGCCCTTCAGGCGGTCAGGCACAAACTCCATCTGCGCGCCGACATCCATCAGCCGGAAGCTGTCGAAGTCGAAGAAGTTGGCCAGGATGGCTTCGTTGTTCAGGCCGATGGCCTTGAGCAGGATCGTCACCGGCATCTTGCGGCGGCGGTCAACCCGGAAGTACAGCACGTCCTTGGGGTCGAACTCGAAGTCAAGCCACGAACCCCGATACGGGATGATCCGGGCCGAGAACAGCAATTTGCCCGAGCTGTGGGTCTTGCCCTTGTCGTGTTCGAAGAACACTCCGGGTGAACGGTGCAGCTGCGAGACGATGACCCGCTCGGTGCCGTTGACGATGAACGAGCCGTAGTCGGTCATGAGCGGCACTTCGCCCATGTAGACCTCTTGCTCCTTGATCTCCTTGACCACCTTGGCCGGGTGCGACTCCCGGTCGTAGATGATCATTTGCAGCTTGGCACGCACGGCCGCAGCAAAGGTCAGGCCCCGCTGCTGGCATTCCCGCACGTCAAACGGCGGTTTTGCGATGTTGTACTCAATAAACTTCATCTCGACCATGTTGTTGTGCGACACGATCGGGAAGGCCGAGAGAAAGGCGGCCTGCAGGCCTTCTGCCTTGCGCTTGGACGGCGGCAGCTCTTTTTGCAGGAAGGCGACATAGGCCTCACGCTGCATGGTCAAAAGGTACGGAACGTTCAAGACGTTCGCGCGCTTGCCGAAACTCTTGCGAATTCGCTTGCGCTCGGTGTAGCTGTAGGGGGTTGCTTGCGCCATGGATACTCCGTTTCGATGACGCCTGCCAGGGCCCGGGCAAGCGTCTCGTCGGCGACTGGCACCGGGCGCACGCCCACCCTCAGCACTGTGAGGGAGACGGCCCGAAGCTTGGTGGCTGGCCACTACCAGCCGCTGGCGGACAACCCCGGCGTTGCACCGGAGTCCGACCAAACTGGTTCTCTGCAGTCGGTTCAGAGAACACTTGGAAAAGCCTTACAGGATAACCCGAAAGACGCTTGCAGGTGTTCTTCAGGGCGGGAAGCCCTAAAGGCTAAAAGCCGTCAAGGCTTTTAGCCCCAAAAGCCAAGGGCTGGTCAACCGACCAGCCCCCTAATAACTCGGCCGCTCGCCTTGCGGCGAGCACTGAATTATTTAATTTCAGCCTTGGCGCCGGCGTCCAGCAGCTTCTTGAGTGCTGCGTCGGCATCGGCCTTGGGGATGGCTTCCTTGACCGCCTTGGGCGCGCCGTCAACCAGGTCCTTGGCTTCTTTCAGGCCCAGGCCTGTCAGTTCGCGCACCGCCTTGATGACCTGCACCTTCTGGGCGCCGGCTTCGAGCAGCATCACGTTGAATTCGGTCTGCTCTTCGACCACGGCCGCGGCAGCACCGCCACCGGCGGCCGGAGCGGCCATGGAGGCGGCGGACACGCCGAATTTCTCTTCGATGGCCTTGACCAGGTCGTTGAGTTCCATCACGGACATGCCGTCCATAGCGGCCAGGAATGCGTCTTTATCGAATGCCATTTGGGTTTCTCGATTCAAAAATAGGTTGGGATCGTGCTAACGAAGATGGATCAGGCGGCGGCCGGTGCGTCAGG
>JANYKR010000078.1 GCA_025358155.1 Betaproteobacteria bacterium
TCAATGTCGAGTCGCCCGTCAATTCCTTGATCAAGCTCTCGTTGAAGAAGTCGCCTTCATTCAGCTCGCTCGATACGGCCAGCCGCTTGCCGCGAAGCTGGGCCAGCTCGGTCGGGTGGCGGTCGCCCTTGGACTGCATCAACGCGCTGGCCGGCAGCTTGAGGGTGTAGCTGCCGCCCAGCCATTGCAGGAACTCGGCGAGCACCGACTTGCCGTTGGCACCAAGCCCGTACCAAAAGAACAGGACCTGTTCGCGCCGGTCGCCGGTGATGCAATAGCCCATGGCGCGGCGCATGAACTCAATCAAGTCGCGGTCGCCGAGAAACACTTGGTCGATGAACCTGATCCAGGTCGGGCACGGCGCATCCATCGGCGCCACCCGAGCGGCCTGGGTCAAGTAGTCGTGCCCGCGCGGCCGCAGCGTGGCAGTCAAAAGGTCAACAACGCCGCCCGGCGTGTTCAGCACCATCGTGTCGGCGTCCCAGGCCGAAGCCGGCACCACCAGGCGACGGTCGGTCTGCGCCAGTGTCAGCACCGCGTTGACGGTGCGAGCGGATGCCAAGCGCTTTGCCTCACCGGCATCGTCCGTCTGCGCGGCCGAATCGCGGCAGATGGTGCGTGCCAGGTCGTAGCGGCGCATGACGTCGTCACGGGCCCAGACCACACCGTCATCGGCCATCCAGTGGAATCCTGGCGTCCAACGGTACGAGTCGGCCGCCTGGGTGGCGAACTCCAGCGCCAGCGCGTCTTCGCTGAACTCAGGCGTCACCAGGGGCTCGGGTGAGTTGTTCACGGCCGCCAGGCGGGGCTTGGTGCGCCCGCGCTTCATGGTCTTGGCCTGGCCGACCAGGCGCTTGATGTCGGCCGCGGTCATGCTGCCCTCGCAATGTCGTTGAGGTCGGTCTTGTGGATCTCGGGCATCACGACGCCGACCTCTCGGCCGGCGCCGGCCCATCTGGCGGCGCAGTTTTCGGCAGCCCGAATGCCGGCGTCATCGTGGTCGACAGCGATCAAGAGCGATTCGATGCCGGACAAGACCGGCAAAACGGCCATGTTGCCGGCGTCGAGGCAGGCCCAGACCGGCTGATGCGCATGGGCAAGGCTCAGCGCGGATTCGATGCCTTCGGCGATGCCGAGGCCGCTTGTCACGAAGTCCTCGGCCCACAGGCGTACGACGCCGCCGGCCTTGCGATGGCCACCCAGCCACATCCGCGGCGGGTCGAGCGGGGCCTTCTTGCCGTCGGGCTGGATCCAAGTGCGGTGCAGCGTGAGTGGCTCGGCGGTGATGGCATCCGTCACCAGAGCCACCAGCGCCACGCCGACGAAGCCACTGGGGCCATGCTTCAGCGCCTGGTGATAACGCAGGTGACTGCCCTCAGGCGGGATCACGCATGAACGGGCGTTCAAGTAGTCGAGGGCGATGCCGTGCAGCGGATTGCATTCGGCCCACAAGCCGCGACCGTAGGCGGACAGAACCAGATGCTTGATCGGTGCAATGGTTGTCGCCGTGGCGACGCGATGGTGAGTCTCGGTCTGCTGTTGGCGGTGGGTCTCCACGTATTCGCAGCGGAAGCAATGGGCGACGCCGTTGCCGGCCGCATCAAGGGTCACACCGCAGGTGCGGTCGTTCGCGCGGCGAGCGCACTGCGGGCAGGGCTGGCGGTTCGGGCCGAACCAGTCGATGGTGCAGATCACGACAGCCCCTTGCCGGCTGCGCGGCGGCGCATCCAGTCATTGAGCCTGCGGCGGTCTTTGTCGGTGAGGTAATACACGCCGGTGTAGCGGTCGAACAGATCACGGTCCTGCTTCTTGCTCCGGGTGCAGGGGAAGTCGAGGCCACGGCGACGCAACTCGGCCACAAGGTCGGGACCGTTGCTGCAGCCGGCCTCGCGGTCGAGCTGCTCACGGGAGATGGGCCGCACTATGGCGGCCTGGATTGCGCGCAGGTGTCGCGGGTTGTCGGTACCGGTGAATGCCCTGCTGGAGTTGCTTGCGGAGCGCTTGGCTGAAGACGAGTTGAGATTGGGCGTGATCGCGGTCGTCACTTACGCCACCCCCAGCACTTTCTTGATGCCAGCCACGGGCCAGGCCAAG
>JANYKR010000080.1 GCA_025358155.1 Betaproteobacteria bacterium
GGCCGGCGATGCCGCGGCCTATCAGTGCCGGCGTGTTGGGCATGCTGCGCACGATGCGCGCATCAGCCGGCGCCAGGCCGATGGCCCGCGCCAGGGTGTTGCTGCGGATGCCGGCCATCACGCTCAGGTGCAAGGCGCCGCGCACCCAGGCCGCGCAAGGCGCCGCCGCGTCAGCCAACAACTGCGGCTTGACGGCCCAAACCACCAGTGCCGCCTGGTCCAGCCGGGCATCGGCAGCGGCCCCGGTTTGCACGCCAAAGTCGGCGGCGAGCCGTGCGCGGGCTTGGGCGCCGGGGTCGATCACCAATATTTCAGCCGCAACGCGGCCGGCGCGGACCAGGCCGCCGATCAGCGCGGTGGCCATGTTGCCGCCGCCGATGAAGGCGATGGTGGCAGGAGGAATGAGCGTCATCGCCTCAGTGTAGCCACGGCCCATACCCCCATTGCGGCTCATCATGCAATCGGTGCATAACCCGCCGCAAGCCGTCCGCCAAGGTCTACATTTCGGCGCCAGACGGCCGGCTTTGTTGCCACAAGCAGCAGCGCCGGTCCGCTTGCCCACCGTAGCTCCCAACCGGACTTGCCCGCCATGACGCTTTCCTACGTAAACCCCACTGACGACAGCCCCTGGGGCACTTACTTGTCGCAAGTCGACCGGGTGGCGCCCTTGCTGGGCCCGCTGTCGCGCTGGATCGAGACGCTCAAACGGCCCAAGCGGGCGCTGATCGTGGACGTGCCGATCGAGCTCGACAACGGCACCATCGCCCACCACGAGGGCTACCGGGTGCAGCACAGCCTGACACGCGGCCCGGGCAAGGGCGGCGTGCGCTACCACCCCGACGTCACGCTGGAAGAGGTGATGGCGCTCTCAGCCTGGATGAGCATCAAGACCGCTGCGGTCAACCTGCCGTTTGGCGGCGCCAAGGGCGGCATCCGGGTCGACCCAAAAAAGCTCTCGCAAAAAGAGCTGGAAAAGCTGACCCGCCGCTACACCAGCGAGATCGGCATCATCATCGGCCCGCAGCAAGACATTCCGGCGCCCGACGTCAACACCAACGCCCAGATCATGGCGTGGATGATGGACACCTACTCGATGAACACCGGCGCCACCGCCACCGGCGTGGTCACCGGCAAGCCGATCCCCCTGGGCGGCAGCCTGGGCCGGGTCAAGGCGACCGGGCGCGGTGTGTATGTCACCGGCCGCGAGGCGGCGCGCCGCATCGGCCTGGACCTCATCGGCGCCAAGGTGGCGGTGCAGGGCTTTGGCAACGTGGGCTTGTCGGCGGCCGAGCTGTTTGGCCAGGCGGGCGCGGTGGTGGTGGCAGCGCAAGACCACACCGGCAGCATCTTCAACGACCAGGGGCTCGATTTGTCGCGGCTGGTGCCGCATGTTCATGCCACCGGCGGAGTGGCCGGCTTTGCCGGCGCCGAGGCGGGCGACAACGAGGCCTTCTGGGATGTGGACTGCGACATCCTGATCCCGGCCGCGCTGGAGAACCAGATCACCGCCGCCCGCGCCAACCGGCTCAAGGCCAAGCTGGTGCTCGAAGGCGCCAACGGCCCCACCGGCCGCGCCGCCGACGACATCTTGTTCGACCGCGGCATCCTGGTGGTGCCTGATGTGATCTGCAATGCCGGCGGCGTGACCGTGAGCTACTTCGAGTGGGTGCAGGACTTTTCGTCCTTCTTCTGGACCGAGGACGAGATCAACGTCAAGCTCGACAAGATCATGGTCGGCGCGCTCCGAAACATCTGGGACACCGCCGACCGGCACAAGGTGACCTTGCGCACCGCCACCTTTGCGGTAGCCTGCGAACGCATCCTCTCGGCCCGCCAGGAGCGTGGGCTGTACCCTTGAGCCTGGGGTCCGGCTCACCCGCCGTCACCCGCCGTCACCCGCACGGGTTGTGCCGCCCCAGCTCGCTCTCCCGAGCGCGCTGGGGCTCAAATCGCAGCTTGTGCTCCGCGGCACGGTCGCAAATGAGCACAAGACGCTGAGCCTCGGCCCGATTTGAGCTGGCCCAAGGTCTTGACATTTGCCAAACCGGCACGATGTCGGGTTTGCGCTGAGACGTGGCCACGGAACTGAGTTACCGTTCGCCGGCTCACAGAGGGCACCGCGTAACGCGACACATGGCCTGATTGATGGAGACACCCGAACATGAAACACCTGCTGCTTGCACTCTCGATGACCGTGGCCGCGTTGGCGCTCAGCCTGGCGCCCAGCGACGCCGACGCCAAACGCCTGGCTGCTGGCAAGCCTGCCGGCATGCAACGGGCTGCGCCAACCAACACCACACCTCAAAACGCACCGGCCAACAGTGCCGCTCCGGCGGCTGCACCCACTCCCGCACCGATGGCCGCACCGGGCACACCGCCCAAGCGGTCCTGGCTCGGCCCCTTGGCAGGTCTGGCGGCTGGCGTCGGCTTGGCCGCGCTGTTCAGCCACCTCGGCATGGGCGCTGGCATGGGCAATTTTGTGATGATGCTGCTGCTGGCCGGACTGGCGTTTTTTGCGATCCGCTTCGTGATGAGCCGCATGGCTGGCAACCGGGCAGGTAACGGCCCGCAGCTGGCAGGCGCGGGTGCGTCAGCCGGTGGCGGTTGGCAGCCCAACATGCCGGCGAACCTGCCGGTGAATGCGCCGGTTGTACTGCCGCGTACCGCCCTGGAGCCTGCGCCCGCTGCGCTGGCCGGTGGCGCCGCAGCAGCAACGATCTTGCCTGGCGGCATGGCGGCCGCAGACTTCGAGCGCCTGGCCAAGATGGTCTTCATCCGTTTGCAGGCGGCCAACGACAGCAGCAACCTCGATGACTTGCGCAAGTTCACCACGCCCGAGCTGTTTGCTTCACTGCGCCTCGACCTGCAAGAGCGGGGCGGCGCCAAGCAGCAGACCGACGTTGTGCAGATCGACGCGCAGGTGGTCGATACCGCCCGCGAAAACGGTCAGGACATCGTCAGCGTGCGCTTCCACGGCCTGATCCGCGAGGCTGCCGAGGCTGGCGCCGAGCCCTTCAATGAAATGTGGCACCTGGTGCGTGCGGCCGATGGCCACGGCGACTGGGCCATCGCCGGCATCACGCCGGTGCAGTAAACCGGCGGGCTCAAGCCCGGGCCTGCAGGCCACAAACCACAGCGGCAGCTTCGGCTGCCGCTGCCACGTCCGTTCTCCCCGGAGCTGACTACACTCCCGGCTCCAATCCGGCTTCGACACTGGGCCGCTACCGGAGATGCTCTCCGCTGGGGGCTGCCGGGCGGCTCACATCGCCTGATGCGCTCATTGAACCGTTTTTTTTGCAGGTGCCGCTCGTGAACCTCAACATCTTCCCCCCGCTAGGCCGGTTTTTGACGGCGCCTGCAAGCCCTGCTGCAGGCGCGCTGCGCCTGGCCCTGACGCTGGCAGCCAGCACCGCCCTCAGCAACGCCGCAGCCCAGACCGCGCCTGCAGCAGCCGCTGCAACCGCGGCCGCCCCGGCATCCGCCCCCTCGGTGCGGGCTGAGGTGGGCAAGCCCTTGCAGGCGGCGCAGGACGCCATCAAGGCCGGCAACTACAAAGAGGCCTTGGCGCGGCTGGCCGAGGCCGAGGCCCTGCCCGGCCTCACACCGTACGAGCAGTTCATCACGCTGCGCCTGAAGGGCCCCGCAGCGTTTGGTGCCGGCGATGTGGCGCTGGCGATTGCCAGTTTCGAGGCGGTGCTGGCATCGCCTTTGCTGCCCGCGGCTGATCGGGCCTTGATCAGCGAGACCACCCTCAAGCTGCTGCTGCAGCAAAAAGAGTACGGGCGGGCGCTGGCCCTGATGAAGACCTACCTGGCCGAGGGCGGCAGCAACGCCGAAGTGCGCCGGCTCTACCCGCAGCTGCTCAGTGTGCAGGGTGATCATGCCGGCGTGTTGCGTGAGCTGAGCCCGATCGTCGCCGCTGACGAGGCCGCCAAACGCATCACGCCCGAGGACACACTGCGCATGCTGGCGGCCAGCCAGAGTGCGCTGAAGGACATGCCGGCCTACATCAGCACACTCGAAAAGCTGGCCAGCAGCACCGGCAAGCCCGAGTACTGGGCTGAATTGACCGCCCGGGTGGCACGTCGCGACGGTTTTTCCGACGAGCGGCTGCGCCTGGACCTCTACCGCTTGCGCCGCGCAGTGGGCGGCTCATTGTCGGCCGGCGAACTGGGTGACATGGCCATGCGCGCCCATCAAGCCGGCCTGCCGGCCGAAGCCCAGGCCTTGCTGGACGAGGGCTTTGCCAGTGGCTTGTTGGGCAAGGACGCGAACACCGCCGCCGACAAGAAGCTGCGCGAGACCGCCACCAAGGCCGCGGCCCAAGACCGGGCGACGCTGGCGGAGAGCGAAACCGGCGCTGGCAAGACCAAGGACGGCAACGCTGCCTTCAACCTCGGGCTGGCGGTGTCGGCCACCGGCGCGCATGACAAGGCGTTGGCGCTGATGTCCCAGGGTCAGGCCATGGGCGGGCTGCGCCGGCCTGACGAGGCCTTGCTGCACCTTGGCCTGGCGCAGTGGCGGGCCGGCAAGATCGACGAGGCCTTGCGCAGCTTTGCCGCTGCCAAGGGCGGCGACGGTATGGCTGATCTGGCCCACCTGTGGACGGTCTACCTGAGCAGCCCGGCGCGCAAATAGCCATTGCCCAGGCCGATCCCCGAGCCCTGGGCACAGCCCCAGCCGCAGCCCTGCCCGCCGCGCCCCGCCCAACGCCCGGGCAGAATGGCGGCTCACTCCACAAAGGGCTTGACATGGGTGCGCTGATCCTGGGTTTGCTGCTGTTTCTGGGTATGCATTCGGTACGCATCGTCGGCGAGGGCTGGCGCACGCAGGTCATCGCACAGCGCGGCGCCAATGCCTGGAAGGGCCTCTACACGGTGGTCTCGCTGGTCGGCTTTGGCCTGATCATCTGGGGCTACGGCCAGGCCCGGCAGGCGCCGCAGGTGCTGTGGGCCAGCCCGCTCTGGACCCGCCATCTGGCCGGGCTGCTGATGCTGCTGGCGATGGTGTTGCTGGTGGCGGCTTACGTACCGGGCAACCAGATCAAGGCGAAGCTGCACCACCCGATGGTGCTGGCGGTCAAGGTCTGGGCGCTGGCCCATTTGCTGGCCAACAACACCGCCGCCGACCTGCTGCTGTTCGGCAGCTTTTTGCTGTGGGCAGCGCTTGATTTCAGGTCGTCGCGCCAGCGCGACCGGCTGGGCGCGGTGCGCTACGCCAACGGCACACCGGCCGCCACGGGCATCACGGTTTTGTTGGGCGCAGCGCTGTGGGCCGGGCTGGCTTTTTGGGCCCACCTCTGGTTGTTTGGCGTGCGGCCTTTTGGCAGCACCTGATCAACCACCGGAAGCCGGCCCAAAGAGCTGGTCGAACACGGTTTCATCCTCTGGCTGAGAGCCGGCCCTTCGTTGATGCCGAAATGAAATGGCGAGACCCAGCCGACCTCGGGGCCGCCGCGCGCCGAAAACGTCGGATTGGTCGAAGCCTTGAATCCATAGGGGTTGGCGACCTGCACGTTCAGGCGGCGGAAGTTCATGACCGTGGGCAGCACGATCTCGGGCGCAAACGGCAGAGAAGCCACCACCACAGCCCATGGCGCCAGCGTGCCGTCGTCAGGTCCGTAAGGGGCGCCGCGAGCGACGCAGTTGCAGAACACGCGCCCTGCGCCGGCTGTCTTCGTCGTCGTCGGACCGGGACCATCGCTCGCTGACACACCCCAGAAGAACTCGCCAACGTGTGTCAAGCCTACAGCCGGCGCATCGGCGGATTGTCCAGTGGCAAGTCGAACCTGCCGGTGCAGCTGGCCGCCTTTGATGAAGGGTTGAACGTCGCTCCGCGACTCGACGGGTGGATGCGAGCCCGTCACTTTTCGCAGGATTCCGGCGCGTGGTGGCCGACCCGGCTCGCTTGATGGCGTTCTACCGCAATGGCCAGCTTTCGCCAGGCGCACACAAAAAAAAGACCCGAGGCTTGCGCTGCGGGTCTTCGGCCTTGCTGGCGCCTTACTGCGCCAGCGCGGGCTTAATCGTCGTCGCCCGTCCCGAGCGGCAGTCCGAAGGCGTAAACGGCGTTGGGCACAGCGCCGCGGCCCGCGCCATTGCCCCAATACACCGTGCTGCCGACGATGGACGCACCGGCAACGCAACTGCCGGTTGTCTTGCTGTTCCACAGCATTTCGCCGGTCTTGGCGTTCAGCGCCACGTAGTGACCGGCACCCAAGGCCGGGTTGGCCGGGTTGTATTCGATGTTGCAGCCGAGCATGACCCCGTTGACCACGCTGACGGGAGACTCGGCACGCCCGCCGAACGGGTCCTTGGTGGTCCACAGAACCTTGCCCGTGCGGGGGTCCAACGCAGCCCAGCCGCCCGAGGTGGTGGTCGAGCCGTCCTTCAGAGTCCAGGGCTGTGCATCTTGACCTGAGCCCAAGATCGGCCCGGCATTGGACGAGGCTACGTAAATGCGCTTGCCGTCGTAGGCCGAACCCCACTGCAGACCGCCCGTCAAGCCGCCCGGTGCCACCTGCGTCTTCCAGGCCAGGGCGCCGTTGCTGGCCTTGAAGGCCCAGAACATGCCGCTCTTCTGGCCCGCACCGACGATGGCGTCGTCGTCGTCTCCCATCAGGATGGCGCCCTGGCCGAAGTCCCAATCAGGACCCTTGGGATTGGGACAGTTGTCGTTGGGCGGGAAACTGAAACCCGGCACGAACAGGCCGCAACCCACGTTCCAGTTGTCATAGTCCAGGCCGCGCTTGCCCCACTTCACCTTGCCGGTGTCGAGGTCCATCGCCACGATGGAGTCGAAGTAGTCATCGGCAGCCATGCACGGGAGCAAATCCTGGCCGGCACTCTTCTTGGCCGCAGCACAGGCCAGCGCGTCATCAGGAATGGCAAAGTTGTCACCGGTGGTGATGTAGAGCAGGTTGCGCTTGAGGTCCACCGCACCCGTGCTGCCCCAGACCGAACCACCGTAGTAGCCGGCAGGCACCGTGTAGCTCTTCCATTTGATGTTGCCGGTCTGCACGTTCAGCGCCACGACGTTGCCGCGGAAGGTCCACTTCCAGTTGCCGAACTGGGGTGCGTAAGGGTTCGGTGCCTTGGTGACGATGGCGGCCACCAGTTCCTCGTTGGAGGCCACTCCGACATACGCGGTGCCGTTGGCGACGATGGCCGATTGCGTGACCATCGACCGCGTCGTGGCATCCACTTGCGTCATCCAGAGCTTGTCGCCGTTGTTCTTGTCGACGGCAAAGACCTTGGCGCCCTGGGGCACCGGCAGCTGGCCGTACATCTCCAGGTTCTTGCCGTTCTGGTTGCCCAGAATCAGCGCATTGCCCGCAATGGCCGGCGTGGCCCGCGCAAAGTCACCGGCAATACCCGTGTACTTGGAGACCGGGAACTTCCAGACCAGCGCGCCGGTCTTGCGGTTGACCTTGTGCAGGTAGCCCGCAGAGTCGGGAAAGTACAGAAAGTTGCCTTCAACTGCCGGCGTTGCCGGAACGTCACCGTTGGCGGTGTAGGTCCATTGGGTGGCCAGTTGGGCGGCGGTCTGCACGCCGAGCTTGCTGTCACCACCGGCGTTGCGGGCGTTGCTCAGGTCCTTGCCGGCCGTTCGCCAGTTCTGGCCTGAGCTTCGGCCATCGTCGGCGCGCACTGGCGTCGCAGCAAAGGTAAATATCAGCGCGAGGGCGCCCAGCAGGACGGAACGGTGATGCGTCATGGCGATTGAGCTTCAATGTTGGACAACGTGGATGGGGCAAAAAACCGAGGGACTCTGCGGTCCCCGAAGGCGTCGCTGGCGTTCGATGCAAACAGGGCCCCTATTGCCCTAAACCGTCGGTAGGGAGTTCAAATCAAATTTGTGAACCAAACGACACAACTGAAGATTACTGGAGCACATCGCCGCATACACCCCTCAATTGAGCGGCGGTATTTACCCGTAGACGAACAGTCTCAAACGCCTGATCTGCAGGCACCATTTCTGCCTGACGCCTGGCCGCCGGGCTGAGCGGCGTCAGGGCGACATCGGGGCTCAGCGAATACATGCTCCATGGCGCGGCGCCAGTTTCGTCTGTGGGGTGCCGGTGTGGGCCTGCGCCCAGGAGCGTGGGCGGCAGAACTCCTGGCCCTCGCCGAGGTGCCCGAAACGACTGGCGCAAGCGCAGCGGCAGGCACTCTTTGGGGGGAGGGGGTTGGGGGCCCCCATCGGCACCACCGCTCGGGTGATGGCGGCCGCAGCGGCTCAGGCCGAAGATCGCTTTCAGTGTGATGCGCCTGATCTGACCGCCTGACCCGATCGCGCACTGCACTGCCCGCCGCCCTTGCAAGACTGCACTTGCCCTCTGGAGACCCCCATGGACCCGCTGCCGCTCACCCCGTCCTTTCACCCGGCGCAGCGCTGCCGTCCGGCGGCGCAGCTGAAGCCCGCTGGCCCCGAGGCGGGCGAAGATGCCGGCCAGCAGGCCTGCGGCTGGTTTGAATCGAGCTGGGACCTGCAGCAAGGCCTGGCGGTGAGTGAACTGCCCGACAGCGACGGCGCCGTGGCTGCGCTGTGGTTCACCCAGCTCGACAGCAGCTCGGCGCGCCTGCAGTGATGCACCGCCCGCATCCGGCTCTGGCCCGGGCCTGGGCCAGGGGCAGCCGCGCTAGCGCGGGCTGGCCTTGTAGGCCTCGACCAGTGTGGCGTCGATCCGGTAGCCGGTGCTGCCCATCGCCGAGTTGCCGCGCACGGTCTTGATCGTGCCGCTGACCCAGACTGTGTCCATGCTGCGCAAGCCCGCTACCGGCTTGGCCGGCACCACCAGCACGATCTGGTTGGCCGGCGGCGGTGGGGTGTGGATACAGGCGCCAAAGTAGGGCACCAGCAAAAACTCGGTCAGGCCGGCCGGGCTTTCGTCCAGCGGCACCAGGTAACCCGGCAGTTTGACGCGGCTGCCGTCCAGCGTGGGTTCGGTGGGCGCGTTGTCCCAGGCCTGGCGCAACTGGCTCATCAGGGCCTCGGTCTTCGGGTCGCCATCCATCAGACTGGCCGGGCTGGTGATGCCCTTGTCGCGCAGGTCCTTCATCGGGTCCCAGCCCTTGGGCACCAGGTCGGCCCAGCGCAGCTCGGTGTAGCGGCCCGGGCCGGCCTTGGGCAAGGGCTGGGCGGTGGCGCCGGTGGGCAACAGGCCCGTGCCGGCCAGCCCCAAGCCGGCCAGCAGCAGGTGGCGACGGTTGCGCGCAAAGGCTCGGGCAGTAGTCGCCTGGGTCTTCAGGTTGCAGGAGTGGTCGAGGTCATACGCGTCGGGCATGGTTCAAATCCGGGGTGATAGGCCATCGACCAGGGACAAACGGTAGGCGCGCCAGCCGGGCACCAGGCTGGCCAGCAGGCCGCCCGCGAGCACGGCGGCCATCCAGCGCCATTCTGCGCTGCCTGGGGCTTGCAGGCGCAGGGCCAGGCCGTACTGACCTTGCACCCAGGGCGCGAGCAGCGCGACCAGGCCCCAGCAGGCCACCGCGCCCAGCAACACCCCCAGACCGGTGACGAGGGCGCCCTCCAGCGCCAGCAGCCACAGCACCTGGCGCGGGCCGGCGCCCACAGCGCGCAGGATCGCCAGCTCGCGGCGGCGCTCGTTCAGGCCGGCGGCGATCACCGCCACCAGCGCGCTCAGGCTGACCACCGCCACCAGCGCGCTGATCAACTGCAGGCCGCGCTCGCCTATCGCCACCACGCTCCACAACTGGTCCAGCGCCACGCCGGGCAGGATCGCCAGCAGCGGCTCGTCGCGCCAGGCCGCGACATCGCGTTGCACCGCAAACACCGCGCTGCGGTTTTTCAGGCCGACCAGGGCGGCGCTGACGCGGCGCGGGCTGAGGTCGGCGGCGGCGGCCTGGGCCGCGCTCATCGTCTGGCCGGGCAATGGCGCGCCGGCCGCCCAGTCGAGGTGGACCGCCTCGATGGCGGCCAGGCTGATGTGCAGGCTGCGGTCCACCGGCGTGCCGGTGGGTGCCAGGATGCCGACCACCGTGAAGGGCTTGTCGGCATGGTCGTTGTCGGCCATTGCGCCGTCGCCGTGGGCCATCACGATGGCCTGGCCCAGCCGGTAGCCCAGCGCGCGCGCCACCTCGGCGCCGATCACGGTCTCGAACAGGCCGTCGAAGCGGCGGCCCTCGGCCAGCACCAGTGGCTGGCGCTGGCCGTAGCGAAAATGATCAAAATAGGCAGCCGTGGTGCCCAGCACCGCAAAACCCCGGTGGCTGTCGCCCAGCGACAGCGGCAGCACCCAGGCCACTGCCGGCAGCCGCGCCAGGGCCTCGATGCTTGCGTAGCGCACGGTGTGGGTGGGCTGGCCGATGCGGAACACGGCGTACAGCAGCAATTCGACCGGCCCGGTGCGGGCGCCCACGATCAAATCGGTACCCGAGACCGCTTGTTGAAAGTTCTGCCGCACATCCTGGCGCAGCCGCTCGATGCCCAGCAGCAGCAGGGTAGACAGCGCTATCGACAACACCACCAGGCCCAGCGCAAAGCGCCGGTTCCAGGCGCTGCGGGCGGCCAGCACCCACAAGGCGCTCACAGTGCGCTCGCCTGGTTGAGGGTTGGCAGGTCAATCACCTGATCAAAGCGGCTGGCGAGCCGCAGGTCGTGGCTGACAAACAGCAGCGCACTGCCAGCGGCGGCGCAGCGCTGCAGCAGCAGGGTCATGAAGGACTCGCGCAAGGCCTCGTCCAGCGCCGAGGTCGGCTCGTCCGCAATCACCAGTTCGGGCGCGCCGATCAGGGCCCGGGCCGCCGCCACCCGCTGCTGCTGGCCGACCGACAGCGCGCCTGCCGGCTGCGGCCAGAGTCTGGCATCCAAGCCGCTGAGTTCCAGCAGCTGCTCGGCCGGGCCCGGGCCCGCTGCCGCTGCCGCCCGGCGCGCCCGTTCGCGCGAGAACCGCAGCGGCAGGCGCACGTTGTCGATCACCGACAGGTAGGGCAGCAAATTGAACTGCTGAAAGATGTAGCCCACATGGTCAGCGCGGCGGCGGTCGCGCGTGCCGCCGGCCAGCGCTGACCAGTCCTGGCCCAGCAACCGGACCGCGCCGGCATCGGCTTGCAACACGCCTGCCAGCAGCGACAGCAGGGTGCTCTTGCCGCAGCCACTGGGCCCGCGCAAGAACACGGCGGCGCCGGGCGCCAACTGCAGGCGGCTGATCCACAAGATGTCGGCAGCAGCGCCAGGCCAGCGGTAGCGCAGGTCTTGCAGGTCCAGCGTCAACGCGGGTGGGGCGGTCATCGGGCAGGCTGGCGGCAGCACAGGCGGCGGGGGTTGGTCGAACCAGCATAGCAGCGGCGGGTGACACGGCGACGGGCAGGCAGGGGGCTGGGCCGGGGCGCTCTTTTGGCGGCTGCAAGGCGGTTCATCCGCCGCCGTTGCGTTTCGTCCGGGCGGCGTGCGGATTGGTCGCAAGCCGGTGGCCCGGGCCGGGTGCGCTGCCTAAAGTCCACCCATCAAAACCTGTTCACCCGCCCTCAAAGGAACCCGCCATGACCGCCTACCCGATGCAATCCGCTGCCCGCCAACACTTCATGGCCCTCGGCCTGTCAGCCTTGGTCACTGCCGGCGTGCTGTCGGGTTTGCTGGGCCTGGCCGGCAATGACAGCTCGGCCCAACTGGCGCAACAGCGGCTGCACCGCTCGCAGGCCGCTGCGGTCGTGCCTGTAGCCTCTGTGGCATCGCCTGCCTGACCCCTGTGCTCTGCCAGCTCCGTGACTGTCAACCCGTGACCCGGGGCTGTTGATGAGCCGGCCGCGTGCCGGCTCTTTTTTTGCCTGCGCGCCAGGCACAACGCTGCCTGCTGACGCGCCGTCGCGCCGTCCGCGTACCATCATCACCCGGCCCGCAGCCGCTGTCCGGCAGGCCCGCCCCAACCCGAGGAGTCCCCATGAAAGCCATCTGGAACGGCGCCGTCATCGCCGACAGCGACGACACCGTGGTGGTGGAAGGCAACCACTACTTTCCGGCGTCTGCCGTCAAGCCCGAGTACCTGGTGCACAGCAACCACCGCACGTCCTGCATCTGGAAGGGCCAGGCCAGGTACCACAGCCTGCTGGTCAATGGCGACCTCAACCCCGACGCGGTCTGGTACTACCCAGAGCCCAGCGAGGCGGCTGCCGCGATCAAGGACCGGTTGGCGTTCTGGAAGGGTGTTCAAGTGAGCTGATCGCGGCCGCCGGCAGGCGCTGTGGCTGGGCACTTCACCGTCCCGTATCATTCGCCCAAGTTGTGCTTGACACAAACGGGCTGCAATCGAGCCTGACTATTTTTTTGATCACCAGGGGTGGAACGCATGCGCATGGGTAAACGACTGGCCGCAATGGCCATGTGGGCAGGGGTGACGATGCTGGCAGCCTGTGGCAGCAGTTCGTCAGACGGGCCAGCCAGCCTGCGGATGGTCAATGCGAGCTCGGGCTACCCGTCGCTGGACCTGTCGATCGATGCGGTGTCGGCCAACAAGGCCGTCACGCTCGGCTCGGTGGGCAGCTATGTCAGCACCGCGACCTCGGGCGTGTCCACGGTGGTCACCAACACCGACTCGACGTCGGCCTTGTCCACCGCCAGCCGCACGCTGACCAAGGATGTCAAGTACACCTTGGTGGCCTACGGCTCGTCCGGCGCACTCAAGACTGCGCTGATACAGGAAAACGTTGCGCTACCTGCCGCCAACGTGACGAGCCTGCAGATCCTGAACCTGGCGCCTGATGCCGGCGCGGTCGATGTCTACCTGACCGGCAGCACCGACTCGCTCGACAACGCCACGGCCAATGCGGCTGGCCTGGGCAGCGGCAGCACGCTGACCTACACCAGCGTGACCTCGGGCACCTACCGCCTGCGGGTCACCGGCGCCGGCGACAAGACCGACCTGCGGCTCGATGCCCAGGGCCTGGTGCTGGCCAGCACCCAGGTGGCCTCGCTGATCATTGCAGCCAGCCCGGGCGGCGTGCTGGTCAACGGCGTGCTGGTGGTGCAACAAGGCGCCGCCACCCTGCTGGCCAACAGCCAGGCCCGGGTGCGGACCGTGGCGGCCGTTTCAGGCAATGCCAGCGTCACCGTCAGTGTCGGCGCCACCAGCCTGGCCAGCGCCGTGGCTTCGCCCAACATCGGCAGTTACACCCGGGTGCCGGGCAGTACCAGCGCGCCGGTCACGGTGGTGGTCAACAACGTGCCGGTGGCAGTGCCCAACCTGGCGATTCCGGCCGGCGGCGACTACACCCTGCTGGTCTGGGGTGATGCCGCCAACCCGCAAACCTCGCTGATCCTGGACGACAACCGCTACCCCACGGTTGCCGGCAACGCCAAGATCCGGCTGTTGAACGGCCTGACCGGCAAGGCGACCGCGCTGACCCTCAAGGCCGACTTCACCGTGGTGGCCCAGTCGGTCGATGTGGGCCAGGTCTCGGCCTACGCCAACGTGCCCGCCAGCACCACCATGCGGCTCGACGTCAGCTCGCCGACCACCGCCGTGGTCCAGACCCTGACCGGCGTGACGGTCAGCGCCAAGGGCCTGTACACGATGTACGTGCTGGGTGATGCCACCCAAGTCGCGTTGCCCTCAGCCGACTTCCGCAAAGAGCGCTGATGCAGCCAGCGCCTGCGGCCTGACGCAGGTGAGAATTTGTCGGCCCCTGGCTGCGTTGCTGCAGCCAGGGGCCGACGCCATTTCGGGCCTGGTTTCTGGCAGACGGTTTGAAGAACTTTCCGGCGCAGCGGCGCCACCGGGAACAGTCCGGTCAAGGCTGGCGCTATGCTTGTCAGACTGACCCGTCCACCCGGAGAGACCCATGGCCACCCAGCCCAGCGCCGTTTCCACCGCCTTCACTGCCCTCGAGCTCAATGGCAAAGCGGTCGGGCTGGCCCGCAGCCTGCAAATGCCGGGCTACCGGGTTGAGACCGTGGTGGTGCCAGCCGGGCCGGGCAATGCAGCACGGCTGGCGGCCAACATCAGCATCAGCACGATGGAGGCCAGCGTTGATCTGGGCGAGCCCGGGCCGCTGCTGGACTGGGCGTTGTCGTTGCCGCGTGGCAATGCCATGGCCACCGACGGCGCCGCCCTGGTGCTGGACGCCAACCGCAAGCCGCAGCGCCGGGTCGAGTGGTCGGCCGGCCTGATCACGGCGCTCAAGCTGCCTGTGCTCGATGCCAGCAGCAAGCAGGTCTTCAGCCTGGGCCTGACCTGGCAGCCGGCCACCGTCAGTTACGCCAAGCCTGGCGACGCGGGCAGCGTGGTGATTCCTGCGCCCAAGCGCAAGCCGATCGTGACAGCCAACTTCCGGGTCAACGGGCTGCCCTTCGATGCCCGTTTCATCAGCCAGGTGGTGCTGCCCACCGTGACCGCCAAGCTGGTGGTCGAGCAAACCAGCCAGCAGCGCCTGCCCTCGCGCCACTACGCCTCGGTCGACCTGGGCGAGTTGCGGCTGGTGTTCAACGCCCGCTGCCAGGGCGATGTACTGGCCTGGGTGCAAAAGGTGGTGGCAAACGGCCGGATTGCCGATGGCGATTACCTGGGCATCGTGGTCGAGCTGCTGGATGCGTCACTGAAAACCGTGCTGGCCAGCATCAGCCTGGCAGGCTGCGGGCTGCTGCGCTACGAAGAAGACTTGATCGGCAGCAACGTCGAGCAGGTGCAGCAATGCACGCTGAGTTTTGCGGTGGGTCAGCTCGATCTGCAACTCGGCAAGCCTTGAGCGTCCGCTCAGGCAGGTTCACAGCTCGAACTTGACGCCCTGCGCCAACGGCAGCGTGCCTGAGAAGTTGAGCGTGTTGGTGGCGCGGCGCATGTAGTTCTTCCAGGCGTCGCTGCCTGACTCACGGCCACCGCCGGTCTCTTTTTCACCGCCGAAGGCGCCGCCGATCTCGGCGCCCGAGGTGCCGATATTGACATTGGCGATGCCGCAGTCGCTGCCGGCTGCGGCCATGAAGGCCTCGGCCTCGCGCAAGTCGTTGGTGAAGATCGCCGACGACAGGCCTTGCGGCACGCCGTTCTGCAGCGCGATGGCCTCCTCAAAACGGTCGTAGCGCAAGACGTACAGGATCGGCGCAAAGGTCTCGTGGCAGACCACCGGGCTCTGGCTGGGCATCACCACCAGGGCGGGTGCGGCGTACCAGGCGTCGGGGGTAGCCGCCGGGTCGGCGCCCGGCCAGACCTGCTCGCCACCGGTCACGCTGCCGCCCTGCTTGCGCGCCTGCGCCAGCGCGGCCTGCATCGCATTAAACGCGGCAGCGTCCACCAGCGGGCCCACCAGCACACCGGCCTCGCGCGGGTCGCCCACCTGCAGGCTGGCGCGGGCGCGCTCGAGCCGGGCCACCAGTTCGTCATGCAGGCTGGCATGGGCGATCACCCGCCGGGTACTGGTGCAGCGTTGGCCTGCGGTGCCGTAGGCGCCAAACAGGATGCCGCGCACCGCCAGGTCCAGGTCGGCGCTGGGAGCGACGATGATGGCGTTGTTGCCACCCAGCTCCAGCAGGCTGCGGCCAAATCGCGCCGCAACCTTGGGCCCCACCGCCCGGCCCATGCGGGTGGAGCCGGTGGCCGAGAGCAAGGCCACACGGGGGTCGTCCACCAGGGCCTCGCCCAGCGCCGCGCCGCCACTCAGCACCTGACTCAGGCCGGCCGGCGCATCGGGCCCGAAGCGCGCCAGCGCACGCTCGAACAAGGCCTGGCTGGCCAGCGCCGTCAGCGGGGTTTTTTCACTCGGCTTCCAGACCACGCTGTTGCCGCAGACCAGCGCCAGCGCAGCGTTCCAGGCCCAGACCGCGACCGGAAAATTGAACGCGCTGATCACACCCACCACCCCCAGCGGGTGCCACTGCTCCATCATGCGGTGGCCCGGGCGCTCGCTGGCAATGGTCAGGCCGTGCAGCTGGCGCGACAGGCCGACCGCAAACTCGCAGATGTCGATCATCTCCTGCACCTCGCCCGCGCCCTCGCTCGTGACCTTGCCGGCCTCAAGCGTGACCAGTGCCGCCAGCGTGGCCTTGTGGGCCCGCAACTCGTCGCTGAACAGGCGCACCAGCTCGCCCCGGCGCGGCGCCGGCACGGTACGCCAGGCGCAAAACGCCGACTGCGCCCGGCCGATGGCGGCGTGCATCGCCGCTGGGTCGGCCTGATGTACCGCGCCAGTGGTCGCGCCGGTGATGGGGGAGCGGGCGGCCAGCGTGCCGCCGGTGAAGCTGGCCGGGTCTGCGCCCAGGGCCAGCAGCAGCGCGCGGGCGTCGGGGTGGCCGGAGTGGGTGCGGGTGGTCGAGTTGGCGGCGGCGGTCGGGGCGGTCATGGTCAGTCCTTGGGAGAGGGGCCGGCGGGTGCGGCAGGCATGTCGCGCACTCAGCCTATGGATTCCACCTGCCGCGACTGCTGGTAGGCGGCGCCGAACCGGTTGGCCAGAAAGGCCGGCAACTCTACCTGCTCTTGCCGTATGAAACCGCTGGCCGGCAGCTTGCCGTCGCGCAACAGATCGACCGCTGCGCAAACGCCAGCCGCTGTGGTGATCTGGATCGCTGAAAGCGGCGCGCCCTCGCTGCGGTCGGCAAAAATCTTGCGGGCAAACACCTCTTGCAGCAGTTGCCCGCGCTTCAGGCCGCTGACGGTAACGAACACCAGCACCACGTCCTGCATCGTGCCGGGCACGCTCTTGCGCAGGATGTCCTTGAGGGTCTGCGGGTCGTCCTTGAGCTGCAGGTCTTCGAGCAGCATCTTCATCAGCGCCTGGTGGCCGGGGTAGCGCACGCTTTTGTAGTCGAGCGTGCGCACCCGGCCTGCCAGCGTCTCGCACAGCGTGCCCAGGCCGCCCGAGGTGTTGAAGGCCTCGTACTCGGTGCCGTCGAGTGAAAAATGCTCCAGCCCTTCCAGCGCCAGCAGATCGAGCCGTTGGCCGTCGCGGATCGCCTCGCAGGGGTGGCAATACTCGTTGATCAGGCCGTCCACGCTCCAGGTCAGGTTGTACTTGAGCGCATTGGTCGGGAAGGCGGGCAGCGCGCCCACCCGCATCTTGACGTCATGCAAAACCTCGAAGCCACGCGCCAGGTGCTGCGCCACGATGCCGATGAAGCCCGGCGCCAAGCCGCACTGCGGCATGAAGGCGGTGGCCGCGCCAGCCGCCAGTTGTTTGATGGCACGGGTGGCCGCCACGTCCTCGGTCAGGTCAAAGTAGTGGCAGCCGGCCTGCAGGGCCACGGTGGCGGTAGCCACGGCCAGGTGGTAGGGCAGTGCGTTGACAACGGTGTCATGGGCGCCACCGCCCGGCGCCTGCAGCAAGGCCGCCAGCAGCGCCATGCCGTCTTCGGTATCAACCAACCGGGTGCTGACATGGCGGCCGGCAATCCGCGCCAGCGCGGCCGGGTTTTTGTCGAACACGGTGACCCAGTAGTCGCCGCTGTCACCCAGCAGACGGGCGATGGTCTGGCCAATGTGGCCGGCGCCGAGCAGCGCAACACGGGACGGGGCGGGCATGGGGATCTCCTGAATGCGGTGGGGCGGCGGGCGGATGACGGATAGCGGATGACGCCGGTGACACAGTTTCGGCAGATCCGCTGACGAATAAAAGCCTGAGTTCGTCGAAACGCTGCAAAATCCTGCCGTATCGGCGATGTCTATCGTCGAACCGTCGAACCGTCGAACCGTCGAACCTCCAGCCTCCAGCCCCCAGGCCCCAGCCGCCGGCCAATTGCCATGCCCAGAGATGCCACCGACCGCGCCCTGATCAGCCTGCTGCAGGCCAATGCCCGCGAGAGCACTGCCAACCTGGCACGCAAGCTCGGGTTGGCGCGCACCACGGTGGTGGCCCGGCTGGCCCGGCTGGAGCAGAGCGGCGTGATCGTCGGCTACACCCTGCGGCTGGGCGCGGACGACGGGCGGCCCCAGGTGCGGGCGTTTGTCGGCATCACGCTGCAGCCCCAGCGCAGCCGCGATGTGATGTCGCGGCTGGCGCAGCTGCCCGAGTTGCTGCAGCTGTCTTCCGTCAGCGGCGAGTTCGATTGCATCGCCTTGCTGCGCACCGAGACCACCGCCCGGCTCGATACGCTGCTCGACCAGATCGGCGCGATCGACGGGGTACAGAAGACCACCACCTCGGTCGAACTGGCGCTGCGCATCGACCGCGGCCGTTGAGCCCGCCCGTGGCCCCGCCACTGCAGTGCAAAAAAAACGCCGCAATCGCGGCGTTTTGAGCTGGCAGCGTGGGCGCCGGGCTTCAGAACTCGTAGCGCAGCGTGGCCTGAATCGCCCACTGGCTCTCGCCCTTGGCCTGGCGGGTCACCAGGTCCTCGGTGGCGGGCATGGTGGTGCCTTGCACAGGTTGAGGTGGTCAACAAAGCGATCAGCGAACCCGAAGTGCAAGCCGCGCAGCAGGCCTGGTGCAAGGCGCTGGTCGACATCAGTGCCACCCACACCAGCAGCGGTCAGCCCGCCGCCAAGGCCTTGGCCGAAAAGGTGATTGATGCGGCCGATGGCTACCCGATGGGCGCAGTGCTGTTCAAGCCGACGTTGACGGTCAACCCGCAGACGCTCCGCACGACAGGGGCCGGCGCACTGTCGCACTTTGTGGGCGGTGATCCGGTTTACCCCAAGGACACCGGCTTTGCGCTGAAGGGATGGACCCAGTGCGAGGTGGCCAACTCGGGGGTATTCATCGTCGGCGCCAGCGCCAGCGCCATGGGCAAGGTGCATTTCACCGGCAAAGACGGCAAGGTGACCAAGGTGGACAAGACCTGGGGCTTCGTCAAGGACGATGCTGGCAAGCTCCGCATCGTGATGCACGACTCGTCGCTGGAGTACGCGGGCAGCTGTTGCCGCTGATGGCGGGCAACTGCCGCAACGCCGCGTCTGAGCTCGACCGCTTTGTCGCGAAGCCACAAAGCGCTCATGAAAGCCTGAGCCTCAGCGCTGCGGCATGTCCTTGACCGAAAAGCCCAGGCTGACCGTGGCATCGGGCGGGATCGGCGGCAGGGTGGCGTCCCAGGCCAGCCAGGCGTCGCGCATCGCGCTCAGGCGCTCGGGGTGGCGGTGCGCCAGGTTGGCACGTTCGCGCGCGTCCTGGCTGATGTCGAACAGGTATTCATGTTCGTCCACCTTGAGGTACTTCCAGCGGCCGAGCCGGGTGGCGCGCTGCTGGCGGTGCTTCATGCGCCAGTGCATCGGCCGCTCAAAGCTGATCGACGGGTCTTGCAGCACGCCGCACAGCGACACACCGTCTGGCGGATGGTCGGGGTGCGGCTGGCCGCCGCCGATGTCGAGCAGCGTGGTGGACCAGTCCATAGTCATGCAGTGCTGGTGGCTGACGCCGCCGGCCATAATCCGCCGCGGCCAGTGCGCCAGCCAGGGCACGCGGATGCCGCCTTCGGTCAGGTCCATCTTGCCGCCGACCAGCGGCCAGTTGTCGGAGAAGCGCTCGCCGCCGTTGTCGCTGGTGAAGACGATCAGCGTGTCGTCCAGCAAGCCCTGCTGGCGCAAGGCTTCGACCAGTTGGCCGATGCCTTCGTCCATGTGGTGGATCATGCGCTGGTAGCTGTCCACGCTGCCGCCCGCCAGGTGGAACAGGTTGCCGGCCACCGTGGGCGCCACCTCGGCGTCATCGCGGGTCTCCCAGGGCCAGTGCGGCGCGGTGTAGTGCAGGCTCAGGAAGAAGGGCCGGCCACCGCGCGCAGCAGCGGCCTGGCGCTCGACATACGCAACCGCGCGCTGCGACAGCACATCGGTCAGGTAGCCCACCTCGTGGTGCGCCGATTCACCCTGGTAGAGATCGTGGTCGCCCTGCGACGAGCAGTGGGTGAAGTAATCCACCCCGCCGGCCATGATGCCGAAAAACTCGTCGTAGCCCGAGCGCAGCGGGCCGAACGACGGCGGGTAGCCCAGGTGCCACTTGCCGATCAGCGCAGTGGCGTAGCCGGCCTCGCGCAGTTGCGAGGGCAGGGTCGGCAGGTCGGGCGGCAGGCCCAGCGTCGTGCTGTTTTTGCTGCGGCTGTTGAGCGGCTCTTCCAGCGCACCGCGCAAGCGGTACTGGTAGCGCATCGTCATCAACGCAAACCGGGTGGGTGAGCACACCGGGGCATTGGCATAACCCTCGGTAAAGCGCAGCCCGCCTGCGGCCAGGGCGTCGATGTGCGGCGACACCGCGCCAAACGCGGCGTCGCGCCCGCCATAACAGCCCAGGTCGGCATAGCCGAGATCGTCAGAGACGATGAAGATGATGTTGGGTTTCATGGCTTTGCCTGCGGTCAGTCCAGCCCCAGGTGAATCTGGCGAGCAACCTCGCCCCACTTCTTCGAGTCGGCGGCCAGCGCGTCTGCCGCTTGCTGCGGCGTGCTGCCAACAACCACCTGGTCATTGGCGCGGAGCTTGTCGCTCACGTCGCTGGTCTTGAGCGCGTCGACAAAAGCCTGGCGCATCTGCTCGATGACGCTAGCGGCGGTGCCTTTTGGCGCAAACATGACGAGCGAAAAGTCGGCCTGGTAGCCGGCCACGCCGGCCTCGGCGATCGTCGGCACCTCGGGCACAGCCGGTGACCGCTTGCTGCCTGACACGGCCAGCGCCACCAGCTTGCCGCTGCGCACAAACGGCAGCACCGTGGGCCCCGCCAACAGGCCACAAGGCACCTGGTTGCCCAGCAGGTCTTGCGTGGCGGGTGCCGGGCCCTTGTAGGGGATGTGGTTCATCTCGAAGCCGGCCTGCGCCAGCAACAACTCCATCGACAGATGGCCCGGCACACCGGCGCCACCGGAGGCGTAGCTCAGCTTCTCGGTTTTGGCCTTGGCCTTGAGCTCGGCCAGGGTCTTGACGCCCAGGGCCGGGTTGCAGACCAGGATCTGGCCGAACTGGGTGGCGATGCTGACCGGCGCCAGCTGCTCGACCTTGAACCCGGTGTTCTTGTAGACATGCGGGTTGACGGTGACCACAGAGTCGGGCGCGAACAGCCAGGTGTAGCCATCCGGCGCGGCGCGAGAGACCTCCGCCGTGCCCAGGTTGCCCCCGGCGCCGGGCTTGTTGTCGATCACGATCGGCTGCTTGAGCGTGGACTGCATCTTCTCTGCGGCCAGGCGCAGCACGATGTCGCTGGGGCCGCCGGGCGGAAAGGGCAGTACGATGCGGATCGGCTTGACGGGCCAGGGGGTCTGGGCCTGGGCCAGCCCGGCGACGGCGGCCAGGGCCGACAGGGCCAACAGGGGCAACAGGGCCACAAGCTTGAGGCGACGAGAGCTCACGGGATCTCCTGGATGCACCGGCGGGTGCCTTGCGCCGGACTGTAAGCGGCCGGCCGGGCTGGCGCCGAACCGGGTTGGCTGGGGGGCAGCGGGGGGCGTTGGCGAGGGGGGCGTGAGCTCAGCGCAGGGTGGGCGTCAGGCCCTCGCGCCGGGCCCAATCATTCAGCGCGTCAGCGGCGGTGCGGCATGCCGCCTCGGGCAAGAACGAGGCGGCGGCGGCGTCCAGCCCCATGCGCAGCAGGTCAGCCCAGCTGAAACCCGCGCCCACCAGGTTGGCCGCCTCGGTGCTGTGGTCCAGCCGCGACATCAGCGGGTTGTCGGTGTGGAACGACAAGCTCACCCCCGCCCGCCACAGGGCGTGGATCGGGTGCAGCGCCAGCGACCCAGCGGCGCCGGTGTGCAGGTTGCTGGTGGGGCAGATCTCCAGGTGCACCGCCTGTTGGCGCAGGCCCGCCAGCGCGGCTGCTGCGCCGGGGGCGTCCAGCAGGTCGGCCAGCCGCACGCCGTGGCCGATGCGCTGGGCGCCCAGGCGCACGGCTTCGAGCACCTGTTCACCCGCGTCGGCCTCGCCGGCATGCAAGGTCAGGCCCAGACCGGCAGCGCGCACCCGCGCCAGCAGCGCGGTGTGGCGGGTGGCCGGCCAGCCGGCCTCGGGCCCGGCCAGATCAAAACCCACCACCCGTGCCCCGCCGCCCTGCCCGGCCTGGGCATGCCAGCGCAACGCCAGGTCGGCCGCCCTGCCGATCTGGGCATCACTCTCATGGCGCATGGCGCAGACGATCAGGCCGCTGGTCAAGACGCTGCGCGACAGGCCGGCCAGCAGGGCGGCAACGGCGGCATCGCCACTCACGCCGTGGGCCTCGAACAGCAGCGGCGCGATGCGGAACTCGGCCAGTACACAGCCTTCGGCCCGGGCGTCCTCGGCCGCCTCGAAGGCCACCCGCGCCAGCGCCTCGGGCGTTGCCATCGCCGCCACCGTCAGCGCAAAGCCGCGGAGGTACTCCTCCAGCGAGCCGGCATGGGCGCGCGCGTCGAACCAGGCGGCCAGCGACGCCTCGTCCTCGGCTGGCGCGGCCAGGCCTCGCTCTCGCAGCAAGGCCAGCAAGGTGGCCACCCGCAGGCCACCGTCCAGGTGCTCATGCAGCAGCACCTTGGGCAGGCGCCGGGCCTGGCGCAGCAGATCAGCGGGCGGCTGCGGGCCATCGGCAGCAGCGGTTTGGACGTTGGCAGCGGGCATGGCGCGCATGCTAGTGCAGTGTTCGACACGGCACTGGCGGCGCCCAAGCCGGGCAAGACCCTGGCCGCGCGAGGCCCGGGTCTTGCTATCCTGCCGGGCAGCTACATCCACCTCGCCGGGGACCTTGACCACATGAAACATGCCGTACTGGCCGCGATCGGCCTGACCTGCCTGAGCCTGGCCGCAACCCAGGCCCGTGCCCAACCCGCCGTGATCTACGACATGGGCGGCAAGTTCGACAAATCCTTCAACGAGGCGGCCTACAACGGCGCCGAACGCTGGAAGAAGGAGACCGGCAAGCCCTACCTCGATTTTGAAATCGCCAACGAGGCCCAGCGCGAGCAGGCGATGCGGCGCATGGCCGACAAGGGCGCCTCGCCCGTCATCGGGGTGGGCTTTGGCCAGGGCTCGACGATGGAGAAGGTGGCCAAGGATTTCCCGAAGCTGCAGTTCGCGATCATCGACTCGGTGGTCAAGCTGCCCAACGTCGAGTCGGTGGTGTTCAAGGAGCAGGAGGGCAGCTTTCTGGTCGGCATGATGGCCGCGCTGGCCAGCAAGACCGGCAAGGTCGGCTTCATCGGCGGCATGGACATCCCGTTGATCCGCAAGTTCCAGTGCGGCTATGAGCAAGGCGCCAGGTACGCCAACCCCAAGGTCGAGGTCAGCGCCAACATGACCGGCACCACGCCCTCGGCCTGGAATGACCCGACCCGCGGCAGCGAGTTGGCCAAGGCCCAGTTTGCCAAGGGCGTGGATGTGATTTTTGCCGCCGCTGGCGGCACCGGCGTGGGCGTCTACCAGGCCACCAAGGACGCCGGCAAGTTGGCCATCGGCGTGGACAGCAACCAGAACCACCTGCACCCCGGCACCATGCTCACCAGCATGGTCAAGCGGGTGGACGTGGCGGTCTACTCGCTGTCCAAAAAGACCACCCCGGGCGTGACTGTGCTGGGGCTCAAAGAGGGCGGGGTGGACTACGCGATGGACCAGTACAACGACAAGCTGGTCAGCGCCGACATGAGAAAAAAGGTGGACTCCGCCAAGGCCGACATCATCAGCGGCAAGATTTTGGTGGCCGACTACATGGCCAACAACACCTGCAAATTTTGAACCCGCACTGAACCCGCACTCAACCCGCACTCAACCCCCGCTGATGCCGACGCCGCAAGCGCCAACGCCGCAAGCCGGCCCGCCGCCGGCCGTGTTGATGCAGGGCATCAACAAGCGCTTCGGTGCGGTGCAGGCCAACCGCGATGTCAGGCTGCGCGTGGCGGCGGGCACGGCGCATGGCATCGTGGGTGAAAACGGTGCCGGCAAGAGCACGCTGATGTCGATCCTGTACGGCTTCTACCAGGCCGACAGCGGCACGGTTGCCATCGACGGTCAACCGGCGCTGATCCCTGGCGCCAAAGAGGCCATCGCGCTGGGCATCGGCATGGTGCACCAGCACTTCATGCTGGTCGAGCCGCTCTCTGCCCTCGACAACATCATGCTCGGCGCTGAAGGCCATTGGCGGCTCAACCCGGCCCGGGCCCGGGTGCGTGGCGAGCTGCTGGCGCTGATGCAGGAGACCGGCCTGCAGGTGCGGCTGGACGCTGCGGTCGAAGACCTGCCGGTGGGCGAGCGCCAGCGGCTGGAGATCCTGAAGGCGCTGTACCGGGGTGCCCGCATCCTGATCCTCGACGAGCCCACCGCCGTGTTGACGCCGCAGGAGACCCAGGCGCTTTTTGTCACCTTGCGCCGGCTGCGCGAGACCGGCATCACGCTGCTGCTGATCACCCACAAGCTCGGAGAGATCATGGCGCTGTGCGATGCGGTCACCGTGATGCGCCAGGGCGCGGTGGTGTTCGACGGGCCGATTGCCGAATGCAGCCTCGACCAGCTGGCCGAGGCGATGGTGGGCCGGCGCGTCAAGCTGGGCCGCGATGCGGCGGTGCCGCCACCGGATGCCAAGCCCGGCGCCACCCTGCTGGCCGCGCAAGACCTGCACTGGCGCGACGCGCTGGGCGTGGTCCGGCTGGCCGGTGTGTCGCTGGCACTGCGAGCGGGTGAGATCGTCGGCATCGCCGGGGTCTCGGGCAACGGCCAGAGCGAGTTGCTCGAGATGCTCGCTGGCATGGCCACGCCACAGGCGGGCATGCTGGTGCTGGGCACAGGGGCTGCGGCGCGCAGCTTCGAGGCGGCATGCTGGCTCGACCCATCCACCGCGCGCCGCCTGGGCCTGGCCCATGTGCCCGAAGACCGCCACCGCTGCGGCATGGTGCTGCCTTTTGCCGCCTGGGAGTCGGCCGAGCTGGGCTACCAGCGCAGCCCGCGCTTTGCCAGTGCCTGGGGCTGGATGAAGCACGCCGTGATGCGCCAGTCCACCACCGACATGATGGCCGCCTACGACGTGCGGCCCCGCAACCCTGACCTGCGCTCATCCAAGTTCTCGGGCGGCAACCAGCAAAAACTGGTGCTGGCCCGAGAGGCGCTGGCGCCCGAGACGCCGCCCAGCGTGCTGCTGGTGGGCCAGCCCACCCGGGGCGTGGACATCGGCGCGATCGAGTTCATCCACGGCCGGCTGCGCGCGATGCGCGACGCCGGTGGTGCGGTGCTGCTGGTCTCCAGCGAGCTCGACGAGATCCTGGCCCTGGCCGACCGGGTGCTGGTGATGGACCGCGGCCGCATCGCCGGTGAGTTGTTGATTGCCGACTGCACCGAGGCAGCACTCGGCCGGCTGATGGCCGGCGCCGAGGCCGGCCCGGCTGCCCCGTTGTCCGCCACGCCGGCATGAGGCTGCTGATCACCGGCGCCAGCGGCCGCATCGGCCGGGCTTTGGCGGTGCGGCTGGCGCGTGATCACGCGGTGCGTGGCTTTGACCGTGTGCCCTCCAGCACAGCGCACTGGGTGGGTGATCTGGGCGACCCCGACTTGTTGAAGCGAGCCCTGCAAGGCGTGGACGCGGTGGTGCATACCGCCGCGCTGCAAGCGCCGCAGGTGGGGCCGGTTGACGACGCCGAGTTTGAGCGCATCAACCTGCAGGCCAGCCACACGCTGGCCGAGCTGGCGGAGGTGGCCGGCGTCAGGCACAGGGTCTACACCCGCACCACCGCGTTGTACGGCGCTGCGGCCAGCCCGCCGGATCAGGCTGACCCGGCCAGTGGGGTGGACGAAGACCTGGCGCCGCCGCCGCGCAACGTGTACCACCGCAGCAAGCTGGCCGCCGAAGCGGTGCAGCAGGGCTGGGCACTGCCGGCTGGCATCGACCGGGTGGTGTCGCCGGCCCGGGCGATGCAGCAACTGGGCTGGCAGCCGCGTCACGGCTTTGATGAGGTGCTGCGCCAGCTTGACGAGCACTCGCCCGAAGTGCTGCCGCCTGGCTTTGAGGTAGCGCTGCCGGCGGACCCGCAGCCGACCGGTTGCCGGGCGGCTTGCGCATGAGCCGGCCCGTCGAGCTGCCGCGCTGGGTCGACCTCGGCCTGCTGCCGCTGCTCAACCTGGCGATGGCGTTGGCGGTCTGCGGCGTCGTCGTGGCGGTGGTCGGGCTCGACCCGCTGCAAGTGCTCGCCCTGCTGGTCAAGGGCGCCTTCGGCAGCCGGGCCGGCCTCAGCTACACGCTGTACTACGCCACCACCTTCGTCTTCACCGGCCTGGCGGTGGCGGTGGCCTTTCACGGCGGGTTGTTCAACATCGGCGGCGAGGGCCAGGCGATGATCGGCGGCCTGGGCTGCTCGCTGGTGGCGCTGGCGCTGGGTGACCGGCTGCCCGCGGCTGTGTTGCTGCCGCTGATGGTGGCCGCCGCGATGGTGTTTGGCGCGGCCTGGGCGGCCGTACCGGCGGCGCTCCAGGCCTGGCGTGGCAGCCATGTCGTGATCACCACCATCATGTTCAACTTCATCGCGTCGGCGCTGCTGGCGTTTTTGCTGGTCAATCTGCTCAAAGACCCGGCCAGCATGTCGATCGAGACCGGGCCGTTCCCGGAGGCCGCGCACATGCCCGGCATGCACCAGGTGCTGGGCTGGCTGGGGCTGGACTGGCCGCGCACGCCGCTCAACCTCAGCGTGCTGCTGGCCGGGGCGGCAGCGCTGGGGGTGACGCTGCTGCTCTGGCGCACGCAGGCCGGTTACGCGCTGCGCACGGTGGGGTTCTCGCCCGCTGCGGCGCGCTATGCCGGTATCCGGCCGCGCCGCCAGGTGATGGCCGGCATGCTGATCTCGGGTGCGCTGGCCGGCCTGGTCGGTATCAACGAGCTCGCCGGCGTGCAACACCGCTTGCTGCTGGACTACGTGATGGGCGCGGGGTTCACCGGCATCGCGGTGTCGCTGATCGGTCGCAACCATCCGCTGGGCATCGTGTTGGCCTCGCTGCTCTTCGGCGCGATCTACCAGGGCGGCGCCGAGCTGGCGTTCGAGATCCCCGGGTTCTCGCGTGACATGGTCAGCACGCTGCAAGGGCTGATCGTGTTGTTCTCGGGCGCCCTGGCCCAGGTGGCCGCACCCGGGCTGGCGCGGCTCTACGGCTGGCTGCGCCCGATGGACCGTGCGCTGCCTGCCACCGGAGCCGCCGATGGATGAGGCCTTGATCGGCGGCCTGCTGGCCTCTACCTTGCGTGTCAGCACACCGCTGATCCTGTGCGCGCTGGCGGCGGTGCTGAGCGAGCGCTCGGGCGTGATCGACCTGGGGCTCGAAGGCAAGATGCTGCTGGCGGCCTTTGCCGCTGGCGCGGCAGGTGCCAGCACCGGCTCGTTGGCGCTGGCCTTGGGGGCGGCGCTGGCGGTGGGGCTGGCGCTGTCGATGCTGCACGGCTACGCCTGCGTCAGCCACAGCGGTGACCAGGTGGTGCTGGGCATGGCCCTGACCATGATTGCCGCCGGCCTCACCATCGTGCTGGGCATCGCTTGGTTCAAGCAGGGCGGGCAGACGCCGCCGCTGCCCGACGCGGTGCGGCTGAGGCCGCTGCTGACCGACCTGGCGGCGGTGCTGCAAGGCCTGCCGCTGGGCGGGCGGGTGATGGCCGACGGCCTGCTCGGCCACAACGGGCTGGTCTACCTGGCGCTGGCGCTGGTACCGCTGGTGTGGTGGCTGCTGTACCGCACCCGAATCGGCCTGCGGCTGCGCGCCACCGGCGAAAACCCGGCGATGGTGGACGCCGCCGGCCTGTCGGTCAAAGGCCTGCGCTACGGCGCGCTGGCAGCCAATGGCCTGCTCTGCGGCCTGGCCGGCAGCTACCTGGTGCTGGCGCAAAACGCCAACTTCGTGCCCAACATGACGGCCGGCCGGGGTTACATGGCGCTGGCGGCGATGATCTTCGGCAAATGGCATCCGGTGGGCGCACTCTGGGCCTGCCTGCTGTTCGGGTTTCTGGACGCGGCGGCGATCCGGCTGCAGGGCGTGTTGCTGCCGCAGGCGCTGGGTGGCGGCGCGGTGCCGGTGCAGGCGATCCAGGCGCTGCCCTATGTGTTGACGGTGGTGCTGCTGGCCGGTTTCATCGGCCGCTCGCGGGCACCGGCCGCGCTGGGTGTGCCCTACCTCAAGGAGCGTTGAAGCGATGTTGCCCCCAGGTTTGATGCAGCCGCCGGCAGCCGCCACGGCCGTACCGCCCAGCGACGCGCAGTGGGCGCAGCTGCTGCAGGCGGCCCGCGCCGCCCGCGCCATGGCCTACGCGCCCTACTCGCAGTTTGCGGTGGGCGCCGCCTTGCTGGACGAACACGGCCGGGTGCACGCCGGCTGCAACGTCGAAAACGCCGCCTACCCGCAAGGCCAGTGTGCCGAGGCGTCGGCCATCGCCCAGCTGGTGCTGGCGGGCGGGCGGCGCATCCTGGCAGTGGTGGTGGTGGGTGTGACCGAGCCCCGCCTTGACGCTGCTGCCGGCGCTGGCGCTGACCGCGCTGCTGCGGGTCTGGCCGTGACGCCCTGCGGCGGCTGCCGCCAGCGGCTGCGCGAGTTTGCCGCCGACGACACGCCGGTCTGGTCGGCCGACCTGCAATCGGTGCGCGCACGGTTTACGCTCGGGTTCTTGTTGCCGGCCAGCTTTGGCCCGGCCCATCTGGCCAGCCGCCCTGGCCATCTGCCCTGATCCCCTGCCCGCGCCATGACCACCACCACCCTGCAAGACCGCATCCAACTCAGCCTGGCCCGCATCCAGCAGCGTGCACCCGGCTGCGCGCCCCGCTTGGGCCTGGTGCTGGGCTCGGGCTGGGACGGCATTGCCGAGCTGGTGGACGGCGCCATCGACATCGCCTACGCCGAGCTGCCGGCCTTCCCGGGGCTGGGCGTGGCGGGCCATGCCGGCACGCTGCGGCTGGGCCAGATCGGCGGCCGTGCAGTGGCGCTGCTGCGCGGCCGCCAGCCCGCTTACGAGACCGGTGACGCCGCTGGCATGAAGGGGGCCGTCCGCACCCTGGCCGCGCTGGGCTGCAGCAGCCTGTTGCTGACCAACGCGGCCGGCAGTCTGGAGCCGCACATGCCGCCCGGCTCGCTGATGCTGATCAGCGACCACCTCAACATCGTGCAGCGCACGCCGCTGCACGACGAGCCCGGCGCCAGCCGTTTCATCGACATGAGCGCGGCCTACGACGCCAACCTGCGCGACCAGGCCGCCGCCGCAGCCGAAGCTGCGGGCATCGAGCTGCATGAGGGTGTCTACGCCTGGGTGCTCGGCCCGCAGTTCGAAACCCCGGCCGAGATCCGTATGCTGCGCGCCATGGGCGCACAGGCGGTGGGCATGAGCACCGTGCCTGAGACCATCCTGGCCCGGCATGCCGGCCTCAAGGTGCTGGGCTTGTCGATGTTGACGAACCTGGGCGCCGGCATGGCCCCCCAGACCCTCAGCCATGCCCACACCTTGCACACCGCCCAGGCCACCGCCGCGCTGGCGGCCCGGCTGCTGGCGGCCATCGTGCCGGCGCTGGATGTCTGAAACCCTGAGCCGGGCCGGGCCAGAAAACCCAGTTCCATCCCCCATCAAGAGCCCGACCTTGACCCCCCCGAATTCCTCCCCGCCGCCGCCCCGCCGGACCGGGCTGGTGCTGGCCGCGTTGGCGCCGCTGCTCGCCGGTGGGGTGGCCGGTCTGCTGGCAGGCTGCGCCAGCCCTGCCGCACCGCGCCCGCCGCTCAAGCTCACCATCCTGCACACCAACGACCACCACGGCCGGTTCTGGGTCAACAGCGACGGCGAGGGCGGCATGGCCGCGCGCAAGACCTTGATCGACGCCCAGCGCGCCGAGGTGGCCGCCGCCGGCGGCGTGTCGCTGCTGCTCGACGGCGGCGATGTCAACACCGGCGTGCCCGAGAGCGACCTGCAAGACGCCGAGCCCGACTTCAAGGGCATGAACCGCCTGGGCTACGACGCGATGGCGGTGGGCAACCACGAGTTTGACAAGCCGCCCGAGGTGCTGGCCAAGCAGCGCGGCTGGATCAACTTTCCGATGCTGGCGGCCAACATCTACCGGGGCGGCGAGCGCATGTTCGAGCCCTACCGCATCTTCGAGTTGCGAGGCTACAAGATCGCGGTGCTCGGCCTGACCACCGACGACACCAGCAAGATGGTGCTGCCAGACAACCTCAAAGGCATCGAAATCCGCCGGCCCATCCCCGAGGCAGCGCAACTGGTGCCGCTGCTGCGGGCCCAGGCCGACATGGTGATCGCCACCACCCACATGGGCCACTACCCAGACGGCAACCGAGGCGTCAATGCACCCGGCGATGTGGAAATGGCGCGGGCGGTGCCCGGCCTGGACCTGGTGGTCGGCGGCCACAGCCAGAACCCGGTCTGCATGCTGGCCGAGAACCAGCGCAACGAGGCCTACGTGCCCGGCACCGCCTGCTCGCCCGACCGGCAGAACGGCAGCTGGATCGTGCAGGCGCATGAATGGGGCAAGTACGTCGGCCGGGCCGATTTTGTGATTGACGGCGGCAAGATCGAGCTGCTGCGCTACCAGCTGTTGCCGGTCAACCAGAAGCAGAAATTGGCCGACGGCAGCCAGGTCACTTACACCGCGCCGATTGCCGAGGCGCCCGATCTGCTGGCCTTCTTGCAGCCCTTTCAGCTCGCCGGCCAGGGCCGTTTGATGATCCCGGTAGGCCAGACCGACGGCGTGCTCGACGGTGACCGCGCCCGCGTGCGGCGCCAGCCCACCAACCTCGGTCGGCTGGTGGCCACCGCGATGATGGCGCGCACCGGTGCGGACGCCGCGCTGATCAATTCAGGCGGGCTGCGTGACTCGCTCCCGGCCGGCCAGATCACCTACCGCGACGTGCTCAAGGTCCAGCCCTTTGGCAACACCTTGGGCGTGATCAGCTTCAGCGGCACCGAGTTGCTGGCCTACCTGCAGGCCGCCGCCAGGATGAGCCCCGGCGCCGGCGGCTACCCGCAGACCGCCGGTCTGCAACTGCGCATCGCCGGCGACCAGCTGATCGAGGCCCGGGTCGCCGGGCAACTGATCGAGCCCACGCGCATCTACCGCCTGGCGGTCAACAACTTCACCGCCATCGGTGGCGACGGCTACCCCAAGATCAACAACCACCCGGGCTACATCAACTCGGGTTTCAATGACGCCGAGGTGCTGCGCGCCTACCTTGAGGCCCACAGCCCGATCAGAATCGCCGACTTCGCGCCGGGCGGCGACGTGACGCGGCGCTGAGCCGCCGCCGGGCACAAGCGCCTGCCCCTCACCCGACGACCCGCCACCCACCATGACCCAAGCCTCCCTCCGCAGCGCCGACGATGCCCGCACCGCGCTGGCCTGCCTGGACCTGACCAGCCTGAACGACAACGACGACGCGGCGGCGATCAGCGCGCTGGTGGCCCGCGCTGGCGGGCCCGCCGGCGTGCCGGCTGCGTTGTGCGTCTGGCCCCGTTTTGTGGCCCAGGCCCGGCAGGCCTTGGCAGCGCCTGTTCGGGTGGCGGCGGTGGCCAATTTTCCGGCCGGCGGCACCGATGCGGCAGCGGCGGTGGCCGAGGCGCTGGCCATCGTGGCCGCCGGCGGCGACGAGATCGACCTGGTGCTGCCCTGGCGCGCGCTGCAGCGCGGTGATGCGGCCACCGCCGCTGCGCTGGTGCAGGCGGTGCGCCAGGCCTGCCCGGCCCACACCCTCAAGCTGATCATCGAATCGGGCGAACTCGCCACGCCAGCGCTGATCCGGCAGGCCTGCGCCATCGGGCTGGAGGCGGGCGTCGACTTCCTCAAGACCAGCACCGGCAAGACCGGCAGCGGCGCCACACCGCAAGCCGCCCGGCTGATGCTGCAAAGCATTGCCGATCATCCGCGCGGGGCCCAGGTCGGCTTCAAGGCCTCGGGCGGCATCCGCACGGTGGCGGACGCGGCGGTCTACATCGACTTGGTTCGAGCGATGCTCGGCCCGGCCGCGCTGGCGCCGCAGCGTTTGCGCTTCGGCGCCAGCGGGCTGCTGGGCGACATCGAGACTGTGCTGGCCGGCCAGGGCGCCGGCAACACGGCCGCCCCGGGCAGCTACTGACCGCCGCGCTCGAGCAAGTCGCCGCTGCCGATGCTGCCCACCGAAATCATCCGCGCCAAGCGCGACCGGCAGGCGCTGAGCGAGGCTCAAATCCAGGCTTTTGTGCGTGGTCTGGTCGATGAGTCCTGGAGCGAGGGCCAGGTGGCGGCGCTGGCGATGGCGGTGCTGCTCAATGGCATGGACCGCGCCGAGTGCGTGGCGCTGACCCGGGCGATGACGCTGTCGGGCGCAGTGCTCGACTGGCGCGACGCCGGCCTGCGCGGCCCGCTGCTCGACAAGCACTCCACCGGCGGCGTGGGCGACAAGGTCAGCTTGCTGCTGGCGCCGATCATCGCGGCCTGCGGCGGCGTGGTGCCGATGGTCTCGGGCCGGGGCCTGGGCCACACCGGCGGCACGCTGGACAAGCTGCAAGCCCTGCCCGGCTACAACACCGCGCCGGGCCGGTCGCAGCTGCTGCAGGTGCTGCGCCAGGCCGGCTGCGCCATCATCGGCGCCAGTGCCGACCTGGCACCGGCCGACCGCCGGCTCTACGCCATCCGCGATGTCACCGCCACGGTCGAGTCGCTGCCGCTGATCACCGCCAGCATCCTGAGCAAAAAACTGGCGGCGGGCCTGCAAGGCCTGGTGATGGATGTCAAGCTGGGCAATGGCGCCTTCATGGCCCGGCCCGACGAAGCGCGCGCCCTGGCCCGCAGCCTGGTCGAGGTGGCGCAGGGCGCCGGCCTGCCTTGCCGGGCGCTGATCAGCGACATGAACCAGGTGCTGGGCTGGACGGCCGGCAATGCGCTGGAAGTGGCCGAGAGCGTGGCCTTTCTGACCGGCGCCGAGCGCGAGCCGCGGCTGCAGGTGCTGACGCTGGCGCTGGCCGCGCAACTGCTCAACCTGGGCGGTCTGGCCGCCACGCTGGCGGACGGCCAGGCCCTGGCCGAGGCGGCGCTGACCAGCGGCCGTGCCGCCGAGCACTTTGCCCGGATGGTGGCCGGCCTGGGCGGGCCCACAGCGGTGCTGACCGATGCCGGCTTGCCAGCAGCGCCAGTGCAGCTGGACGTGCCGGCGCCGCGCGACGGTGTGCTGGCAGCGGTGCAGACCCGCGCCTTGGGTCTGGCCGTGGTGGCGCTGGGCGGCGGCCGGCGCCGCACCGGCGATGCGGTGGACCCCCGGGTGGGCCTGTCGCACATCCGCCCGCTGGGCACGCGGCTACAGGCCGGTGAGCCGGTGCTGCGGGTCCATGCCGCCGACCGGGCCCAGGCCGAGGCGGCGGCCGCGGCGGTGCTGGCGGCCATCACGCTGGCTGACACCGGCCCTGCACCCTGCCCGGTGGTGCTGGAGTCGCTGGTCTCCGAGGCGGCAACGGCCGAGGGTCAAGCGACAACATAAGCGCTGCTGATGAATTTCGACTTTGATGAATAACGCTTCATCAATCGACCTTGCTTGCCGACAATTACTCCAGCGAAGCGCCTCCCAGGCGCCACACCGGCCCGCCGCAGGCTGGGCGCCTTGCTCAGGAGTTGTTCATGAAGGTCATCGTTCTCGGCGCCGGCATCATCGGCATCTCCACCGCCTGGCATCTGCAGAACGAGGGCCATGAGGTCACGCTGATCGACCGCCAGCCCGAGGCCGCGCGGGAGACCAGCGCGGCCAATGGCGCGCAGATCTCGGTCAGTTTTTGCGAGCCCTGGGCCAACGCCGGCGCACCGTTCAAGGTGGCGAAATGGCTGCTGCGCGACGACTCGCCACTGCTGTTCCGGCCCCGCCTCGACCCGCACCAGTGGCGCTGGGGGCTGTCGTTCCTGGGCCAGTGCAACGACGCGGCGTTTGAGCGCAACGTGCGTCAACTGGTGTCCTTGGGCCGCTACAGCCATGAGTCGCTCAAGCGCGTGGTGGCCGCCACCGGCATCGAGTACCAGCGGCTGGAACGCGGCATCCTGCATTTTTTCTCGTCGCAGGCCGACTTTGACGCGGGCGCGGCGGGCGCTGAACTGATGCGCCGCTACGGCGTTGACCGGCGGGTGCTGAACCGCGCCGAGGTGCTGAAGATCGAACCGGCGCTGGCGGCGTTTGGCCGCAACATCCATGGCGGCACCTTCACGCCCAGCGACGAGTCGGGTGACGCCCAGGTCTTCACCCAGAAACTGGCGGCGCTGTGCCAGGCCCGTGGCGCCACTTTCTTGTTCAACACCGCCGTGGACGGCCTGGACCGGGACGCCAGCAGCATCACCGGCGTGCGGGTGCGCAACCTGCAGACCGGACAAACCAGCACGCTGGTGGCCGACCAGTACGTGGCGGCGATGGGCTCGTACACCGCGCCGCTGCTGCGGCCCTTGGGCATTTTTCTCAACATCTACCCGGCCAAGGGCTACTCGGCCACGCTGCGCCTGTTGCGCCCGCAGCATGCCAGTGTCGTCAGCCTGCTCGACGACACCCGCAAGATCGCGATCAGCCGGCTGGGCGACAAGATCCGCATCGCCGGCACCGCCGAGCTGGCCGGCTACGACACCTCGCTGGCGGGCGCCACCGCCCAGAAGCGCTGCGCTGCGCTGGTGCAGCGCTACGAGGCGCTGTTCCCGGGGGTGGCCGACACCCGCGAGCCCAACTACTGGACCGGCCTGCGGCCCAGCACGCCCACCAACATCCCGGTGATCGGCCGCAGCCGGCTGCCCAATTTGTGGCTCAACGCCGGCCACGGCACGCTGGGCTGGACCCACGGCGCGGGCTCGGGCCAGGCCCTGGCCGAGTTGATCAGCGGCAAACGCCCGGGCCTGACTTTCGGCTTTTGCGGCGCTGCGTTGCCGACCGCGAGGCCCTTTGCTGCGGCTGCGCCGGTCAAGCCGGCGCGGGGCTGAGCGCCGTCAATGCAACAGCGGGGCGCCGCCCCGATACTCGGCCGGCGTACTGACCGGCATCGGCGGCCGGGCCTGCCAACGGGCGACCCAATCGCAAAAGTCATCCACCGGCAGCGGCTGGCTCATGTGGAAGCCCTGGCCTTCGTCGCAGTGCAGGGTGTGCAGCAAGGCCAGCACGGCCTCGTTCTCGATGCCCTCGGCCACTGCCGTCAGGCCCAGGTTGTGCGCCAGGTCGATGGTCGAGCGCACGATCTTGGCGTCATCCGCATCGGCTTGCATCGCCATCACGAAGCGCTGGTCGATCTTGAGCTCTGCCACCGGCAGCCGCTTAAGGTAGGCCAGTGACGAGTAGCCGGTGCCAAAGTCATCGATCGACAGGGTGTAGCCGCGATCGGCCAGGCGCTTGAGCATGGCCTCGGCGCGTGGCGGGTCTTCCAGGATCGCGCGCTCGGTGATCTCCAGACAGAAGCCGTCGGCCACGGCCTGGTGCCGACGCAAGATGACGTCGAGCTTGTCGGGCAGGTCCCGGTCCAGCAGGTCGCGGCCCGACAGGTTGACCGAGACCCGGCGCACGCCCAGCATGGCGAGCGCCACCTGCTCGTTGGCAACCTGCTCAAACATCCACAGCGTGAGTTGGCGGATGAAACTGGTCTGCTCGGCAAACGGGATGAACTGCAGCGGCGCCAGCAGGCCGCGCTCGGGGTGCTGCCAGCGCACCAGCGCCTCGGCGCCGCAAACCCCGCCGGTGGTGATGTCGATCTTGGGCTGCAGGTAAAGCCGCAGTTCACCGCGCTCCAGCGCCCGCCGCAGCTCGCTCAACAGCGCCAGGTTGAATGCGCTGCAGGCATCTGCCGCCGGGTCGTAAACCTGGGCACCCGCCGTGCCGCGCTTGGCGGCCCGCATCGCCGTCTCGGCGCAGCCCAGCAAGGTGTCGGCATCGCTGGCGTGCAGCGGACAGCCCGCCAGCCCCAGGCCGGCGCTGAGGTCCACGGTGTGGTCGTCGATCGCCAGCGGCAGCTCGAAGGCGGTGCTGATGCGCTGGGCCAGGGCCTTGGCCGTGGCGATGTCGGCGCCCGGCATCAGCAGCGCAAACTCGTCGCCCCCCAGCCGGGCCAGGCTGTCGCCCTCACGCACCACTTGCTGCAGGCGCTGGGCCACACGCGCCAGCAAGCGGTCTCCAAAGGCATGGCCCAGCACACCGTTGACATGCTTGAAACGGTCCAGATCGAGCATCAACACCACCAGCGGCTGGCCGCTGCGCTCGCTCTCCTGGATGGCACGCTGCAGCTCCGTGGTGAACTGCAGCCGATTGGGCAAGCCGGTGAGCCGGTCACGGTAGGCAAGCTGGCGGATCTGCTGCTGCTGCGCGGCCACGCCGAGCCGCATCTGCTCAAACGCGCGCGCCAGCTCGCCGACCGCGTCGCTGCGGCCGGTGTGCAGCACGGGCGGCTCAAAGTCGCCCTGGCCGAGCCGCTCGCTGGCTTGGGCCAGCTGGCGCAAGGGCTGGGTCAGCTGACGTGCGGCCCACAGTTCGGCCCACCAGCTGGCAGCGCCAAAAAGCAACAGGCCCAGCGCGCCGCTCAGCGCCGCCACGACCGGTTGGGCATCGGGGGCGATGGTTTGCTGGATCAGCACAAAGCCCGCGCCCTGCGCCGCCAGCAGCACCGGCAGCCCGAGCAGCAGCAAGCGGCTCGGCTGCCGCCAGCCCTGCGGGGCCAGGGGCAGCGGTGCTGCAACAGGGTGAGATGGCATGGGTGGAGCGACGCGGCGCTGGGGTGGACGGGGGATCGGGAGAACCGGCAACAAGCCCGCAAGGCACGGGCTGATTCCTTCCCACTATCGGCCGGGCCGACCGTTGACTTGAGCCTCGGCAGCGCTGCGGTGCCGCCGTCACTGCCTGACCGCCGCCGCGGTGCGTGATCCGTTGGCCGACTCAATCGGCTGACTCAATCAGCGGACTCAATCGGCCGATGCGATCACGCCGCCGCCCAGGCAGACCTCACCGTCGTACAGCACCGCCGACTGCCCAGGCGTCACCGCCCACTGCGGCGCCTCAAAGGCCAGCGCAAACTCGCCCGCTGCCGTGCCCGGGCTCGCCACCCCCGCCTGGCCAGGCTGACCTGCTGACGCCGCCTCAAAACCGCAGCCGGCGTCTGCCTGGCGGTAGCGTGTCTTGGCGGCCAGCCGGCCCGGCTGCGGGGCCACGCCCGCAACCCAGCTGGCATCGTCGAACCGCAGCCGGCTGGACTGCAGCCACGGGTGGGCATGGCCTTGCACCACCACCAGCGCATTGCGCGCCTTGTCCTTGCGCGCCACGAACCAGGGGGCATGATCCCCCGCACCCCGCGCCGCGCCGCGTGCCTTGACTCCGCCAATGCCCAGGCCCTGACGCTGGCCCAGCGTGTAAAAGCTCAGCCCCAGGTGCTGGCCCAGCGTGCGGCCCCGCTCATCCACGATCGGCCCGGGCTGGTGGCTCAGGTAGCGGTTGAGAAACTCGCGGAACGGCCGCTCACCGATGAAGCAAATGCCGGTCGAGTCTTTTTTCCTCGCGTTGGGCAGGCCGATCTCGGCGGCCAGGCGGCGCACTTCGGTCTTGGGCATCTCGCCGATCGGAAACCAGGTCTTGCTCAGTTGCGCCTGCGTCAGCCGGTGCAAGAAGTAGCTCTGGTCCTTGAGCGGGTCCAGGCCCTTGAGCAATTCAAACCGGGTATCGCCGACGGCCGCCGGGTCGGCCAGCCCGCGCACCCGGGCGTAGTGGCCGGTGGCGATCTTCTCGGCACCCAGCCGCAGCGCATGGTCCAGAAAGGCCTTGAACTTGATCTCGGCGTTGCACAGCACGTCGGGGTTGGGCGTGCGGCCGGCCTCGTACTCGCGCAAGAACTCGGCAAACACCCGGTCGCGGTAGTCGGCGGCAAAGTTGACATGCTCGATCTCGATGCCGATCACGTCGGCCACGGCGGCGGCATCCACAAAGTCGATGCTCGACGAGCAGTAGGCGCTGTCGGCGTCGCCCGACCCAGCGGATCGGTCGTCATCTTCCCAGTTTTTCATGAAGATGCCGACCACCTCATGGCCCTGCTGCTTGAGCAGCCAGGCGGTGACGGCAGAGTCAACGCCGCCGGACAGGCCGACGACCACGCGGGCGGGTTTCATGGCGCCAATTGTCTGTGCTGCGCCGCACTGGCGCAGGCCTGGTGCCGACGGCTGCGATCCAGGCAGGGTTGGGTCGTCGACTTGGGGGGGTGCGAGCCCAATTCACCCGGCGTGGCATCAACAATGTTGAGGGCGCTGTCGATGGCCGAATCGGCAAAGCTACGCGCCAACCAAAAATGGAGCGCTGCCGGATGACGAATGCCGCCACAAACGGGTCAACGCCGCCGTCCAAGCCGTCAATCTGGCCGACACAAGGCCTCGAAGCCCTGGTTGAGCGCTTCCCGCACATCGACGCTGACAGCACCTGCGTCCCACCGACCGCCTGCGACCTGGACCTGGTCATTGTCGGCAGTGGCTACGGCGCCGCAGTTGCCGCCCATGAGTTTGCCGGCTGCCGGCCGGTTGACCTGCCTGGCGGCCCGCCGCTGTCGATCGGCCTGCTGGAACGCGGCGACGAGTACCCGCGCGGCAGCTTTCCGTCGCGCCTGGCCGACCTGGCGGGCCATGTCCGCTTCAGCAGCGAGGCCCAAGCCGCGCCGCGTGGCAAACGCGGCGGCCTGTTTGACCTGCGGGTGGGTGGCGACGTGATGGCGCTGGTGGCCAACGGCGTAGGCGGCGGCTCGCTGATCAATGCGGGCGTGATGCTGGAGCCTCGCCCCCAGGTCTGGCAAGGTTCGCAGTGGCCGCAGGCCTTGCGCACGGCGCCCGACCTGGCGGCGCACTTTGACGCGGTTCGGCCCTGGCTGGGCGCGGGCACATCTGCCTCACCCAACACCGTAGACGGCACGCCGCTGGCCGGGCTGCGCAAAACAGCGCTGCTGCGTCGCTTGGGTGGCAAAGCCAGCCAGTCCGTGCCCATCACCGTGGCCTTGAAGGCCGGCACCCAGACGGTGGCCGGTGTACCGCTCGAGGCTTGCATTGGCTGTGGCGACTGCGCCACGGGCTGTAACCACGGCGCCAAGATCTCGCTCGACATCGGCTTGCTGGCGCAAGCGCGCCAGACCGAAGGCGTGGCGCTCTACACCGGCGCTACCGTGCTGTGGCTTGAACCGCTCGCCGACGGGGCCGGCTGGGCGGTGTGGTTGCAGCACACCGATGACAAGTTGCGGCTGCGCCAAGGCCGGCCTTTCCGTTTGCGGGCCAAACGGGTGGTGCTGGCGGCCGGCACCTTGGGCTCGACCGAAATCTTGCTGCGCTCACGCCAGCACGGGCTGGCGCTGTCACCGATGCTGGGCCGGCGTTTTTCGACCAACGGCGACCTGATCGCCTCGCTGCACGGCATGACGCCGGTGGTCAATGCCGTGGCCGACCCAGACCGGCCTGCCGACCAGCGCCAAGTGGGGCCCACCATCACCGCGATGATCGACCAGCGCAGCGACAGCGGCGGCTTTGTCGTTCAGGACCTGGCCGTGCCGGGGCCGATGCGGCAAGCGTTTGCCGAGCTGTTCACCACGGCCCAGGTTCTGCATGCACTGCCTGACCCCGACCTCAAGCCGCACCGGGCCGATGACCGCGACGGCTGCGCAGTGGACGACGCAGTGATCGGCCGGTCACTGCCGGTGGCGATGATTGGCCATGACGACGCCAGCGGCCGGCTTGAACTGCTGACGGCGCAAACCGGAGCCTCGCCGCTCGGGCCTGGCGTCAACAACGACTCCGGCTCATGGGCTGAGGGCGACGGCGCGCTGCGCATCGTCTGGCCCGGGCTGAAGGACGACCCGCGCTGGACCGACCAGCACACCCGCCTGACCACCTTGCTTGACCGCAGCGAACAAGGCGGCCGCTTGCTGCCCAACCCGGTGTGGCAGTTGCTGCCTGCCACGCTGCAGGCCAGCTTGAAGGTGCCGCACGGGCCGCTCTTCACCGTGCATCCGCTGGGCGGCTGCGCCATGGGCGACGACTGGACCCACGGTGTGGTGGACGATCTGGGCCGGGTGTTTGCGCCGCCTGCACCCGCTGGTCAGGCCGCAAGCGCCCACCACAGCGGCCTGGTCGTGCTGGACGGGTCGATCATGCCCAGCTCGCTGGGTGTGAACCCGGCGCTGACCATCGCCGCCCTGGCCCACCGTGCGGCGCAAGGCCTGCGCCAGGCCTGGGCGCTGGGCGATCCCCGGCCCAACCTGGCCGATGCCGGGCCGCGTCCGGTGTTTCGCGCCGTGGCGCCCGGCCAGCCCGCCGCTCCAGCCCAAACCACTCGCATCGAGCTGATGGAGCGGCTGCGTGGCACCACCCGCCTGGTTGGCGGCAGCCAGGCTTGGGTCGAGCTGACCCTTTACTCCCAAGCCACCGAATTGCGCAGCCTGATGCAGCCGGCGCCTGATCGAACCCTGCTGCTCGACGCCCGCCGCAGCCGCTTGCGGGTGTTTGTCGGCGAGCCGACACCGTGGTCCGATGAGCCCAAACCAGAGCAGGTATTGCTCAGCACCCGCCTGAGCGGCGGCCTGACCATTTTTCAGCGGGAGCCTGCAGGCCAGTTGCTGCGGACCTGGCGCACTGCGGGGGCCGGTTTGGCCTGGCTTGTCAACCGCGGCGTGAGAGATGGTGTTCAAGCCATCGACGACTGGGTTCACAACCGACCTTCCAGCTTTACCGGCAGTGGCCTGCTGGCCCTGGCCGGCCGGGCAGGTGCAGTCCGCCGGCTTGACTACCGGCTGACCACCCTCGGCGCGCAAGGGCCACTGGCGTGCCTGTTCCCCGATGGCACGCCGTTGACGGGCGTGAAGCGGCTGCACTACGGTCTGGCCACCAGCCCGGTGCAGCAATTGATGGACATGCGCCTGACCCAATGCCCGGGCCTGGCCTGGGGCGAAGCGCCGCTGCTGTCCTTGCACCTGCCGTTTCTGGCGGCGCAAGGCGTGCCATTGATGCGCGTGGTCGGCCAGCAAGACCAGCCCAGCGCACTGGCCGACATGGCCGCCTTTCTGGCCTACCTGGCCCGCATCCTGATTGACGGCCAGCTCTGGGTCTTCCGCAAACCCGACGACACCAGCCCGCGGGCGCCGCAACGCTTGCCCGGCACCGTGCCCGGTGCACCCGTACCGCGGGTCATCGAGATCGAGGTGACGCGGCGTGCCCCCAGCGAATCCGCCCGCGCGCCAGGCCCTGCCGGCATCACCAGCGCCGACGGCCCTGATGGGCAGCCGGTGCACCTGCGCCTGACCCGCTACTGCCCGGCCGATGTGGACAACACCCTGCCGCCAGTGCTGATGGTGCACGGCTACAGCGCCAGCGGCACCACGTTTGCGCACCCCACACTCAACCCGGGCTTGATGGCCCACCTGACCGGCAAGCACCGGCGCGATGTCTGGGTGCTGGACCTGCGGTCGAGCTGCGGCATGCCCAGCGCCGAGCAGGGCTGGGCCTTCGAGGACATGGGCTGCGAGGACATCCCGGTGGCCGTGGCCCAGGTCTGCGAGGCCACCGGCTTCGAGCAGATCGACATCGTGGCGCACTGCATGGGCGTGGCCATGCTGTTCATGGGCTTGCTGGGTCAAAACAACTTCGACGCCGTCACCCACGAGCCCCTGCTGCCACGACTGGGCCGCTTTGAGCGCTTGCGCCATCAGCTCTGGGACCGCGACCTGACCTACTGGCGCGGTGACAGCAACAACGCCGCGCTGCCGGACAGCACCCAGCCGCAGCCCCGCAGCCGCATCCGCCGGCTGGTGATGTCACAGGTCGGCCCTGCGCTGCTGCTGACGCCAGCCAACATCGCGCGCTCGTACTTGATGCGCTATGCCCAGCAGTTTCTGCGCGGCGGTCAATACCGCTTCAAGCCCACCGGCGAGCCCGGCCTGGCCGATCAACTGCTGGACCGGCTGCTGACGGCCATGCCGTACCCACCTGGCGAGTTCGAGCGCGAAAACCCGTTTGGCCTGAGCCTCAAGCGCCTGCCCTGGGTGGGCTCGCGCCACCGTATCGACGCGCTGTTCGGGCGGGTCTTCAACCTGGCCAACATGGACGACGACACGCTGGACCACATCGACGACTTTTTTGGACCGTTCAGCGTCGACTCGGTGTCGCAGGTGATGCACTTTGCCCGCTACCGCTTGATCACCGACCGCAGCGGCTTCAACCGCTTTGTCAACCCTGCGTACCTGGCGCAGCGCCTGCGCTTTCCGATGCTCAGCCTGCACGCCAGCCAAAACGGCCTGGCTGATGCCGCAACCCGGCACCTGATGGAGACCGTGATCAAGCCCAACGTCGGGCCGGGCGGATCGTTGGTCAGTGTGATCCTGCCGGGCAAGACCCTGGGCCACCAGGACTCGCTGATCGGCAGCGCCGAGGCTACCGCGCCGGTGCTGCAACGCATCAGCGACTTTCTGCAGCAAACCTGAAGCGAGGTGAAGACCCATGCCAGAAAACAGCCCCGCAGCCACGGTCACGGTCAAGGTCACGCCGCCGGCACCGACCCCCGCGCCGCCCGCCCCTGCCGCTGGTGCGCCGCGCCGGCTGTGGCAGGCCACCACACCGTCGCTGGGCTTGCGGCTGTGGATTGAAGGCAACAAGGTCATCCTGCAGGCAGCCACCGAGGGGGGCCGCGGCCCGGCCTCGCTGTTGGTGTTGTTGCCGGTCGAGTGGGTGAGCCCCTCACGCATCCGGCCGCTGGTCGATCTCGACTCGCTGATCCGCCCGCACAAGGACGACCTGCAGGGCGACGCGCTGCACTTTCGATCGCCAGCCAAGACCTTGTCCACGCCCTTCCAGACCCGCTTCGACGGCAGCAGCTGGACCGAGCTGAGCCAGGGCCAGCCCTGGGTTTTGTTGTTGATGCTGTTTGACAAACCCGACACGACGCAAGCCGGCAGCGGGGCAGCCGCCGATTGGCGGGCAGCGGTGAAGGAATTTTTCAAACTCGATCAGCCGCCAGTCTGGCTGCGCCGCGGCCTGGTTTATCTGGACAGCCAAGACCTGCCCGACAGCGCTGCGCCACCGGGCGCGGCCCTGGGTGCAACCGTCCGTGCATCAGCGCCCTTCACCTTCGCTCTCGGCAGCTGTCACTACCCAGCCGGGCTGGTGGACGGCACGCCGCAAGACTACCAACCCGGCGGCACACAGTTGCCTGGCCCTGCCGACGCTGCCCTGTTGCGCCTGGCGCGGCGGCTGGACCAGCTTGGCGACCCTGACCGCCCCAGCCTTTTGGTGCTGGCCGGCGACCAGATTTATGCCGATGCCACTGCCGGCTTGTTCGACCCCCGAGCCGGCACCACTCCGCAAAACCAGGCCAGCCTGCGCGACGCTGCTGACTGGTTGCGTGTGCCCTACCAGAACCTGTACGGCAGCGTTGGCGCGCAATCGGTGCTGGGCCGCCTGCGCAGCTTCATGGTGCTGGATGACCACGAGATCGACGACAACTGGGAGCCGCTGCCCGCGCCTGCGGCCCCCGGCGCCAAGCGGCACAACCAGGCCTTGCGCAGCGCCGGCCGCCAAGCCTACCTGCGCTACCAGCGCAACCTGCCCGAGGCCGCCCTGCTTCAGGTGTTGTGGCAGGACCAGAACCACCGCGGCATCCCCTTCTTTTTGGCCGATACCCGCACTGAGCGCGGCGCCCGCAAGGCCGCCTGGGACCCCTGCCGGCCGCGCATCATGGGCTGCCTGCAAACCGCACGGCTCTACGCCTGGCTGGCCGACGCGCCAGAGCGCCCCGCCTTTTTTGTCTCGCCGTCCATGCTCTTGCCGCGTCGGCGCCGCAGCGCCGCTCAGCTCCGCGCCGCCTTGCACTCTGACGCCTGGTGCGGTTACCCCGGCTCGCTGCACGCATTGCTGGCCAAGGTCTGCCAGCTCGGCCGGTCAAACCTGGTGTTTTTGTCCGGCGACGAACACCTGTCTTGTGTGGTCGAGGCCACCATCACCGACCTGCGGCAGGCCGGTCGCCAGGTCAGGCTGCATTCGGTTCACAGCTCAGGCCTGTACACACCCTACCCCTTTGCCAACGCCGTGCCCGAGGAGTTTGCACTGCCGGATATGTGGGAGTTTTCTGACCCAACCGACCCTGCGTCCCGCTACCGTTGCCAGGTGCGGCTGTGCCAGCCCTGGGCAGCAGGCGACGGCTTTGCCTTGCTGCGCCTGGCGCCGCCTGCCCAGGGCAACAGCGGCGGCGACTGGCAACTCAGCGTGTCCTTTGACCGAGCCGAAGCGACCGCCAGCGCGTGCGCCAACGCGGCGCCGGTCCCAGCCCCGATGTCCTGCCCTGCGCTCAGATTGCAGCCTGGGCCAGGGCCAGTGCCAGTGCCGCAGTCGGCGCAACAGCCGCCGGGCTGTTAAGCCGGTGGCGCCCCCTCCGACGCCAGCTCCTGCAACAGGCGCGCCAACACCTGGCCTTGCACCGGTTTGTGGACCACCCGGTGGCCGGCAGCACGGGCGGCGTGCAAGAGTGCAGGTTCAGTGTCGCCCGTCACCAGCACGGCGGGCACCGGACCCAGCCGGGCCTGCAGCGCGGCGATCACGTCGCTGCCGCGCTCATTGCGCAGGCGGTGGTCGATCAGCAGCACCTGGGCCTGAAAGCCCGCCTCCACCAGCAACAACGCCTGCGCTTGGCCGTCGGCGCAGCGAACATCGCAACCCAGCTGGGTCAACAAGGCCTGCATCGACAGCTGGATCTCCAACTCGTCGTCCACCACCAGCACCCGCAGGCCCGGCAGCATGTCGGCCTGCACCGCGTCCGCCGCGAGCGGACTGTCTTGCAGCCGAGCAGCGGCAGCGCTGACCGGCAGTTGCAGCTCAACCACAGTGCCACTGCCGGCTGTGCTGGTCAGGCGCAACGGGGCGCCCAGCAGGCTGGCAGTGCGCTGCACGATGGCCAAGCCCAATCCGAGGCCCAGGTTGCGGTCGCGTGCGGTGTTTTCGATCTGGTAAAACTCCTCGAACACCCGGACTTGCTGGTCAACGGCAATGCCGCGCCCGCTATCGATCACGGCAATCAAGAGCTGTGGCACCGCGTCGGCAGGCGTCAGGTGCGGGTCGAGATAGCGCGCGCTCAAAGTGACGCCGCCGGTGGTGGTGAACTTCACCGCATTGCCCACCAGGTTGGTCAGGATGCGGCGCAGCAGCAGCGGGTCGCTGGTCGCCAGCGGCGGCGGAGTGGGCAGCACCAGGCGCATCTGCAAACCCTTGTGCGCAGCCAGTGCAGCAAACTCTTCGCGGACCCCGCTCAGCAAATCGGCCAAGTCCACGGTCTGGAGATTCGGCTTGACCGCCTGGGCATCGAGCTTGGATATCTCCAACAAACTGTCGAGCAGGCCGTTACTTTGGCTGAGGGCCCGGTTGATGCTGTTGCTCAACTCCTTGATCAGCGGGTCGGCCTGCCGGCTGGCCAACAGCTCAAGCGTGGTGGCGTTGATCGAGAGTGCGTGCAAGGGCTGCCGCAGGTCATGGCTGGCGGCGGCAAAGAAGCGCGTCTTCGACAGGCTGGCCGCCTCGGCGTCGTCGCGGGCCACGCGCAGCGAGGCGGCCAGGTGCTCGTTGTCCAAGGCCAGTTTGACCAACTGCTGCAGGCCCCGGCTCTGGTCGCGAAGGCCGCCTGCCAGCACAGTGATCAGGCCGATGATCAGCGCCCCGATCCACAAGCCGTCTGCGCTGCCCTGCAAGGCCCAGACCGTCGCCAGGCCGCCACCCACCAGCGCGACATAAGCAAAAAAGGACCGCATCTGCCCCCCCACCGAAGCGCCGGTGCCGGCGATCAGGCCCAAGTAGACGGTGGTGAGCATGAAGTGCTCGACCTGCACAGGATGGGTAAACAGCAGCGGCAACATCACCGCACGCAACACACCTATCAACAACAAATAGGCGCTCAGCCAGTGCAGCGCGGCCTGCGGGTCAGAGATGGGCAGCTTCTGAGTCCGCAAGACATGGCGCCAACGCCCCACCTGGACGGCGAACAACGCGGCAAACCACAGCAAGGCCGGCACTGAAAAGCCCAGCCGGAACACCAGCCAGCACAAAAAGACATCGGTCAACACATTGCTCAGCGGCATGCGGCCGATCTGGCGCTGCGCAAGTCGCAGGTGCTCGCGGGCGATGCGCTCGGGCAAGTCGCTGTCGGGCGCGCCAGCCTCAGCCAATCCGGATGCCCTCGCGCGAGGCCTGGTAAGCCGCTTCGGTACGGTTGCGCACGCCGAGTGCTGCATAGACGGCGGCCAGGTGGGTCTTGACGGTCGACTCGGCAATGCCCAATTCGCGGGCGATCAGCTTGTTGGGCAAGCCTCGGGCGGCGCTGCGGTAGGCATCGACCTGGCGGGGCGTCAACCCGGCCAGGCGCTGCTCGGCCTCGACCAGAAGTGGGCTGCCCGTCGCTGCCGTGCTGCCCTGGCGCGGCGCGGCATCGGGCGGCAAAAAGATGCCTCCTTGCAACACCTTGTTCATCGCCGCCAGCATCGCCTCGGAGCTGTAACGCTTGGGCACAAACCCCGCCGCGCCCAGCTCGATGGCGGTGCGCACCAGCTGCGGGTCGCTTTCACCCGACAACACCACGATGCGGGCGGTACAGCCGATTTCACGCAACCGGGTGATGGCATCGGCGCCGGTGCAACCATCAAGGTACCAGTCGAGCATCAGCAGGTCGTAACGGGTCTCGGCGGCCATGGCCAGCGCCGGCCCTATGGCGCTGGCGGTATCGATCTGCAGGCCGGGCACCATCAGGCCCAGCAGGTTCTTCAAGCCCTGCAACACCATCACGTGATCGTCCACCATCAGCACACGCATCGCCACCCCAGTTCAGTCCTGCGGATCACTCTACCGTCAACCCGCTTGATCGCCCTCCGCCGGATGGCGGAGGGCAGGCAGGATCGGCATCACCGCCAGGCCAGTATGGCGCCGCATGGCGTACACGGCTCCTCCGTATGGCGGATGGTTGGCGCCAGCCTGGCGCTGCAAACTTTGGTTACGCAGCAGGGTGTTTTGCATCAACCGTCTGCGCCAAAACGACCAGGGAGCATCCATGTACGGGCAAAACTCACAATCCAGCAGCATTGAGCAGCCGGCATCCAACCCGCTGCGTTTGCACTCGCCAGCCCGGCCGTGGAGCGGCCCGGAGCGGCGGCGCCAAACCGACGAAGCCCAGGACGACCGGCTGAACTGGCGCTTTCAGTTGCTCGACGAGATCGACTACGGCATCTTTGTGCTGAGTGCGCAGAGCAAGCTGTTGTACGCCAACCCGGTTGCGTTGGCTTGTCTCAATTCGATGGCTGTGCTGCGCGAGGAGAACGGTGCGCTGGTAACCACCAGCTTGCGCGACACGGTGGCGCTGGGCAATGCGGTACGTGCGGCGTCGACGCAGGGCCTGCGCCGCCTGTTGCAGGTGGGCGCCACCCCGGACCGGCTGGCCTTGGCGGTGGTACCCGGTCCACAGGTGTCGGGGTCGTCCGGCCGTCGGGTGTTGGTGATGCTGCCGCGCAGACGCCTGTGCCAGCCTTTGTCCACCTACGGCTTTGCCCGCGACCATGGCCTGAGTTCGGCTGAAAGCCAAGTACTGAACCTGCTGTGCGACGGCCTGCAGCCGTCCAAAATCGCCGACCAGCACGGGGTGGCGATCGCCACAGTGCGCACCCAGATCGCCAACATCCGCAGCAAGACCAATACCGCCACGATCAGCGAATTGATCCAGCGCATCGCCCGGCTGCCACCGATTTGCAGCGCACTCTAGTGCGGTGTTTGATGCTGCGCGGTGCTTGAAAAAGCCGATGGACCGGGTTGTCTGGGCTTGCAACGATACCGGGCGGCCAAAGCAACCAGCGCGCATCGCCCGCTGGCCGATCGAAACACCGCACTGGCGCGGACCACCCGCTGATCGACTGCAGACACATGGCACTCTGTGAAGGCCCGTGTGCGGCTGTGGCGCAACACCAGCGGGCACACGCGCACTGGCCAATCGCAGGCCGGGCGAACAAAGGCCCTCAGGGTCGTGTCAACGGGTTGCGGCGGGAGACTGCCGGAGAGCGGGCTGGCGCCGGTTGCCGCAGGCGAGCGGCTGGCCGCCACTGACGCCGCTGTGCGTCAGACCTTGACCACCGGATCGGCCAGCGACGGGTCGGCCCAGACCAGCTCCAGCGGATAGGTCACACCCGCCTGCAGGTCACCCAGGCAGCGCAGGATCAGCGGGCTGCGGTGGCGTGCCTCGGTCGCCCGCAGCTCGTCGGCCGTGAGCCAGAGCGTGCGCACGATGCCGGTGTCGAGCGCCCGGCCGGGCTCGGGCTCACCCACGCTGCCGAGGTAGGCAAAGCGCAAGTAGGTGATGTCCTCGGCTGGGCGGTCAGCCTGGGCTGGCCGCACAAAACGCGACAGGTAAACCCCCAGCAAGGCCTGTGGCTCAAAGGCACAGGCTGTTTCTTCCAGGCACTCGCGCACCACAGCCTGCAGCGGGGATTCCCCCGGATCGAGGTGGCCGGCCGGGTTGTTGAGCCGCAACCCCTCCGCGGTGTGCTCCTCGACCATCAGGTAACGCGCTGTGCCGTCGATGATGCGACAGGCGATTGCCGCCACGGTAACGCTGGGTTTCCATCGGATCTCGGCCATCCGCGCAATGGTAGTGGCACCACGCCACTGCGGTGAGCGAGGTGCAGCGACGCCCCTGCAAGCTCGGCACGCCGCATGCCCTCAGTCGCCCCAAAGATGAAGTCGGGTAAGCTGCCGGCAGGAGCCGCCCTGATCCCAATGGTGAGCCCGCGAGGAGAAAGCATGCAGATAGGCGTACCCACCGAGACGCTGGCGGGTGAAACCCGCGTAGCCGTCACCCCCGAGACGGCCAAAAAGCTCAAGGCCCAGGGCCATACCGTGTGCATCCAGTCGGGTGCCGGCGTAGCCGCCTCGGTCACCGACGAGGCCTATGTCGCGGCCGGCGCCGAGATCACCGACCGCGCCGGCGCGCTGGGCACTGACCTGGTGCTCAAGGTGCGCGCACCGCAGGCCGACGAGCTGGCGCTGATGAAGCCCGGCGCCGCGCTGGTCGGCATGCTCAACCCGTTTGATGCGGCCGGACTGGCCGCCATCGCCGCCGCCGGCCTGACCAGTTTTGCGCTGGAGGCAGCACCACGTACCACCCGGGCGCAGAGCATGGACGTGCTGTCGAGCCAGGCCAACATTGCCGGCTACAAAGCGGTGATGATTGCGGCCGACCGCTACCAGCGCTTTTTTCCGATGCTGATGACGGCGGCCGGCACGGTCAAGGCGGCGCGGGTGGTGATCCTGGGCGTCGGCGTGGCCGGCTTGCAGGCGATTGCCACCGCCAAGCGGCTTGGCGCGGTGATCGAGGCCAGCGATGTGCGGCCCTCGGTCAAGGAGCAGATCGAGTCGCTGGGCGGCAAGTTCATCGAGGTGTCCTACGACACGCCCGAGGAGAAAGAGGCTGCCGTGGGCGTGGGCGGCTACGCCAAGCCGATGCCGCCGAGCTGGCTGGCGCGCCAGCAGATCGAGGTGGCCAAGCGGGTGGCGCTGGCCGACATCGTGATCAGCACCGCGCTGATCCCGGGCCGCGCCGCGCCCACGCTGATCACCGAGGAGATGGTCAAGTCGATGAAGCCGGGCTCGGTGATCGTCGATATCGCCGCTGGCAAGGGCCGGAATTTGCAGGGCGAGCTGGGCGGCGGCAACTGCCCCCTGTCCGAGGCCGACAAGACGGTCGTCAAGTACGGCGTCACGCTGGTGGGTGAAACCAACCTGGCCGCGCTGGTCAGCGCCGATGCATCGGCGCTGTACGCCCGCAACGTGCTCGATTTCCTCAAGCTGGTGCTGGCAAAGGACGCAGCCGCCGTTGCCGTACCGATGGACGACGACATCGTGGCGGCCTGCCTGATGACGCAGTCCGGCAACGTGTTGCGCAAGTAAGCCCCCACAAGAAGGACCAAGGACACCCCATGGACATCCTCAGCCCCACCGTCACCAACCTGATCATCTTCGTGCTGGCCATCTACGTGGGTTACCACGTGGTCTGGACCGTCACACCCGCGCTGCACACCCCGCTGATGGCAGTGACCAACGCCATCTCGGCCATCGTCATCGTCGGCGCAATGCTGGCCGCCGCGATGACCGAAACCACTCTGGGCAAGACCATGGGTGTGCTGGCCGTAGCGCTGGCCTCGGTCAACATCTTCGGTGGCTTTTTGGTCACCCGGCGCATGCTGGAGATGTTCCGCAAGAAGGAAAAGAAGGCGCCTGCCGTTGAGCTGAAGAAGTCGGGAGACGCAGCATGAGCATGAACCTCGTCACGCTGCTGTACCTGGTGGCCAGCGTCTGCTTCATCCAGGCGCTCAAGGGCTTGTCCCACCCCACCAGCTCGATCCGCGGCAACCTGTTCGGCATGATCGGCATGGCGATTGCCGTGCTCACCACCTCGGCGCTGATCGTCAAGCTCTCCAGCGGCAGCGCGTCCGGCATGGCCTGGGTGCTGCTGGGCCTGGTGGCCGGTGGGGTCTACGGCGCCTACCGCGCCAAGACGGTCGAGATGACCAAGATGCCCGAACTGGTGGCGTTTTTCCACAGCATGATCGGCCTGGCGGCGGTTTTCATCGCCATCGCAGCGGTGGTCGAGCCGGCGGCGATGCTGCACGGCATCGACAAAGGCATGCCGATCCCGGCCGGCAATCGGCTGGAGCTATTTTTGGGTGCGGCCATCGGTGCCATCACCTTCAGCGGCTCGGTGATCGCTTTCGGCAAGCTCAGCGGCACCTACAAGTTCCGGCTGTTCCAGGGTGCGCCGGTGCAGTTTGCCGGCCAGCACAAGCTCAACCTGATCCTGGGCATGGCGATGCTGGGCCTGGGCCTGGTGTTCACCTTCACCGAGAGCTGGCCCGCGTTTTTTGCGATGCTGGTGGTGGCCTTCGTGATCGGCGTGACGCTGATCATCCCGATCGGCGGCGCCGACATGCCGGTGGTGGTGTCGATGCTCAACAGCTACTCGGGCTGGGCGGCGGCGGGCATCGGCTTCAGCCTCAACAACGCGATGCTGATCGTGGCCGGCTCGCTGGTGGGCTCATCGGGCGCGATCCTGAGCTACATCATGTGCAAGGCCATGAACCGCTCGTTCTTCAACGTTATCGGCGGCGGTTTTGGCGGTGAGACCACCACCGCCGTGGCCGGCAGCGCGGTGCAGCGCCCGGTCAAGAGCGGCAGCGCCGACGACGCCGCCTTTGTGCTGGGCAATGCCGAGACTGTGATCATCGTGCCGGGCTACGGCCTGGCGGTGGCGCGCGCCCAGCATGCCGTCAAGGAGTTGGCGGCCAAGCTGACCGAGAAGGGCATCACGGTCAAATACGCCATCCACCCGGTGGCCGGCCGCATGCCCGGCCACATGAACGTGCTGCTGGCCGAGGCCGAGGTGCCTTACGACCAGGTGTTCGAGATGGAAGACATCAACGGCGAGTTTGGCCAGGCCGACGTCGCGATCATCCTGGGCGCCAACGATGTGGTGAACCCTGCCGCCCACATCAAGGGCAGCGCGATCTACGGCATGCCGATCCTGGAGGCCTACAAGGCCAAAACCATCATCGTCAACAAACGCTCGATGGCCGCCGGCTACGCCGGCCTGGACAACGAGTTGTTCTACATGGACAAGACCATGATGGTGTTTGGCGACGCCAAGAAGGTGGTCGAGGACATGGTCAAGGCGATCGAGTAGGCCCCCAGGGCGGGCGGCGCCGGCAAGGCCGCCCGCCTCGGCCCGGACGCGGCGCTGGCCCCTGATCGATTCGTCCGTGCGCCAGAGTCCGAGGGCGCGCCTGAGGCCTTGATCTGCGGGGGCTGGCTGCAGGCCGCATGCACGCGGCCCTCCGCACAACTTAAAACTTTCGCCCCGTGAGGCGGCGGGCAGGCGCTGCGCCCGCCGCCTCTTGGCCGGCCCAGCACGGCCCGGCAACGCCTGCGCCCGGTCCCGGCGCCGTCGCCCGTGGTCGATCAAGCGGCCGCCCCCGTCAGAGGCAAATCCTGGCGGGCCCCGGCGGCCAAGCCTGCAGGCGAGGCCCATCAGGCCCCATTGCAACTGCCCCAGAGGCGCCCACTCCGCATGAACATACAGGAGCGCGCCAACGTCGAATTATTTGGTTACGATATATTTTGATACTCAATTTAATTTCTGAATCAAAAATACTACCGCGAAGATTTACAGGGGCAGCCGCCCAGCCGGCGGCACAAATTGTCACAATACAGACTTACTGACCCAGGCAGCGGATTGAACCAGTAATCGCCATCTTTTCGGCGACAAGAATTTCCCGATTCGGCCCTAAGCTAGCCGCCGACCGATGACCCACAAGGCAACGCGGTCCGCAAACGTCAACTGCGCTTGTTGACGGTGAACAGGAATGCATGAAATGAGCAATTCGGAACGGGTCAGCGCTGAGCGCAGGACGTTTGTGGGTGGCGCCTTGACCTCCATGGGGCTCTTCTCCTTTTTATCGGCCTGCGGCGGCAGTGCGGCGACCGAGACCGAATCGATGTCACTGCCAGCGTCACTGCAACCGCCCTCTTACTCGCCTTTCGCGCCCCCGCCAGTTGTCTCCCCGGGGGCAGACCGGACCTCGCAGACCTACCTTTTTCAGAATGTGCCGCAGCCGTATCCAAGCGCCATCGGAGGCGCCAGTTACGCGACCGACTGGCGTGGTCCAAATTACCATTACGTGGATACTTTCGGCGGCTGGCGCTGGACCAATCCGGGCGGTGACTGGATTGACGTCAACGGCACACCGCAAGGTCCGTCGGCCTACGCATCATTCTCGGACCCTGCAGGCCCATCCGATACCTACACGACGTATTCAGCCGTCAATGTAACCGGGTTGGTACAGTATGTACAAGCCAAAAATAAATGGTGCGCATTTCATATTGCATCGACCTCGGGCGTCAGGGCCATGTGCAGCAACTGGCACGCCTCGAAACCGACCCCCCTGATTTCTGTCAATTACGCAGATGGCACCAGCGCGATGCTTGCCTGCCGATTTGTAGGGCGCCTCAATAACTCGACCGCTTATCCGATGACCCTTGGCGATGAACCGATCATCGACCCCAATACCATTGAATTCGAGCGACCCACCAAGCCAGTGGCCAGCGCAACGCTGCGAATCACGATCATCAAGAAAAACTCGTCAGCAGCCACGATCAGGCTCAATCCCTGCAATCCGCCCGTCAATGCCGACCCGATTTCCAATACCAGTGGGCTGGCCGCGTCGGCGGGTGTGCTGGATGCCAATATCACCAATGTCCCGGGTGTGATGGGCGCGCAGCGGTATGTCGATGGCACTGCGCTGTCCGACTTTGCACTGGTCGGGTCGAAAAACGTGACCGCCGAGAGCCAATACGACCCAGCGTTGTGGGGCGGCACAACAGACACCTCCAAATTGCCGCACACCGCCGTCGGCAAGTGGGTCAATGCGCCGGCCGCCCTGGTGTTGGTCAACAGCAGATACACCGGTGAAGGCTTTGCGCCTCTGGCCCCGGGCCTGGGCGCGTTGAAGCTGACAATGGCCAACGAGAGCGTGCCCACAGGCACCGAGGTACGCAACAGCGGCACGGCAGCGATCATCTCTTACCTGTTCATGCCCGTTGAAAAGATGGGGCTGCTCAGCCACATCTTCACGCGTCAGTACATGCGACTCGGCACGCCCCACGTGCGCAAACCCGCTGACCGCCGCGAAGTCCTCCGGTACGGCAACCCGACGTGGAGCGACATGGGCGGCAAGATGGGTATCAGCCCATCGCACAACACCTCTTATGGCGGTTTCAGCGGCTCGTCCGGCGGCGGCGGCGGGTGGCAACTGCGCTGGGCCTGGTCTGATTGCGAAACCAATGTCGGCGGCCCGAATGAAGGTGGAATTCAACTCGGATGGCACCTGTGGGATTTCGGCACGCAGAACCCGCCAGGCTACCGCTATGGCAACGATTCCCAGGTGGTCAACAACTGGGGCCAGCGAGGTGGCCTCGGGGCGACGATGTACGCGGGTCGCTGGTACGAGATTGAAACCGAGGTCAAACTCAATACCGTCAACGCCGCCGACAACAGCTACCTGGCGGATGGCCTGCTGCGGGTCTGGATCGACGGGCGCCTGTGTTACGAGCGCACTGGCATGGTTTTCCGGACGTTGCCGCGCGCCACGCCTGCCTACAACCCGGGAGCAATGCGCCCGTTCCGTGAGTTGGGCGTCGGCTGGTTGCTGTGGAACTGGTACCACGGCGGCCTCACGGCCAGCACGGTTGAGCGCACGACGTTCACGACCGGACTGGTCTGGGCCGAGCAACGCATCGGGGCGATGCGGGGAGCCACAACGGGCTGACGCTCGCTGCGCGGTGGGCCCACCCGGGCAGAGCAGCCGCTGTCGCTGCGCCGCCCACCGCGTCAACGCGCCGCGTTGGCGCCGCCCGCCGCGTCAGCGCGCCGCGTTGGCGTCGGCCACCGTCAGCGCGGTCATGTTGACGATCCGGCGCACGGTGGCCGAGGGCGTCAGGATGTGGGCCGGCTTGGCCGCCCCCAGCAGCACCGGGCCGATCGCAATGCCACCGCCTGCCGCCGTCTTGAGCAGGTTGTAGCTGATGTTGGCCGCGTCGATGTTGGGCAGCACCAGCAGGTTGGCCTCGCCGACCAGGGTGGAGCGCGGCATCAGTTCGCGCCGGTAGTCGGCATCGAGCGCGGCGTCGCCGTGCATCTCGCCGTCCACCTCCAGCCAGGGCGCCTGGGCCTGGATCAGCGCCAGCGCTTCGCGCATCTTGATGGCCGAGGGCTGGTTGCTGGAGCCGAAGTTGGAGTGCGACAGCAACGCCGCCTTGGGCGCCACGCCAAAGCGCAGCATCTCCTCGGCCGCCAGGATGGTGATTTCGGCAAGCTGTGCGGCAGTCGGGTCGTAGTTGACATGGGTATCGACCAGAAAGACCTGCCGGCCCGGCAGGATCAGGCCGTTCATGCAGGCATAGGTCTGCACACCTGCACGCCGGCCGATGATCTGGTCGATGTGCGCCAGATGCTGGGCGGTCGAGCCCCAGGTGCCGCAGATCATGCCGTCGACCTCGCCCTTGTGCAGCAGCATGCAGGTGATCAGCGTCAACCGGCGCCGCATCTCGATCTTGGCAAACTGCTCGGTGATGCCCTTGCGCTCGGTCATCTGGTGGTAGGTCTGCCAGAAGTCGCGGTAGCGCGGGTCGTCATCGATGTTGACGATCTCGAAGTCGCGGCCTTGCTGCAGCCGCAGGCCAAGTTTTTCAATCCTGGCGTTGATGACCGCCGCCCGCCCGACCAACCAGGGCCGCGCCAGGCCTTCATCCACCACCACCTGCACCGCGCGCAGCACCCGCCGGTCCTCGCCCTCGGCATAGGCCACGTTGCGGCGCAGCGCCCGCTTGGCCTGGCTGAAGATCGGCTTCATCGCGTTGCCCGAAGCGTAGACAAAGCTCTTGAGCTTCTCCTCGTAGGCCTCGTAGTCGGTGACCGGGCGGGCGGCCACACCCGACTCGGCCGCAGCGCGTGCCACCGCTGGCGCAATCTTCATCATCAGACGCGGGTCAAACGGCTTGGGGATCAGGTACTCGGGGCCGAACACCAGGGTGGTGCCAGCGTAGGCCGCGGCCACCACGTCGTTCTGCTCGGCCTGGGCCAGCTCGGCGATGGCCCGCACGGCGGCGATCTCCATCGCGTCGGTGATGGTGGTGGCGCCTGAATCGAGTGCACCCCGGAAGATGTACGGGAAACACAGGACGTTGTTGACCTGGTTCGGGTAGTCGGTGCGGCCGGTGGCCATGATGGCGTCGCTGCGCACCGCCTTGACCTCCTCGGGCATGATTTCGGGCGTGGGGTTGGCGAGCGCAAAGATGATCGGGTTGGCCGCCATGCCGGCCACCGCCGGGGCCTTGAGCACGCCGCCAGCGGACAGCCCCAAGAAGACATCGGCACCGACCATCGCATCCGCCAGCGTGCGGCAGGCGGTGTCCTGGGCAAACTCGCTCTTGTCCGGGTCCATCAGTTCGAGCCGGCCTTGGTAGACCACGCCCGCCAGGTCGGTGACAAAGATGTTCTTCTTGGGCAGGCCCAGCTTGACCAGCAGGTTCAGGCAGGCCAGCGCGGCAGCACCGGCGCCCGAGGTGACGAGTTTGACCTCGTCGATCTTCTTGCCCACCACCTTCAGGCCGTTGAGCAACGCGGCGCCGACGACGATGGCGGTGCCGTGCTGGTCGTCGTGAAAGACCGGTATCTTCATGCGTTCGCGCAGCTTGCGCTCGACGTAGAAGCAATCCGGCGCCTTGATGTCCTCCAGGTTGATGCCGCCAAAGGTGGGTTCGAGCGCAGCGATGATGTCCACGAGCTTGTCCACATTCAGCTCGTTGATCTCCAGGTCGAAGACATCGATGCCGGCGAACTTCTTGAACAGCACGCCCTTGCCCTCCATCACCGGCTTGGACGCCAGCGGGCCGATGTTGCCCAGGCCCAGCACCGCCGTGCCGTTGGTGACCACTGCTACCAGGTTGCCCCTGGAGGTGTAGCGCCAGGCATTGGCTGGGTCGGACACGATCTCCTCGCAGGCTGCGGCCACACCGGGCGAATAGGCCAGCGCCAGATCATGCTGGTTGACCATCTGCTTGGTGGCATGGATCGCCACCTTGCCCGGGGTCGGAAACTCGTGGTATTCAAGTGCAGCACGGCGCAGTTCAGCGCGCTTTTCGTCTTGGTTGGGCATGGAGCAGTCCTGGGCGAGGGGGTGTCGATTTTAGGCGTGGGGGCGGTGGTCCTGGGGCGGTGACCCTGAGGCGATCACGCGCGGCGCCGCAGGGCTTGAGTGTGGGGCCAGCGGCTACGCCGATTCATGCGCGAAACTGCGTAGCGGTTTGAATCTCAGGCCGGCAAATACTGCGCCTCAAGATGTCCACCCAAGTTCCGCCAACGCAAACACCAGCGCCGCCCCCGTCGCCCACCGCGCCCACCGTGTCCGCCGTGCCCGCCGCGCCCGTTGGCGCTGCCGCGCCGTTCTGGCGCCGGACCGGACGGGGCCGCCGCACGCCCCGGGTTGTGCTCTGGGTAGCGCTGGTGGCCTTGCTGGGCGTAGCGCAGACCTTGCTGGTGATCCTGACCCTGCGCTTCGAGGAGGCCCGCGCTCAGGAGCGCAGCGACGACGTGGCCGCCGCTGCGCTGGGCGAGGTGCGGCGGCGCAGCCAGATGATCTTGCAGGGCTTGCAAGGGCTGCAGTCCCGCAGTGCCGAGCCGCAGGCCTGGCAGCGCGACGCCGACGCGCTGCTGCGCAGCCAGCCCGAGCTGGGCCGCATCGAGCGGCGCGGCACCGCGTTGCAGATTCAAGAAGCGGCAGAGTCGCCGCTGCGCGAACCCTTGTTTGCACGCTGGCCGCGCGCCGAGATGGACCTGGAGACCGAGGTGGCCTGCAGCGCAGCGCGCCGCGTGATGTCGCCGGTGTTTTCGCGCAGCCAGTTTGTACCGATGACCGCCGGCTTGGGCGCCGAGGTGCTGGACGTGTGTGTGCCCGCGCAGCAGGCCGGGCAGTTGGTGGGCTTCACGGTGGCCAGCATCGTGCTGCCGCTGCTGCTCGACGAGGTGCGGGTGGCCGAGGTGGGCCGCAGCCACGAGCTGTCGTTTGTCGAAGCCGATGGCACGCGGCTGGCGCGCAGCGGTGCGGTGCGCGGCGGCGGGGTGTTTGTCGCTGACCGGGTGGTCGATCTGCCCGGCACCACGCTGCAGGTGCGGGTGGACGCCGTGCAGCGTGCGCCCAGCCTGATCCCCAACCTGGCCACTGCGCTGGTGCTGGGCTTGTCGCTGGGCTTGTTCGGGCTGGTGCTGCTGCTGGTGCGCGACGGCCGGCGCCGGGCCCGCGCCGAAGACCGCCTGGCCGAGGCGCTGGCCTTCCGCAAGGCGATGGAAGACTCGCTGCTGACGGGCCTGCGCGCCCGCGACCGCGGTGGCCGCATCGTCTACGCCAACCCGGCGTTTTGTACGATGGTGGGTTACTCCAACGACGAGCTGCAGCGCGCCGCCTTGCCGCCCTACTGGCCACCCGAGCAAGTGCCCGAGTACCAGCGCCGCCAGGCCGAGCGGCTGGCGCCCGGCGCTGCCATCGAGGCCCGGCACGAGGGCTACGAGACCGTGTTTCTGCGCCGCAACGGCGAGCGCTTTCCGGTGATGATCTACGAGGCACCGCTGGTCACGGGCACCGGCAAGCACAGCGGCTGGATGAGCGCGGTGCTCGACCTCTCGGCCCAGCGCCGGGCCGAGGACTTGTTGCGCCAGCAGCAAGAGCGGCTGCAGGCCACCGCCCGGCTGGCCAGCGTTGGCGAGATGGCCTCGCTGCTGAGCCATGAGCTGAACCAGCCGCTCTCAGCCATCGCCAGCTACGCCACCGGCTCGCTCAACCTGCTGGCCGACCCCGACCCGGCGCCGCCCACCGAAACCCTGGCCCTGATGCAGCAGGCCATGGGTCGCATCGCCGAGCAGGCCGAGCGCGCTGGCCGGGTGATCAAGAGCGTGCACGACTTTGTGCGCCGCCGCCACCAGGCGCACGAGGTGATCGCCGCTGACTTGCTGATCGAGTCGGTGCTGCCGCTGGTGCGACTGCAGGCCCGCAAGAGCGGGGTGCGCATCGAGTTGGACTTTGCGCAGCCGGCGCCTCGGGTCAGGGTCGACCGCACGATGGTCGAGCAGGTCTTGCTCAACCTGGCCCGCAACGGCATCCAGGCGATGGAAACCGACACCCCGCTGGCGGACCGGCTGCTGCGTTTGCGGGTACGCCTGATGCCCGGCGCGCAAGGGCGTTGGGTGGTGTTCTCGGTGATCGATGCGGGCCCGGGCATCGCGGCCGATGTCGCGGCGCGGCTGTTCACGCCGTTTTTCACCACCAAAACCGAGGGCATGGGCCTAGGCTTGTCGCTGTGCCGCACGGTAATCGAGCAGCACGGCGGCGCGATGGACTTCGAGAACCTGCCGCCGGCCAACGGCGGCGGCTGCGAGTTCCGCTTCACGCTGCCGCTGGCACTGCCGCGCGCCCTGCTGGCCTGAAAGCCGCGCCGCCAGCCGTCGCTTTGCACCATACTGCCCGCCATGACACCCAAGCCGATGACGCCGCCCCTGGGGATCCCGGTGGTCTACCTGGTTGATGACGAGGCCGTGGTGCGCGACGCGCTGGCCTGGTTGCTGCGCTCGCGTCGGCTGTTGTCCGAGGGCTATGCGCATGCCGAGGCTTTTGAGGCCTATCTGGCCACCCGCGACCTGGTCTCAGGCTGGCCCGACGCGCCGTCCTGCCTGCTGCTCGACATGCGCATGCCCGGCACCAGCGGGCTGGTGCTGTTCGAGCGGCTGGTCGAGCGCGGGCTGACGCAGGCCCTGCCGGTGATCTTTCTGACCGGCCACGGCGATGTGCCCACCGCCGTGGCCACGGTCAAGCGCGGCGCCTTCGACTTTGTCGAGAAGCCGTTCTCCGACAACGCGCTGGTCGACCGGATCGAGCAAGCGCTGGCGCAGAGCGGCCAGGCCATCCTGCGCCGGCGGGCGCAAAAGCTGCTGGGCCGCGCCCTGGCCGAACTGACCGAGCGCGAGCGCGAGGTGATGGACCGGGTGATCGCCGGCCTGGCCAACAAGCTGATCGCCGACGAGCTCGACATCAGCGTGCGCACGGTGGAGGTGCACCGCGCCCGCTTGTTCGAAAAGATGAACGTGCGCTCGGCGGTGGAGCTGGTCAACCTGCTGCGCGAGCCGGGCACCTGAACTGGCCGCCCCGGCGACAATCCTGACCATGGCCTTGGGCGAGTTCGACCTGATCCGAAAGTACTTCACCCGCCCCACGCAGCAAGCGGTGTTGGGCATTGGCGACGACTGTGCGCTGCTGCAGCCCACGCCCGGCATGCAGTGGGCGATCTCCAGCGATATGCTGGTCGAGGGCCGGCACTTTTTGCCTACCGTGCGGCCCGAGCGGCTGGGCCACAAGGCGCTGGCGGTCAACCTGAGTGACCTGGCGGCCTGCGGCGCCCGGCCGGTGGCGTTCATGTTGGCGCTGGCACTGCCCCGGGTCGATGAGCCCTTTCTCGCCGGCCTGGCCCAGGGCCTGTTCGATCTGGCCGACCTGCACGGTATCGAGCTGGTGGGCGGCGACACCACCGCCGGGCCACTGAACCTGTGCATCACCGTGTTCGGCGAACTGCCGCCCGGCCAGGCGCTGCGCCGCGACGGTGCCCGCGCCGGTGATGCGCTGTGGGTCAGCCACCCGCCGGGCGGCGGTATCGGTGATGCCCGGCTGGCGTTGGAGGTGTTCCGCGGCCACCTCAGCCTGACAGGCGAGGAGTTTGAGCGGGTGCGCTGCGCGATGGAGCAACCCCAGCCCCGCGTCGCGCTGGGTCAGGCGCTGCGCGGCCTGGCCACGGCGGCCATCGACCTGAGCGACGGCCTGGTCGGCGACCTGGGCCATGTGCTGCGCCGCTCGGGTGTGGGCGCGCGCATCGAGGTCGATGCCTTGCCGATCAGCCCGGCGCTGGCGCGCCAGCCCAGGGCGTTGCAGCAGCAGTTTGCGCTGGCCGGGGGCGACGACTACGAGCTGCTGTTCACCGCGCCGGCCACCGCGCAGGCGCAGGCGCAGGTGCAGGCAGCGGCGGATGCTGCCGGCGTGGCGGTGCGCCGCATCGGCCAGATCGAGGCCCAGCCCGGCCTGCGCCTGCTGGACGCCCAGGGCATTGAGCTCACGCTGGCCTTGCACGGTTTTGACCACTTCAGCTGCTGAGCATGACCCTCCCCGGCGCCACCGTCGCTGACTCTGCAAAAGCATCCGCGCAAGCGTCCGCCCATGCCTCCGCCCATGCCTCCGCCCAAGCGACCGCCCCAGACACCGCCCCGGCCGGCGCGCCGCCAGCCCTGCGCCGCGTCAGCCTGCGCTTTATGCTCGGCCACCCGGCGCGCTGGATCGCCCTGGGCTTTGGCAGCGGCCTGGCGCCCGGGGCACCCGGCACCGTCGGCACGCTCTGGGCCTGGGCCGCGTTTTTGGTGGCCGACCCCTGGTTGAGCGCCTCGCAGTGGGGCTGGATCATCGCGCTGTCGCTGCCCGTGGGCTGGTGGGCCTGCACCCGCTGCGCCCAGCATCTGGGCGTGGCCGACCCCGGCGCCATCGTCTGGGACGAGGTGCTGGCGTTCTGGCTGATCCTGTGGCTGGTGATGCCCACCGGCTTCTGGGGCCAGGCCGTCGCCTTTGGCCTGTTCCGCTACTTTGACGCCGCCAAACCCGGCCCGGTGGGCTGGGCCGACCGCTTGTTCAAGCTCAGGGCCGGCCAGACCATCGGCTGGCGCCAGGGTTTCGGCATCCTGTTCGATGACCTGGTGGCCGCGCTTTGCACCCTGCTGGTGATCGCAGTCTGGCAGCGATTTCTGGCTTGACATCGGAGCTGAACTGATGAACCCGACCGCCCTGATGACCGACCTGATCCACGCCGAAGTCCAGATCCTGGCCGACGGCCTGCGGGCGCGGGGCTGGCGCATCAGCACCGCCGAGAGCTGCACCGGCGGCCTGATCGCCGGCTTCTGCACTGACCTGGCCGGCTCCAGCGACTGGTTCGAGCGCGGCGTCGTCAGCTACAGCAATGCGGCCAAGACCGATCTGCTCGGCGTGCCGGCCGAGCTGGTCGCAGCCCAGGGCGCCGTCAGCGAGGCGGTGGCGCGGGCGATGGCCAGCGGCGCGCTGCAACGCTCACGGGCTGACCTGGCGGTTGCGGTGACCGGTGTGGCCGGCCCGGGCGGCGGCAGCGCTGTCAAGCCGGTCGGCACCGTCTGGCTGGCCTGGGCCTGGCGCCGGGCGGCGGGTGACCTGGCCACCGCCGCGCTGCTGCAGCAGTTTGACGGCGACCGCGCCGCCGTTCGCCTGGCCACAGTGAGCTGCGCCTTGCAGGGCTTGATCGACCGGCTCGATGCCGGGCCGGGCAGCGGCCCGCACGGCGGTTTGCCACAGGACGCGCCTTGAACCTGCTGCTGGCAGGCGACTTGACGGCCGACGAGCAGGCCGAATGGCTGCTGGCGCTGCGCCAGGCCTTGCCGGGTCACCGCTTGCTGCTGCCCGCCGAGGCCGCAACCGCCGCAGCGCTTGAAGGCCGGCTGCAGATCGACGCCGCCATCGTCGCCAACCCGCCGCCCGGCAGCCTGCGTGGCCTGCCCGGGCTACGCCTGATCCAGTCGCTCTGGGCGGGGGTGGACCGGCTGCTGGCCGACCCCACGCTGCCGGCCGGCGTGCCGATCGCACGCATGGTGGACCCGGCCATGACGGCGGCAATGGCCGAGACCGCGCTGTGGGCCACGCTGGCTTTGCATCGGGGCTTTTTTGGCTACGCCCGCCAGCAGCAATCGCGCTTGTGGCAGCGCCAGCCGCAGCGCCGGGCCGACGAGTGGCCGGTGCTGGTGCTGGGCCACGGCCAGATGGGCCGGGCGGTGGCGCATCGCCTGGCGCAGCAAGGCTACCCGGTGGCGGCCTGGCGGCGGGGCGCGGCGCAGGTCAACCCGCCGGCAGCCGCGCCCGAACTCAGCGCCGAACTCAGCGCCGAGCGGGGCGCCGTCCGGCTGTTGACCGGCGCCGCTGCGCTGGGCCCGGCGCTGGCGAGCAGCCAGATCGTCATCAACCTGCTGCCGCTGACCCCCGACACCCGGGGCCTGATCGACGCCCATTTTCTGGCCGGGCTGCCCCGAAGTGCCGGCCTGGTCAACCTGGCGCGCGGCGCGCACCTGGTCGATGTCGACTTGCTGGCGGCACTGGCCAGCGGCCAGATTGGCCATGCGGTGCTGGATGTCTTCAACACCGAGCCACTGCCGGCAGACCATGCCTACTGGCAACATCCGCAGGTGACGCTGTTGCCGCACGCCGCCGCCGCCACCGATGCCCGCAGCGCTGCCGCAGTCGTGGCACGCAACATCGAGGCCCTGGCCACCGGCCAGCCGCTGCATGACCTGGTCGCCCGCGACGCGGGTTACTGAGCCCGCGCGTCACCCAGCACCTGCGTGCTGGGTGGCGGCTGGCGAAGGCCCGGCGGCCTGCCTGCCGGCGGGCTGAGCCCGCGCTAGCGCGCTTCCAGCGCCAGCCGCAACGGGTTGCACGGCCCGGGGGCCTTGCCGCGGGGCGGCAGTGGCAGCGTGGCCTGCACCAGCATCAAGGCCAGGCGGGTCAGCGCCTGCCACGGCTCCAGCGGCCAGAGCGGATGCTTCAAACCCTTGATGATGCCGTCGCAGATGCTGGCGGCCTCCACCAGGTGGGCGAGCTGCTGCGGGTCCAGCAGCGGCAGCACGCGCTCGAACAGCCGCTCCTTCTGGCCCCAGACCCGGGCCTCGCGCAGCGCCATCGGCAGCGGCCGGCCCTGGGCCTGGGCATCCTTGACGCGCTTGAGACCCCGGATGTCCTCGGCCAGGCTCCAGTGCACCAGCACGGCCGCCTCGCCCTCGGCGCGCAGGCCGTCGAGCATGCGCAGCACCCGCGCGGTCTGTCCGGACAACACCGCCTCGCCGAGCTTGAAGACGTCGTAGCGGGCCACATTGAGCACCGCCGACTCGACCTGCTCAAAAGCCAGCTCGCCCGGCGGGAACAGCAGCGCCAGCTTTTGCAGCTCCTGGTGCGCGGCCAGCAGGTTGCCCTCGGTGCGGTCGGCAAAAAACGCCAGGGTTTGCTGGCCAACTTCGCCCTCGGCCACGCGCTGGTGCTGAGCGGCCAGGCGTTGGGCGATCCAGGTTGGCAGCGCGCGCCGCTCGACCGGCATCACCTGCAGCACCACACCGGCCTGGTCGAGCGCGCCGAACCACGCGCCTTGCAGCTGCTGGCGGTCGAGCTTGGGCAGGTGCACCACGGTCACCACATCGTCGGCCAGGTGGCTGCAATAACGCTGCAAGGCCTCGGAGCCGTCCTTGCCCGGCTTGCCGTTGGGGATGCGGATCTCGATCAGCTGGCGCTCGGCAAACAGGCTCATGGCCTGGGCCGCGCCCAGCAGCCCCGACCAGTCAAAGTGCGCGCCCACGGCAAACACCTTGCGCTCGGTGTAGCCGGCAGCCCGTGCGGCAGCGCGGATCGCGTCACCCGCCTCTTGTGCCAGCAAGGGCTCGTCACCAAAAACGGTGTAGAGGCGCTGCAGGCCCCGGGCGAGGTGGGCGGGCAGTTGCTCGGCGCGCAGTTGCATGGCGTCAGCGCGGTGCGGGGCTGGCGGCGCCGGCCGGGGCGGGTGGCGCCGACGCTGCGGGCTGAGCGGGCAGAGCGGGCTGAGCGGGCTCATGCGGCCCAGCCACCGAGCTTGTCAGCGCGCCCGGCGCCAGGTTGACGCGGGCCAGCCGGCGCAGCAGCTGCTGCACCAGATCGGCCTGCATCGCGGCGTAGATTTCAGCCTGTTCTTGCGCCTTGGCCAACGCGTTGGTCTCGCTGTAGCTCATGTCGCGGGACTGCAGCAGCTCGGTGGACGGGATCAGCTCCCGTCCGCCCGGCGTCACCAGCCGAAACTCGAACTTGATCCGCAACTGCAGTTCACGCACCTGGCCGGACGCGGTGGAGGCCACCACCGTGCGCGAGCGGGCATCGGTGCGCACCTGCAACACCACCTCGGCCTGGCCTGGGCTGTCCACCACCTGGGCGCTGGCCGCCAGCCGCTCGCGCAACTCGACCGCCAGCGGTGAACGGGCCGCAAAGCCGGTCAGTGCAATCCGCGAAAACGGTAGCGGCGGGGTCTGGCGCAGCGCAAAACCGCAGCCGCCCAGCACGCTTGCGCCGGCCAGTCCCGCAAGACACACCAGCGTGCCGCGCGCGGCTCTGGCCAGCCAGTGGCGGCGCGCCAGCGAGCGCGGCACGGGCTGCAACTGCAGCGAGTGGATCGCCACCGGTGGGCTCAAACCACCACGTTGACGAGCCGGCCCGGCACCACGATCACCTTCTTGGCGGGCTGACCCTCGGAGAACTTGGCAAACTCGGGCGAGGCCAGGGCCGTCGCCTCGATCAAGGCCTTGTCCGCGCCGGCCGGCACCTTGATCGCGCCGCGCATCTTGCCGCTGACCTGCAGCACCAACTCGATCTCGTCTTGCTGCAACGCGGCTTCGTCCACCACCGGCCAGGGCGCGTCGAGCAAGTCACCCTGCTCGGCGGCATAACCCAGCCCCACCCACAGGCTGTGGGTGATGTGCGGGCAGGCCGGGTACAGGCCGCGCAGCAGCACCGAGAAGCCTTCGCGCAGCACTGCTGCGTCGCCCGCACTGGTGTCGGGCTTGAAGCCGTCGAGTGCGTTGAGCAGCTTCATCGAGCCCGAGACCACGGTGTTGTACTGGATGCGCTCGTAGTCGTAGCTGATCTGGCGCAGCACGTTGTACACCTCCCGGCGCAGCGCCTTGGCCGGCACCCGCAGCTCGGCCGCCACCGGGCCAGCGGACCTGAGCCGGTCAGCATGCTTGACACCAAAGCCCCAGACCCGCTTCAAGAACCGGTGCGCGCCCTCGACCCCGGCGTCGTTCCACTCCAGTGTCTGCTCGGGCGGTGAGGCGAACATCACGAACAGCCGGGCGGTGTCGGCACCGTACTGGTCGATCAGGGCCTGCGGGTCGACCCCGTTGTTCTTGGACTTGGACATGGTGCCCACGCCCTCGTAGTCCACCGCCGAGCCGTCGCGCTTGAGCCGGGCGCCGACGATCTTGCCGGTGGCATCGCGCACATCGACCACGTCCTGCGGCCAGAAGTAGTCGATGCCACCCGACTCGGCACGCCGGCTGTAGATGTGGTTGAGCACCATGCCCTGGGTCAGCAGCTTGGTGAAGGGCTCGCTGACGCTGACCAGGCCCAGGTCACGCATCGCCTTGGTCCAGAAACGGGCGTACAGCAAATGCAGGATCGCGTGCTCGATGCCACCGATGTACTGGTCCATCCCCGGCCCACCGGCCGGGGAGCTGGTGGGCGGCATCCAGTACCGCGTGCCCTCGGCCACCATCGCCTCGGTGTTGGCCGGGTCGCAGTAGCGCATGAAGTACCACGAGCTGTCGACGAAGGTGTCCATCGTGTCGGTCTCCCGCCGGGCCGGCCTGGCACAGCACGGGCAGGCGACGTTCAGGAAGTCGGCACGGTGGTTGAGCGGGTTGCCGCTGCCGTCGGGGATGCAGTCCTCGGGCAGCAGCACCGGCAGGTCAGCCTCGGGCACCGGCACGGTGCCGCAGGCCTCGCAGTGGATCATCGGGATCGGCGTGCCCCAGTAGCGCTGGCGGCTGATGCCCCAGTCGCGCAGGCGCCAGGTGGTCTTTTTCTCGCCCAGGCCTTTTTCGGCCAGCAATTCGGCGACCCGGGCCACCGCGGGTTTGACCGCCAGGCCGTCGAGAAACTCGAAACCGGGGCCGGAGTTGACGCAGCAGCCCCGCTGCTTGTCGGCGTAGCTGTCGGCCCAGGCCTCGGCTGAAAAGGCCTCGCCCTCGACCGCCACCACTTGGCGGATGGCCAGGCCGTACTTCCTGGCAAAGGCAAAGTCGCGCTCATCGTGCGCCGGCACGCCCATCACCGCGCCGTCGCCGTAACTCATCAGCACGTAGTTGCCGACCCAGACCTCCACCGCCTCGCCGGTCAAGGGGTGCTGCACGCTCAGGCCGGTGCGAACGCCTTTTTTCTCTTGCGTCGCCAGCTCGGCCTCGGTGGTGCCGCCGCCCTGGCACTCGGCGATGAAGCGCGCCACCTCGGTCTGGCGGGTAGCGGCATGCAGCGCGAGTGGATGCTCGGGCGCCACGGCGCAAAAGCTCACGCCCATCACGGTGTCGGCCCGGGTGGTAAAGACCCAGAGCTTGCCACCGCCGATCAGGTTGCCGTCGGCGTCCTGAATCTGGTGCGGGAAGGCAAAACGCACGCCCTCGCTCTTGCCGATCCAGTTCTCCTGCATCAGCCGCACCCGGTCCGGCCAGCCGGCGAGGTAGTGGGGGTCTTGCGGGTTGTTCACCGCCGACAGCAACTCGTCGGCGTAGCTGGTGATCTTGAGGTAGTAGCCCGGGATTTCGCGCTTCTCGATCAGCGCGCCCGAGCGCCAGCCACGGCCATCGATCACCTGCTCGTTGGCCAGCACGGTCTGGTCCACCGGGTCCCAGTTGACGACCTGGGTGCGGCGCTCGGCGATACCGGCCTGCAGCATCTTCAGGAACAGCCACTGGTTCCATTTGTAGTACGCCGGTGCGCAGGTGGCGACTTCGCGCGACCAGTCGATCGCCAGGCCCATGGCCAGCATCTGGGCCTTCATTTGCGCGATGTTGCTGTGGGTCCACTGCGCCGGCGGCACCTTGTTCTTCATCGCCGCGTTTTCGGCCGGCAAGCCAAAGGCGTCCCAGCCCATGGGCATCAGCACGTTCATGCCCTTCATGCGCAACTGGCGCGCGAGCATGTCGTTGATGGTGTAGTTGCGCACATGGCCCATGTGCAGCTTGCCGCTGGGGTAGGGCAGCATCGAGCAGGCGTAGAACTTGGGCTTGGGCTGGCCCCGGCTGTCGCAGGCGTTTTCGGTCACGCGGTAGGCGTTGTGGCCGTCCCACAGCGGCTGGGCCCAGTGGGCGTGGGCAGCGGCTTCAAGCTCGGTGGGGGCGTATTTCTCGTTCATTCTCCGATTGTAGGCAGCCGGTTCCAGCACAGACCTCGCACGGGTGGCGGGCAGCCGGCGGGTCAGTCGGTACGGCACTGGGCAGCATCGCGGGCACTCCAAGTCCGCTCACCCAAGGTCAGGGCAGAGGCGTCTTGATGGCAGCAGCCCGGATGCGAGTGGGAATGCTGTTTGGGCTTGCGGAACAGCGGCACGATTGTGGCGAACGGGCAAGAGCGTGGCGGGCAAGGCCAGCAGCGCGGGCGGCAGCTTGTCGAGCGTAAGCGTCCCGCGAACCCCAACCTTGCGTTGCTGCCAGGGGTGTGGTGGGGGTTCGCGGGACGCTTACGGTGAACCATCAGGTAGCTGCCGTGCAGGGCACCCCAGACCACAAAACTCCAGCGAGCGCCGTGCCACAGCCCACCCAGCACCATGGTCGCAGCCAGGTTGAGACACTCAGGGTGTTGTGGTTTCCGTCACAAAACCGATGCGCGACAAGCCGGCCGCCTGCACCAGACCGATCAGCTCGGCGATGCGGCCGTAAGGCACTTGCTTGTCGGCGCGCAACTGCACCTCAGTGGCCGGATTGTTTTGGGCCGAGGTGCGCACCCGCGCGCTCAGTTGCGCCTCGGTCTGGGGCTCGTCGCCCCAGAAAAGCGCGCCTTTGGCGTCGACGGCGACGGTGACAAACTGCACCGCGCTGCTGGCCTGGGCACCCGTGGTCTTGGGCAGGTCCAGCCGCAGGCTGCTGCTCATCAGCGGCGCGGTGATGATGAAAATCACCAGCAGCACCAGCATCACGTCGATCAGCGGCGTCATGTTGATGTCGCTCATCGGCTGCGACGTGGCGCTGCGTTGCAGCCTGCCAAAGGCCATGTCGCGGGCCCTCAGTTCGCCGCTGCCGTAGCCGCTGCCGTAGCCGTTGCGGCTGCGGTGTCGAGCGACATTTCGCGCAGGTCGTGCGCAAAACCTTCCAGGTCGGCCTCGCAGGCGGCCACCCACTTGCCAAACAGGTTGTAGGCCAGCACGGCGGGGATCGCCACCGCCAGCCCGGCGGCGGTCATGATCAGCGCCTCGCCCACCGGCCCGGCGACTTTGTCGATGGTGAGGGTGCCCGCCGCCGAGATGCTCAGCAGCGCGTGGTAGATGCCCCAGACCGTGCCAAACAAGCCGATGAACGGTGACGTGCTGCCGATCGAGGCCAGCAGCACCTGGCCAAACTGCAGGTGTGCCAGGCCCTGGTGCAGCGCGTCGCGCAGGCGCCGCGTCAGTTGCGAGCCGGCACTGGCGCGGGTGGCCAGGGTGCCTGCGGCGTCGGGCGTGCTGGCCGCGTCCAGCAAGGGCAGCAGCACCTGTTCGCGGTCGAGTGCGCCGAGCCGGGTGCGGCCGGCCGCCAGAGTGTCGGCGGCCCAGAATGCCGGCACCGCGCGGTCGATGTCGCGGCGGGCGCGCTGCAGCACCCAACCCTTCCAGAGAATCAGCACCCAGGCACTGACCGACATCGCCAGCAACAGCGCCACCACGCTGCGGCCAATGGCGTCGCTCTCGGCCCAGAAACTGGCCAGGCCGTCCACCTCAGTGCCCGCCCTGGCCGTTCATGGCGCCAGCCCGAGCACGTCGTTCATGTCGTACAAGCCCGGCGCCCGATCGGCCAGGAAACGCGCTGCGCGCAAGCTGCCCTGGGCGTAGCTGACACGGCTGGAGCTCTTGTGGCTGATCTCGATGCGCTCACCGGTGCCGGCAAACAGCACGGTGTGCTCGCCGACAATGTCGCCACCCCGGATGGTGGCAAAGCCGATGCTGGACGGGTCTCTGGGGCCCGTGACGCCATGCCGCTCGTAGACCGCGCAGTCCTTGAGCTCGCGGCCCAGCGCATGGGCCAGGACGTCGCCGAACTGCAGCGCGGTGCCGCTGGGCGCATCCACCTTGTGGCGGTGGTGGGCCTCGATCACCTCGATGTCGTAACCGGTGTTGAAGGCGCGCGCGGCCTGGTCCAGCAGCTTGAGCATCACGTTCACGCCCACGCTCATGTTGGGCGCCAGCATCAGCGCGATGTGCTGACCGTGCGCAGCGATCTCGGCCTTTTGGGCGGGGCTGAAACCGGTGGTGCCGATCACTGCCTTGACCCCCAGCTCACGGCAGACCGCCAGATGGGCCAGCGTGCCCTCAGGGCGGGTGAAATCGATCAGCACCTGGGCGCTGGCCAGGCCGGCATGCAGGTCGCTGGTCAGCAAGACGCCGGTGTGCTGACCGCCCGACTCGATGGCCAGGCTGCTGGCGTCCCGGCCCAGCGCGGTGCTGCCCGCCATGTCGAGCGCGCCAGCCAGCTCACAGTCAGGGGCGGCCAGCACCGCATCGATCAGCATGCGGCCCATGCGGCCGGACGCACCCGCGACTGCAATGCGCAGTCGCCCTGAGGTCATGAGGGCTCCAGCGGCGGGTAGCTGCGCAGCGCACCCATTGGCGTTGCCGGCTCTGCTGCCGCCTTGGGCGGCACTGGCAAGGCTTTTTTCTGCTCGGCGCTCAGCTCCAGCAGCGGCGGGCTGACGCTGGGCCGGGCACGGCTGATCGAGGCCACGAACTCCTGCTCGGTCGGCAGCTCGGGGGCGTCCAGCCGCTCCAGCTGGTCGCCCTTGAAATAGGCCACGATGGTGCGGCGCTGAGGCTCGGTGCCCGGGCGAACGATGGTGAAGACATAGTCCCAACGGTCACCGTGGAACACATCGGCGAGCATCGGCGAGCCGAGGATGTCGCGCACCTGGGCCCGTGACATGCCGGGCTTGATCAGGGCTGCCTGCTCGCGGGTGACCACGTTGCCCTGCACGATGTCCATGCGGTAGGGCTTGATCAGCCCGAGCAGGTCGCCGCCGGTGGTCAGCGACGGCAGCGAGGGCAGCGATGGCAGGTAAGAACAGCCGCCCAAACCTGCCGCCAGCGCCAAGGTCAGCGCCAAAGCCTGCGTGCGGCATGCAAGATGATGGAGTGTCAATGGATCTGCCCTACAGAGAATCGGGTGGCGCCGGCTTGGCGCGCGGCGTGATGCGCTGGGCGCAACACGCGCAGCTGGATATAGTCCGTACATTCTAGCCACGCGCCCTGCGCTGCCTTTTGCGGGGTTGCCGCAAGCCCAAAGCACCAACGTCCATGACGCACGCCGACGAACTCAAGAGCAGCGGCCTGAAGGCCACGTTGCCGCGCATCAAGATTCTGGAGGTCTTTCAGAGCACAGCGCAACGCCACATGACGGCCGAGGATGTGTACAAGGCCTTGCTCCAAGAGGGTGCCGATGTCGGGCTGGCCACCGTCTACCGGGTGTTGATGCAGTTTGAGCAGGCCGGGCTGCTGTCACGCAGCCACTTCGAATCAGGCAAGTCGGTGTTTGAGCTCAATGAGGGCCAGCACCATGACCACCTGGTCTGCCTGAGCTGCGGCCGGGTCGAGGAGTTTTTTGACCCCGAGATCGAGCAGCGCCAGCGCGCCGTGGCCACCGCGCACGGCTTTGATCTGCAAGACCACGCCTTGTCGCTGTACGCCGTATGCACCAAGCCGGCTTGCCCGCACCGGGGCAAGTAGAGCAGCCCCTCCAGCCCCTCCAGTCGCAAGCGGCGGCCCGTTGCAGGCCAGCGGCGGCGCACGGCAGCATCACTCGTCGGTTTGCTGCATGGCGCGCTGGTGGCGCTCGATGAACTCCTGGTAGGTGTCGATGCCGCGCAGCTGCAGCACGGTGTTGCGCACCGCCGCCTCGACCAGCACGGCCAGGTTGCGGCCGGCGTCGACCGTGATCACGGCCTTGCGCACCGGGATGCCCATCACCTCCTCGTACAGCGGCTCATAGGGCAGGCGCTCGAACTCGCGCTCCATGGTCTCTTTGCGCACCAGGTGAACGATCAGCTTGAGGCGCATCTTGCGGCGCACCGCGGTCTCGCCAAAGATGGCCCGGATGTCGAGCAGGCCGATGCCGCGCACCTCCAGCAGGTTGAGCAGCAGCGCCGGGCAGCGGCCCTCGAGCGCGCTTTGCGAGATCTTGAACAAGTCAACCGCATCGTCGGCCACCAGGCCATGGCCGCGCGAGATCAGCTCCAGCCCCAGCTCACTCTTGCCCAGGCCCGACTCGCCGGTCAACAGCACGCCCAGACCCAGGATGTCCATGAACACGCCGTGGCGGGTGGTGCGCTCGGCAAACAGCTGCGCCAGGTAGGCGCGCACGATGTCGATGACCTGGCCGGCCGACTCCGAGGTGACGAACAGCGGTATCTCGGCCCGGTCGCACATCGCCACCAGCCGATTCGGCGGTGTCACACCGTCGGCGGCGATCAGCACCGGCGGCTCCAGCGTGACGATCCGCGAAATGCGGCGCTCCTGGTCCTCGGGCGACGAGGCCGAGAGGTAGGCCACTTCGCGCCGGCCGACGATCTGCACCCGGTAGGGGTGGATGTAGTTGAGGTAGCCCACCAGGTCGGCAGCCGACTGTGCGTCGCGCACCGCCGCCTCATCGAAGTGGCGCTCGGGGTGGGCATGGCCCGCAATCCACTCCCAGTGCAACAACTCGCGCTGGGCTTCAAAAAGCGCCTCGGCGCTGATCGAGGTGGGTTTCATCGGCAGCCTCGGGCGGGTCGGAGCGGTGCGCCTGAGGTGGCGTTCATGCCACCGACTTCAAGGGCGCCCAGTCACTGATCAACTTGTGCAGCGCGGTCGCGTCCTCGGCGGTCTTGAGACGCTCGCGCAGGTCTCGGTCAGACAGCATTTCGGCGATCTCGGACAAGATCTCCAGATGACGCTGGGTGGCCGCCTCGGGCACCAGCAAAAAGATCAGCAGACCCACAGGCTCGTCATCGGGTGCATCAAACGGGATGGGCTGGGCGACCCGGAGCACCGAAGCCAGCGGATTCTTCAGGCCCTTGATGCGGCCGTGCGGAATCGCCACGCCGTGGCCCAAGCCGGTCGAGCCCAGGCGTTCGCGGGCGAACAGGTTGTCAGTGACCGTCGCCCTGGCGATCGAATGGTGGTTTTCAAACAGCATGCCGGCCTGCTCAAAAGCACGCTTCTTGCTTGTGGCTTCCACGTCCACCAACACATTGGCGACGGGCAGTATGGCGGCGAGACGGTTCATGGCGTTCCCCCCGCTCTACAGCCGCGCTTGATGGGCGGCAATCACGGGACCTGTGACAGAAAAATGATTATAGAAACGCATTGCTGCGCTGCTTTGTGGCGCGCACCCCCATCTGCGGGATGTTGTCACGGCGCTGCACATGCTTACAAATGCCCAACAAAAACGACCCCCGAAGGGGCCGTCGTGTGGGCAAAACCCGGCGTCAGACCACGCCCAGGTCGAGCCGTTTGGCAGCCGGATGGTGGTGGTCCTGCAGCCGGTCTTTGTGGCGGCAGACTTGGCGGTCCAGCTTGTCCATCAACTGGTCGATCGCCGCGTAGAGATCTTCATGAGACTGTTCGACAAAGATGTCCCGTCCCTTGACGTGGAGTGTCACTTCGGCCTTTTGCCGTCGCTCCTTCTCCTTGAGCTTTTCGACTGTCAGCAACACGCTGATGTCGACCACCTGATCAAAATGCCGCGTGACCCGGTCCAGCTTGGTCAGTACATATTCACGCAGGGCGGGTGTCACGTCCAGATGGTGTCCGCTGATCGTCAGGTTCATCAAAGCGTCCTTTCAATGGGTTTGTCGGAAACTGGACGGACCACGACGACCCGATGGCGCCACCGCAGTACAACCCGTCCGAGCCCAGTGTGCGCCTGAATCCGGGGACGTGACAAGTGCATGACGTGCGCAAAATTGTTGCGATTTGCCGCCTTTGCGGGCTCAGGCTCGTCTCACGCGGCGTCTAGGAGGCTGTCGGGCTTGGGGACGGGCCTGCAGCAAACGCGTTAAAGTGCAAAAAAAATCGCAGAGACCGAGCAAAGCCAGCGCCGCTGCTGGTCAAGGGTTCTTGGCGAAAGGGGGGTTCCGCAAGTTTCCACGCAGCGGAGCGTTGGCACAAAGCTCGGTGTTCCGGCGGTCAAATGAGAAAAAGTGCTGCAAATGATGACGTGTTGTCCACCAGGGAGGCGGCCGAAAAACTGGGCGTGGCCTTGCGGACCGTTCAGCTCTGGGTTGAAGGCGGCGTCCTGCCGGCCTGGAAGACCGCTGGCGGCCACCGGCGCATCTCACGCCTGGCGGTTGATCGCCTGATCAGCGAGCGAACGGCGGCCCTGGCGGGCATCAGCCTGCCGCCGGTGGCCCCTGCCCCGGTCACTGGGGCCCGGCTGCAATTGATGGTGGTCGAAGATGAGCCCGAGCTGCTGCGGCTGTTCACGATGGTGATCCAGGCCTGGGACTTGCCACTGGTGGTGACGACAGCGGCCAATGGCTTCGAGGCCTTGTTGTTGATGGGGCAACAGTGCCCGGACCTGCTGGTGACTGACCTGCACATGCCCGGCATGGACGGTTTCAAGATGATCAACTCGCTGCGCGGCGTCAGCCCGGCGTTTGATGAGATGGAGATCGTCGTGGTCACTGCGTTGGCACCCGAAGAGATCAGCCACCGGGGCGGTCTGCCGCCTGGTGTGCGGGTGTTTCACAAGCCGGTGCCTTTCGACGAACTCGAAACGCTGGTGCGTGAGCGCATCGGCACGACCAGCGCTCACGCCTGAGGCGTGCCAAACCGCATACCCGGGCCGGCAATGCCTTGCGGCCGGCGCGTTTGCGAGCCCGACAATTGCGAACGTGATCAGTGAGTTGCCCGATTGCGGGCGGCCCGCCACGGTGGCCGCCCCGGCCCGACCTTTTGCCGCCCCCAAAACCTCAGCGCCCTCGCCATGAAACGTGTTTTGATCGTCGAAGACCAGGCCGACATCCGCAAGCTCATCCGCATGACGCTGGAGTTCGAACCCTACGAGATTTTCGAGGCCGCCAACGGTGTCGACGGCTTGCAACAGGCCAATGCGCTGGTGCCAGACCTGATGCTGCTGGACGTGATGATGCCGGGCGAGCTCGACGGCCTGCAGGTCTGTGCTCGGGTGCGGGCCAATCCGGCGCTCAAGACCACCCGGGTGGTCTTGCTCACGGCGCGCGGCCAGATCAAGGACCGGGACGCCGGCCAGCTTGCAGGGGCCGACGAGTACCTGATCAAGCCGTTCAGCCCGCTGCAGCTGATCGAGACCATCGAGCGGCTGATGCCCTCGGCCTGAACGCCACGCCGGCAGCCGGCTGCAATGAGATAATTTATCTCCCTTCTCTGCGGAGCAGTTCTTTGGACCCCAGTCACCACCGGTGACCGTCCACCCCAGGCGAGTGCTGGTGTGAGGCGGTTTGCAGTTACCCCACCCCCGACACCATCGCCGGCGGCCCGTCCGGGCCCGCTTTCAAGCGCTGGATCATTGCGCTGGAACACCCCATGCTCAACATGTTCACGCTGGCCCAGGGCCGGCTGGTACAGCAAGAGATCGAGAGCCCCGTCATGCTGGCAGGTGCCCAGCCGGTGTGGGTCGATCTCGAATCGCCCATGCCCATCGAAAAGGGCTGGATCGCGGCCCACTTCGGCCTGGCCATCCCCGACAACATCGTCGATGACGACCTGGAGGAATCGGCCCGGTTCTACGAGGAGGACAACGGCGAGCTGCACATCCGGTCCGACTTCTTGATCGACGATGACGTGACACCCCGCAACGTGCGGGTGGCCTTCATCCTCAAGGACGGCGTGCTGTTTTCGGTGCACAACGAAGACTTGCCGGTGTTTCGTCTGCTGCGGCTGCGCGCACGCCGGGTGCCGGCCCTGATCGGTGACGCCAAAGATGTGCTGCTCAAGCTCTACGATGCCGACGCCGAGTACTCGGCCGATGCGCTCGAAGGCATCTACGACAGCTTGGAGAAAGTCAGCGCCCGGGTGCTCAAGCAAGATGTAGACGACCAGGCCGCCGGGGCCGCGCTCGGTGCGATTGCCAAGGAAGAAGACCTCAATGGCCGCATCCGGCGCAACGTGATGGACACCCGGCGCGCGGTGAGCTTCATGATGCGCAGCCGCATGCTCAATGCCGAGCAGTTCGAGGAAGCGCGGCAGATTCTGCGCGACATCGATTCGCTCGACTCACACACCGCGTTCGTGTTCGACAAGATCAACTTCTTGCTGGACGCCACGGTCGGCTTCATCAACATCAACCAGAACAAGGTGATCAAGATCTTCTCGGTGGCCAGTGTGGCACTGCTGCCTCCGACCCTGATCGCCAGCATCTACGGCATGAACTTCAAGTCCATGCCCGAGCTCGACCAGCCCTGGGGCTACCCATTTGCGCTGGCGCTGATGGTGGCCTCGGTGGCAGCGCCGTTCATCTACTTTCGGCGCAAGGGCTGGCTGCGCTAGGCGCGTTGGCGCGGCTCAGCGGCTGCCGTAACCAAGAGCAAGCCTGTGCTAGGGTGTTACTTGCAGCGCCCGCACAGCGTGGGCTCGCCCTAAACTGCCCATCATGTCTACTTTGTCGAGTCTCTCCCGGTGGTCGGCCGGCTCAGCCTTGTGCCTGGCCGGGTGGCTGCTGGCCGTGCCGTCGCAGGCGCAGTTTGCGATGGTGCCCTCACCGCTGGCAGCCACGCCACAGGCCAGCGAGGCCGAGTCCGAACTCAACTACAAGCGTGATGCGGCCAAGCATCTCTACCTGACCTACCCGATGCGGATCTACAAGGGCCGCATGCCGCCGCTGCTGTACGGCGTGGCGATTGTCGAAACCGATGTCGAAGCCGATGGCGCAGTGGTGGATGTGCGCTTGCGCCGGCCACCCGGCGCGGCCGAGGTCGGGCCGTGGATCGTGCAGATGATCCGCAAGGCCGGGCCGTTTCCACCGCCGGCCAAGCTGGGCAAGATCACCTACGTCGACATCTGGCTGGTGCACAGGGGCGGTAATTTCCAGCTCGACACACTGACTGAAGGTCAGAACTGACGCCCTGTCCGGTTCGCCTTCAGCCACCCGCGCGGCGTTTGAGCCAGCGCATCAACGCGCCAACCAGCGGTAGCTTTTCATAGAGTTCCTCGGCCGCGTCCCAGTAGTCGCGGTGCAGGGCTACCCGCCCGTCGGCGTCAAGCTGCAGGTGGCTGGCGCCGTGGATGCACATCAGGCCGTCCCCGGCACCGCGCCGGCTGAAGCGGAAATCCCAGGTCAGGAAGACATCGCTACCGGCGGCCACCGCCGTGATCACCACAAAGCGCGGCGTATCCAGGGTGCGAAACATGTGGTCAAAGATGTGGCCGATGGCAGGCAGTCCCTGCACTTCGTTGAACGGGTCCTTGAAGCGGGCTTGCGCCGCATAGACCTCGCCGAGCCGTGCCAGTGCGGCCGGCGACAAGCCCTCGTAAAAGCCGATGATGCGCTGCACCCGCGGGTCGGCGTGGCGCAGCGGACCCGGCTCAGACATGTACCGCCCGGCGCACCGCGTTGAAGTACAGCGTGTCGGGCAGCCAGCGCAAGGCCTTGAGCAGCCGGGTGAAGCGCTTGGGGAAATGAATCTCGAACTCACCCGTCGCCCAGCCCTGCACGATGGCGCGGGCCGCCGTCTCGGGCGTGATCAAGGCCGGCATGTGAAAGCTGTTCTGCGCCGTCAGCGGGGTGGCGACAAAACCCGGGTTGATCAGTGACACACCCACACCGGTGGGCGCCAGGTCCAGGTACAAGACCTCGGCCAGGTTGATCAAGGCCGCCTTGGTCGGGCCGTAGGCCAGCGCGTTGGGCAGGCCCCGGTAGCCGGCCACGCTGGCCACCAGGCTGAGGTGGGCGGCTTGGCCGGCAGCGGCCTGGCGCTGCAGCGGCGGCAGCACGGCGGCCAGCAGGTTGAGCGCGCCGACATAGTTGATCTGCTGGTGGCGCAGGGCCTCGGTCAGGTCAAAGCGGCTCGACTGCATGGCCGCGTAGTGGCCGGCGCAGTACATCGCCAGGTCGATCCGGCCGTGGCGCTGCAACAGGGTCTGGGCGGCGGCCTGCACCGCGACGGCATCGGTGGCATCGAGCGGCAGTGCCTGCGCGCCGGGGTGCTCGGTGGTGAATGACGCCAGCGATGCGGCACTGCGGGCCGATACCGTCACCTTGGCCCCCAGGTCGTGAAGGCGGCTGGCGGTGGCGCGGCCGATGCCGGTGGAGGCGCCCACCAGCCAGACCTGCTGGCCACGCCAGTCGGTGATTTTCGGGTTCAAAGCCATGAGGGGCGGTCCTGTCTCGATCCAAGTCTGGACCCGGGTGTTGCGCCGACGGGATGCCAGCGGGACGGCGGAGAGTTGCGGTTCCGGCCCGCCGCTCAGCCCGGCAAGCGCTGGAACGACAACAGCACCTCGCCCAGGCGGATGCCGAACTTGCTGAACTCGGCGCGGTTGATCATCACCCCGTCGTCTACCAAAAACATCCAGTCGTCGAACTGCAGCGCCCAGGTCTGGCCGTCGACCGGCTGCAGCAGCGTGTAGCGCCAGTTCAGCGCATTGCCGCTGGCCTGGCCCTGGGCCTCGCCCTGCACATCGGCGGCGCGACCGGTGTAGCGACCGTCGGCCAGCCGGGTGATCGTCCAGATGCGCTGCTGCTGGCGACCGTCGCTGTAGCTGAACTGCTCGTCCAGCGTGCCGACGTCGCCCACCCAGGTGGCGGTCAGCTTGACCGTGAAGCGCTGCGTCACCTTGCCCGCACGGTCGGTGACGATGCCGTGCGCCAGCAGTTTGCCGTTGAAGTACTGGCGCAGCTCCAGCACCGGGGTCTGCTGGCGGTAGTCGGCGGGTGTCGGGCCAGCGCAAGCGGTCAACAGCAGCGGGCCGGCCAGCGCCAGCACCGACACCAGGGTCAGGCTGAACCTGCCGGCCAGGCGCCGCAGGCGGGATGGGGATCGGGCAGGCGCAGGGGCAGCGGTGGGGGCAGGGGTGATCATGGGCGGTCCAGGTGGTTTCGGTAAGTCCAGAGCAGGCCGGCAGCGGCCAGCTTGAGGGTGCAGGGCAGCGCGGCATAGACCAGCGCCAGCGCGCTCAGGGCCGGCTCGCTGGTGGTTCCGGGGGCGTAGCCCAGGGCTTGCAGCGCGGGCAGCGACAAACCGGCCGCCAGCGCCAGATTGAGCTTGTTGGCACAGGTCCACCAGCCGAAGTAGCTGCCTTCGAAGCGCAGCGCGTGGCCGGCCCGCTGGATCACGCCGGTCAGCAGTGCACCCGGGATCGCCAGGTCCGCACCCAAGGCGGCGCCGCTGCAGAGGCAGATTGCGATGAAGGCAACGCCGTCGCCGGTGCCTAACCGGGCCGCCCAGACAAACGCCGCCACCGCCAGACCCATGCCTGCCAGCCAGCAGCGCAACAGGCCGAAGCGGGCGACGGCGCGCACCCACAGCGGCATGGACAACGCCCCCGCCGCAAAGTAGCTACCCAGGAACAGCGGCTCCCAGGCCGGCGCCTGCAGCCGGTCGCGGATGAAAAACAGCACCAGGGTGGCCGGGATCGCGCTGGCCACGCCATTGAGCACAAACACCGCCATCAGCCGGCGAAAGGCCGCATCCCGCCAGGGCAGGGCCCAGGACGCTGCCGGCTCGGCTGGCGCACCGGCGCTCGCCGCAGGGGCGGCTGCGGCGTTGGTTGCGGGTCCGGCTGCCGTACCCTGCGGGTCCAGGGGCATTGGCCGGGTTCTGAATGGCGCCTGGCCCAGTGCCCAAAGCCCCAACACCAGCAACACCAGGCAGCTGGCCACCATCACCGGGATACCGGCCAGCGCCGGCAACACGCTGGCACCCAACACGCCTGCCAACGCCATGCCTTCTCGCCAACTGACGATGCGGGCCTGCGTGGCTGCGCCGCCGCCCAGGCGGGCGCCCCAGGCCTGGTGCAGCACGCCCAGCGCGCTGTAACCCAGGCAGGTGACCACCAACGCGCCGGCGCACCAGGCGAGCAAGGCGTTGACTGAACCCGCCGGCGGAAAGAACAGCGCGACAAAGCCCAGTGCCATCAACAGCGCGGCGACCCAGGCGGCGGCCATCACCCGCTGCCGGGGCAGCGCAAGGCCCCGGTCGATCCAACGGCCCAACCAGGGATCGACCACCGCATCGAGCGCCCTTGTGCCCAGCAGCACCAGCCCCAGCCCGGCCAGCGGCACACCCAGTTGACCGGCGTAGTGGTTGGGCAACAACACGTACAGCGGCAAGGCGGCAAACGCCAACGGTGTGCCCAGCGCGCCATAGCGCAGGCCGTCGCGCCAGGGCAGTGTGCCGGGCAAGAGGGCAGGCCCGACGGGGACCGCCGCCAGCACCTGAGTGCTCACCGCGCCTCTCCCAACAACTGGACGCGCAGCTTGGGCTCCGAGGTGCGCGGCGACAGCCAGATTCCGAAGAACAGGCGCGCAAAGTCGGCATCCGCCACCTCGCCGCGACGCCTGCCGTTGAAGTAGAACCGCGCAGACTGCCCCGGCCGTTGCACACCGGTGAGCCGATCCTCGGCCTGCACGTCCGGAAACAGCTGGGTCATTGCCGTCAGCCAGGCCGTGCCCTGGGCCTCGCTGAATGGGCCGATGCGGCGCATCTCGTCGATCGATCGGCTGGCAATCTTGTCACCCGACAACTTGCGGGCATACACCAGCTCCAACGCCAGCGGCTGACTGGCGCCGTCGCCGGCCAGCGGCGCCGGGCTCCAGAGCCGCATGTCGTAAATGTGCAGACCAAAAAACCGCATCACGCCGGTGCCCCGCCAGCGCGCGCCGGGCAACTCTGTGGCCAGCTCAGGCGGTGGCTTGGCCGCAACCTCGGGCTCGGCATCAGCCGCCGCGTGGACCGCCGCGCCTGCCGATGCGGCGCCCGCCCACAACCGGCCGGGTGTAGCCACGCGCAAGGGCCCTGCCGCCAGCAGCGTTACGCTGCGCAGCAGCCTGCGCCGGGAGGACACTGTCACACCGGCCGCCGCAGGGTGAACTGCATCACGTCGGTGCTGCCGGTGGCAAACGCGGCCTCGCAGTAGGCCAGGTAGAACTCCCAGGTGCGCATGAAGCGGGTGTCAAACCCCAGGCCACGCACCTGGGCGTCCTGGTGCAAGAAGTCTTGCCGCCAGCGCCGCAGTGTCTCGGCGTAATCCTTGCCAAAGGCCAGTTCGTTCTCGACCACCAGGCCAGCCTTGGCCGCCTCGGACCGGAAAGCCTGCGGACACGGCAGCAGGCCGCCCGGAAAGATGTACTGCTGGATGAAGTCGGTGCCGGCCACGTAGCGCTCGAACAGCCCGTCGGCAATGGTGATCGACTGCACACAGGCGCGGCCACCGGGCTTGAGCTGGTCGAACAAGGTCTTGAAGTAGCTGGGCCAGTATTCGCGCCCCACGGCCTCGAACATCTCGATCGAGACGATGGCATCAAACGGCCCGTCAGCGATATCGCGGTAATCCTGGAAACGCAGGTCAGCCAGCGTCGCCAGGCCGGCGCGCGCCAGCCGCTCCTGGGCATAGGCGAGTTGCTCGGCAGAGAGCGTGACGCCGGTGGTGTGGGCCCCAAAATCGCGCGCCGCACACTCTGCCAACGCACCCCAGCCGCAGCCGATCTCCAGCACCTTGTCGCCCGGCTGCACCTGGCACTCGCGCAGCGCGCGCTGCATCTTGGCCTGCTGGGCCGGCGCGCTGGCCTGCTGCATGTCGCCGTTGAACCAGGCGCTGGAGTAGCACATGGTCTCGTCCAGCCACAGCCGATAAAACGCATTGCCCAGGTCGTAATGGGCGTGGATGTTGCGCTTGCTGCCGGCGCGTGAGTTGCGGTTGAACAGGTGCCGGGCGCGGTGGATCAGGTTGCCCCACCAGGTGCCATAGACCACCGAGTTCACCGCCTCACGGTTGGCGTTGAACAGCGCCAGCAGCGACACCAGATCATTGGCCGCCCAGTCGCCGGCGATGAAGGACTCGGCAAAGCCGATGTCACCCGCCCGCAGCGCAGCGCTGCAAACCGCCCAGTTGTGCAGGCGCACGGCCGCATGCGGCTCACCGGGCGCACCGCTGCCGAAGCGGAGCTGGCCGCCATCCGGCAGTTGCACATCGAGTGTGCCGACCTGCAAGCGGCGCAGCAGCGCAAACAAGGCGCGAGCGGCAGCGGGCGCCGAGCTGGGCAGGGACAAGCCTGAGGTGCCGACCGGCACAGCGCTGACGGCGCTTACGGAGCTGGAATTGCGCATGGTGGGCTGGGGCCTCAACGGGCTGCGGCGGTGGGGACAGTGGACGGGTCAGACGGGTCAGACAGGTCAGGAGATGCAACGGGTGCGCCGTGCCGGCCGATGAACGGCACACGCTTGGCCAGCAAGCGCAAGGCTTGCCAGTGGATGCGCACCAGCACCCCCAAGGTGAGCAGCGGCATGCGCCACAGCGCCTGGCGGAGCCGGGCCGGGTTGAGTGGCGCCAGGTCGCCGCTGACGCTGGTCAGCAACAACGGGCCCTGGGCATCGTGGTACTCGATCCGGGCGACGCAGCGGCCAATGCCATCGGCCGCGTTCAGCCCGGTGCGCATGAACCGGAAGCGGTAACCGCCCTCGATCTGGCAAAACGGTGACACCTGAAACTGCTTGTCCGCTGTCAGCTCAACGCCAAACGCGACCTGCGGCCCGGTCAGCACGTAGCAATGGCGCCCGCCAAAGGTGTTGTTGACCTCGGCTACCACCGCCGCCAGCGTAGCGTCGGCGCGGTGGCAGTACCAGAAGCTGACCGGCTTGAAACGCCAGCCCAGCACCCTGGGGGTGGTGTGCAGCCAGACCTCGCCTTGGGCATCGAGCACCCCTTGGGCTTGCAGCAAGGCGTCAAGCCAGGCCAGGCAGTCGGCGCCGCCGCCGCCGTGATCGGCGTCGTGGAAGCTGACCCAGCCCCGCCGGTTGCGGTGCAACAGGGCCAGCGGCTGCGCCCGCAGGCTGCGCAACGGCAGCAGCACAAACCAGGTCGGGTAGTCGAACTGGTGGGGCACAGGCCGCAAACGCTGGTGCCGCACCCGGCCCAGGCCCAACAGCGGATGGGCGCGCGGCACCTCAGGTGCGGCGGCATCTGGGTGGGGGGGTCGTGACAGCGCGGCGGTCATGGCGGCAAACGCGTTCAGGCAGCAGCCCGCGCCGGGGCTGCGGCATCGTCGATGGCCCAGCGCTGGCGCAGGGCCTCGGCCACGTCCAGGCCCGAACTGAGCCCGTCCTCGTGAAAACCGTAGCGCGTCCAGGCGCCCGCAAACCAGACGTGCGACCGGCCCTGAATCTGTGACAGCCGCTGCTGCGCCTGCATGGCCGCCTGGTCGAACACCGGGTGCGCGTAGTCGAAACTGCCGTGTACGCTGCCGGCGGCCGGCTCGCGGTCGGGGTTGAGCGACACCAGCACCGGTTGTTGCCAGGGTAAGGGCTGCAGCCGGTTGATCAGGTAGTGCAGGCACACGCCGGCCGGCTGTGCGTTGCGCTGCCCCACCACGGCGGGCGAGCGCACGTAGTTCCAGGCGGCCCAGGCCTTTTGACGCTTGGGCAGCAGGCTGGCATCGGTGTGCAGCACCGCGCGGTTTTGCTGGTAGCGGATGGCGCCCAGCACCGCACGCTCGCCGGCCGTGGCCGAACTGCCCAGCAACGCCAGGCTCTGGTCGCTGTGCCCCGCCAGCACCACCTCATCAAAGTGCTCGCTGCCCTGCGGCGTGTCGAGCCAGACGCCAGCGCTGGCACTCTGCGGGGGCACCCTGCGCAGCGCCGACACCGGCGTGTTGAGCCGGGCATCCGGGATGCGCGCAACCAGGCGCCGCACGTACTCGCGAGAGCCACCGCGCACCGTGTACCACTGCGGCCGGTGGGTGACGCGCAGCAAGCCGTGGTTGTGGCAGAACCGGATCATCGTGGCCACCGGAAACTGCAGCATCTGGTCGGTCGGACAGCTCCAGATGCAGCCCAGCATCGGCAGCAGGTACCAGTCGCGAAACGCTGCCGAGAAACGCTGCTCGTCCAGAAACGCGCTGATCGGCTGCTGCAGCTGGCGCTCAACGCCGCGTTCGGCGATGTCGGTGGCCAAGCGGTTGAAGCGCAGCAGGTCGCGCAGCATGCCCAAAAAACGCGGCTTGAATGCATTGCGGCGCTGCGCAAAAACCGTGTCGAGATTACAGCCGCTCCACTCCAGCCCGATCTGCGGCACCTGGACTGAAAACGACATCTCCGAAGCGGCAGTCTCGACCTGCAGCGCTGCGAACAAGCGCACCAGATTCGGGTAGGTGACGTGGTTGAACACCAAAAAGCCGGTGTCAACGCCGTGGCTCACACCGCCCAGCGTCAGGTCTACCGTGTGGGCGTGGCCGCCAAAATGGCTGTCGGCCTCGAACAGCACCACCTCGGCATCGCTGGCCAGCGTGCTGGCTGCCGCCAGACCCGCGATGCCCGATCCCACCACCGCCACGCGGCGCCGCGCGCCGTTCATGCTGAGCGCCCATTGCCGCCGAGCTGCAGAAAAAGCGCCGTGCAGCGCCCCGAAACCAACAAGGGAGGGAGAGAGGAGGAGGAGACGGGTCTCAGGATCTCAGCCCGAACATCGGGCCGGCTGCACGGCACACAAAAAGTTTGACGGTTGCCACGCGCGAAGGCTGTCTGCTGACCACGGCGACCTGCCAACGCTGCTGAAGGTGCTTTCGGCAAGCTTTGGGCAAGGTAGAGCGCGTGGGCGTGAACTGATTCCGGCATGGGGCGGCTAGAGACGAGTTGGCTGGGATGACGGGATGACTAAACTTCCAATTCCAATTATGACTGGTCAGTCTTATTTTGACTTCAACAGTTTCTCCAAATCCCTCAGGAAAGCCGGGTCTTTGGGATCGACGGCGGAGGCAAAGCTGATCACTTCATCGCCCGAGCGGCTGACCAGGTACTTGTGAAAGTTCCAGGCCGGTGCCTTGCCGCTGCGCTGCTGCAGCGCCACAAACAGCGGGTTGACTGTGTGCCCGGCGCCCGGCGCGACATGCGACTTGGCAAACATCGGGAAGCGCACACCGAAGGTGTTTTCGCAAAGCTCGGCGATCTCAGTGCTGCCGCCAGGCTCTTGCGAAAAGTCGTTGCTCGGAAAGCCCAGCACCACCAGGCCGCGCTCGCGGTAGCGCTCGTGCAGCGCCTCGAGCGATTTGTACTGCGGCGTGAAGCCGCAAAAGCTCGCGGTGTTGACCACCAGCAGCACCTTGCCGGCGTTCTCGCACAGGTTGATCGGCTTTTCATCCTGCAGCCTGGGCTGGGTGCTGTTGAGCAGCGCCGGACAGGCCGTGGCCGCCTGGGCCGTGCCGGATGCCAGCAGCACCAGGCCGGCGGCCAGTCGGGCAACCCAGCCGACGACAAAACGGCGGGCGGACGGGGCTTTGATGGGGGTCGGTGTCATCGAGATTCCTACGTGGTGAGGGGGTGATTGGATGCAATGCGGCGGGCTGCCGCACTGCGGGCAGGGATGCACGCTTGGACGCTGGGCTTTCTGGGGCGGCGGCCTAGAATCTGACAAAAGCCTACGGAAGAACCCCATGCTCTACCCTGAACTTTTCAAGCAGCTCGAAGCCGTGCGTTGGAACATGGACAGCGACATCGCCTGGGACCGTTTCGACGCCAGCCAGCTCAGTGATGCGCAGGCCCAGACCATCAAGATGAACGCCATCACCGAGTGGGCCGCATTGCCGGCCACCGAGATGTTCTTGCGCGACAACCGCGACGACAGTGATTTTTCAGCCTTCATGAGTGTCTGGTTCTTCGAGGAGCAAAAGCACTCACTGGTGTTGATGGAATACCTGCGGCGCTTCCGGCCCGAACTGGTGCCCACCGAGGCCGAACTGCACGAGGTGCGCTTCGAGTTCGACCCGGCGCCGGCGCTCGAGACGCTGATGTTGCATTTTTGTGGCGAGATCCGCCTCAACCACTGGTATCGCCGCGCCGCCGAGTGGCACACCGAGCCGGTGATCCGCCAGATCTACGAAACCCTGGCCCGTGACGAGGCCCGCCACGGCGGCGCCTACCTGCGCTACATGAAGCGGGCGATGGTCAAGTTTGGCGACGAGGCACGCGCTGCGTTCGCCAAGGTCGGCGTGCTGATGGCCAGTGCACGCCGCACCGCGCAGGCGCTGCACCCGACCAACCTGCATGTCAACCAGGCCTTGTTCCCGCGTGACACGGTGCAGAGCCGGCTGCCCGACCCGGCCTGGCTGGAGCATTGGCTCGACAGCCAGATCCAGTTCGACAGCGTCTGGGAGGGCAAGGTGGTTGAGCGCATCCTGCACAACATGAGCTTGCTGATGGAGCGCAGCTTTGCCAGCGTGCAAGAGCTCAACCGCTTCCGCAAGGAGGTCACGGCCCGGGTCGCGGCTGCCGCAACGCAGACAGCGGCTGGCGGCGCTCTGCCGGCCTGAAAGCCTGAGCTTGGGCCGGCTCAGCGCCGCCCAGGCCTCAGGCCGACATCACTTCTTGGCGGCGGCGGCCATGCGCTCGCTGTCGGCCTTGCGGTCGGCTGCCACCTTTTGTGCGGCCGGGCGCTGACCGATCAGCGCGACGTAGGCTTTCCAGTCGATGCCGGCAGCGGCCAGCATGTCCTCGCCCAGCACGCTCTTGGTGGCCATTGCCACCAGCGGCAGGCTCACAAAGCCAGCGCAGTCGGCCACGGAGAACGTGTCGCCAGCGACATACGGGCCAAACTTGGCCAGGCGCTTGAACGCCGGGATGCCCTTGGCCAGCAGCTTGCGGGCGCGGTCCTTGGCGGCGTCGTCCACCGTGCCGCCAAAAAACGCCTGTTTGTACAGCTCACGCGCCACCAGCTCCAGGTGCAGCTCGATGAAGGTGCAGAGCTCGCGCACCTTGGCGGCGGCAAACGGATCGGCCGGCACCAACGGATGGGCCGGGTACGCGGCTTCCAGATAGTCCACCATCACCTGGCTCTCGCACAGCGCGCCTTGCTCGGTGCGCAAAAACGGCACCTTGGCCAGCGGCGTGCTGCTCAGGACGGATTCGTCGCTGCTGCCCGTCATCACCAGTTCTTCATTGAACGGAATGCTTTTTTCCAACAAGACCAGCTTGACCTTGTTGTAGTAGTTGGAAACGCTGAAACCGCAGAGTGTGAGCATGTGAATCTCCTGGAAAAGGGGGCGGCTGGAAGTCTAGAGGCGGGTCGCAGTGAGTTCGGACGCGCAAGTGACACCTGCGTCGTCGCGGCAAGTCCGCCAGCAGGCCTTGGAGCTGGGTGTCACTTTCGCCTGTGCCTTTGGCGCCAGGGACTGCAGCGGCCGCCCCGGCCGACACCGACAGCCCAGGCGCAAAACAGGCCCGCCGCCACACCGCTGGCATGTGCCGCCGGGGCGATGGCAATGTCCCAGCCGGGTACCTGGCGCAACGGGCCGGTCCAGGCAGCTTCGAGCCATAGCTTGACCAGCAGGCCGGCCAGCAGCGCCACGCCGACCCAGCGGCGCTGGCCCCGCTCGGCCCGGATCACCTGCACGCAGGCCACCGCAACCCCGGCATGCATCAGCCCCGACAGCCCGCCGTAGCTGGTCAGTGTGGGTTGCAGCAACAGCCCCAGGTGGGTGAGTGGCCAGGCCAGCGCCCAGGCCAGGGTGGCGCGCCGGCCACAAGCTGCCACCACGCCCAGCGCCGCCACCAGCAGGCTGCCGCCGACATTGGCCACCAGGTGCTGGCGGCTGAGGTGCACCCAGGCGGCGCTGATGCAGCGCCAGGGTTGCGCCAGCGCCCGCTCGGGCTGCCAGCGCAGCGCGTCGGCGTGACCACCCAGTGCGGCCAACGCCAGCGCACCGCCCACCGCCACAGCGCACAGCAGCAGCCAGCCCAGGCTGTGCCGCAGCCCGCCGGCCCCCCAGCCGTAGCCGCCTGGGTTCAGCCGAAGACCGCCTGCCACAGCGCCAGCACCGCAGCCCGCTCCGCTGCCAGGCCCTCGGGGTCGAACTGGGTGGGCCGCTCGTCCAACCGGGCGGTGTGCTGGGCCCGGCGCAGCTCGCGGTAGGCATTGGCGGCGGCCACGCCGACACCCGTTGGCAACAGGCCGGCCCGCTCGGCGCGTTGCAGCAGCGCGATGTTGCCGGCGTTGTCCAGCAACTCGGGGTACTGCGCGGCCTCGGTCAGCACCAGGGTCTGCACCGCAAACTCGGCATCCATCATGCCGCCCGGGCTGTGCTTGACGTCGTAAAGGCCGGCGCGTACCGGGCGCGCGCCGCGCAGCTTATTGCGCATCCCGGTGACCTCGTGCCTGAGCGCTGCGGCGTCGCGGGGTGCCGCCAGCACTTGGCGCCGTACCTCGTCAAAGCGCGCGCCCAGCGCGGCCGAGCCGGCGCAAAAGCGCGCCCGGGTCAGGGCCTGGTGCTCCCAGGTCCAGGCGGTGTTGCTGCCCCGGCCGACCTGGTAGCGCTCGAAGCTGTTGATCGACGTGACCAGCAGGCCCGAGTTGCCGTTGGGCCGCAGCGCGGTGTCGATGTCGAACAGCTCGCCGGCGGCGGTGCGCAGCGTCAGCCAGGTGATGAGCTTGCGCACAAAGTGGCCGTAGACCTCTTGCGCCCGGTCCGGGTCAGCGTCACCGGCGTCGTCGTACAAAAACACCACATCCAGGTCGCTGCCGTAGCCCAGCTCCTTGCCACCGAGCTTGCCGTAGGCGATGACGGCAAAGTTGGGCGTCTCGCGGTGGCGCTGGCGCAACCGCGGCCAGGCCCAGCGCAGGGTGCAGGCCAGCGTGGCGTCGGCCAGCGCCGACAGATCATCGGCCACCTGCTCGACCGTGATCAGGCCCTCGACATCGCGCACCAGGGTGCGGAACACCTCGGCATGGTGAGCATGGCGCAGGGTGTCGAGCAGCGCGTCCTCGTTGTCCTCGCCGGCGCGGACCCAGGCGCTGTGCCGGTCTTGCAGACTGGCCAGGTACTCGGCGGCGTCAAACCGCTGGTGCAACTGGCGCTGGTCGGACAACTCGTCGATCACGCCGGGGTGGCGCATCAGGTACTGCATCGGCCAGCGTGCCAGGCCCAGCAAACGCAGCAGCCGGCGCATCACCTCGGGCCGCTCGACCAGCAGCGCCAGGTAGCTGTCGCGGCGCAGCAGCGGCTCCAGCCAGTCGATGAACCGCAGCGCAGCCGCCTCGGTGCAGGTGGCGTCAGCCATGCAGGCCGCCGTGCGCTGCACCAACTTGCCCAGGCGCAGCTTGCCCTCGTCGCGCAGCGCACTCACCCGGGGCTGATCGCGCCACTGGCGCACCCGCGCGGCCAGGCCGGGCGGCAGGCTGTCGAGCAGAGCGTCGCTGTCGATCGCCAGCGGCGGTGCGCCGCACTGCTTGCAGCCGTTGCGCGCGCCGCCATGGGCCGCCGGCGCCTGGCCCTCGTGCAGCAGCGCGTCGAACTCGGTGGCCACCAGCTCCCGGATCTGGCACAGCCGGTCCAGCAGTTCGCAGGCCGGCGCCGGGCCGCCCCAAGCCGGCCGTCCCCCCTCGGGGCACCCAGATTCTTCCGGCGCCGGGCCGCCGCAAGCCGGCAGGTCCCCCTCGGGGGGCGGGCGCTGCAAGGCGCCCTCGGGGCAACCGGATTCTTCGGGACGACTCACCGCCAAGCCCAGGGAGTGGGCTATCCAGGCCAAGTCGGCATCGTTGGTCGGCAGCAAATGGGTTTGCTGATCGTCCAGGTACTGGATACGGTGTTCGACCTGGCGCAAGAAGCCGTAGGCCTCGGCCAGTTTGACGGCGGTGTCGGGCTTCATCAGCCCCCGCGCCGCCAGTCGCTGCAGGCTCTTGAGGGTGGAGCGGGTGCGGATCTCGGGGAACTGGCCGCCGCGCACCACCAGCAACAGCTGCACGATGAACTCGATCTCGCGGATGCCGCCTCGGGAGAGCTTGACATCATTCGCCCGCTCGGGCCGGCCGGCGGCGCGGCGCTGGGCCTCGTCGCGAATCTTGCGGTGCAGCTGGCGCAGGCCCTCGAAAATGCCGTAGTCCAGGTAGCGCCGGTAGACAAACGCGCTGACCAGCGAGCGCAAGGGCAGCGCACGGCCCGAAACCACCGCCGCGCGCGGCGCCACCACCCGGCTCTTGAGCCAGGCAAACCGCTCCCACTCGCGGCCCTGCACCAAAAAGTATTCTTCCAGCATCGCCAGGCTGACCACGGGCGGGCCCGAGTTGCCGTTGGGCCGCAGCGCCAGGTCCACCCGGAACACAAACCCGTCGTCGGTGCTGTCGCCGATCAAGGCATAGAGGCGTTTGGCCACCGCGGTGAAGTACTCGTGCGCGCTGAGCTTGACAGGCCCGGTGGTCTGGCCGTCGTCCTCGTACAAATAGACCAGGTCGATGTCGGATGACACGTTGAGCTCGCGTGCGCCCAGCTTGCCCATGCCGACGATCCAGAAGTCGATCACCTGGCCTTGCGCATCGAGCGGCGGGCCGTAGCGCAAGTCTTGCTCGGTGCGGGCAGCGGCCAGGGCGATCTCGAGCGTCACCTCGGCCAGCTCGGTCATCGCCTGGGTGATGCCGGCCAGCGGCGCCTCCTGTTCAACATCCAGCACCGCCAGCCGCTCCAGCACCAGCTGGCGCGCCACCCGCAGCGCCGAGGCCAACGGCCGGCCGTCCTGCTGCAACCGCTGCACCAGGGCATGGACGGCGCCGGTGTCAGGCAGGCCGGGCGGCAGCAGCGCCAATTCGGCCGGATAGCGCCGCCGGATCCGCTGCACAAAACGGCTGTACTCGGCGCGGGCGCCAGTCATTGCGGGCGGGGAGGCAGGCGTGGCGGCCACAGTCACTGTGCTAGATTGAAGCCAAGCGGAAACCGCAGGCCAGGCAAGCAGCCGGGCGGCCTGGGCGGCGCCGGCTGATCTCCCTCATCGCGTGCGCCGTGGCCTTGTCAGCACGGTCGTCCGCTGCCTGCCGGTTCTTGCTGCTCATCCATGTCCCTCTTGTCGTTTGTCGCTGCTGCGCGCCGCCCGCTCTGGTGGGGCGGACGCCGGGCCTGGGTCGGCTGGCTACGGGGCGGTTTGCGTCTGGGCTTCGGGCTGCTCTTGCTGGCCTGGACCGGCGTACTGGTGGCCTGGCTCACGCTGCACTGGCTGATTCTGCCCCGTCTGGACGATTGGCGCCCGCGCATCGAGGCGCAGGCCAGCCGCGCGCTCGGGCATCCGGTGCAGCTGGGTCAAATCGCGGTGCATAGCGCGGGCTGGGTGCCGGCGTTTGTGCTGCGCGATGTGGTGCTGCGCGACGCGCAGGGCCGCGAGGCCTTGCGCCTGCCGCAGGTGTCGGCCGCGCTGTCGGTGCCGTCGTTGCTGGCGTTTCAGCTGCGCTTTGAGCAGCTGCTGATCGAGGATGCCCGGTTGGAGGTGCGGCGTGATGCCCAGGGCCGCTGGCATGTGGCCGGCCTGGACGTGGCGACCACCGACACCGGGATTGAAGGCACGGCGGCGATCGACTGGTGTTTCGACCAGCACGAAATCGTGATCCGGGGTGGCGTGCTGCGTTGGGTCGACGAGCTGCGCACCGCCCCGCCCCTGCAGCTGAGCGACGTGCTGCTGGTGCTGCGCAACCAGGGCCGGCGTCATGCGCTGCGGCTGGATGCCACGCCACCGGCCGACTGGGGCCAGCGCTTCTCGCTGCGGGCCCAGGCGCGTGCACCGCTGCTGAGGCTGGCCCACGACTGGCAACACTGGAAGGGCGAGGTGTTTGCCGACCTGCCCCGGGTCGATGTGGCGCAGCTGCGCCATTACCTCAGCCTGCCGGTGGACTTGCAGCAAGGCCAGGCCGGGCTGCGGGCCTGGGTCGATTGGGACCAGGGCCTGCCGCAAGCGCTGACCCTGGATGCATCGCTGCAAGAGGTCTCGGTGCGCCTGGCGCCAGACCTGGACCCGCTGGCCTTTGAGCGTTTGAGCGGGCGCTTCGTGGCCGAGCGCTCGGCCACCGGCGTCAAGTTGGCCGTGAGCAGCCTCAGCTTTGCCACCCGTGCCGACAGCAACCCCGGTCGGGATTGGGCGCCCAGCCAGCTGGCGGTGAGCTGGCGCCAGACCCAGGCCACCCGCCTGGCCGAGGTCGGCGCCAGCCACCCGGTGACCGGCGGTGAGTTCAGCGCCGACCGTCTCGATCTGGCCGCGCTCGCCGACCTGGCCGAGCGCTTGCCGATAGGCGCCGGCCTGCGCGGCCTGCTGCACCAGCTCAACCCCGAAGGCACGGTACAGCCGGTGGCCGCACGCTGGGACGGCCCGCTCGACGCGCCCCGGACCTTCAGCGTGCAGGCCCAGGTGCGGGCCCTGGCGATTGCTGCCGCACCCTCGCCCGAGCCGGGCGGCATCGGCCGGCCCGGCTGGCACGGCGCCGACCTGGTGATCCGTGCGGACGAGACCGGCGGCCAGGCCGAGCTCAAGCTCAGCGACGGTGCGCTCGAATTGCCCGGCGTGTTCGAGCAGTCCAGCTTACCTTTGGCGCATTTGTCGACCCAGCTGACCTGGCGCATCGAGCCGGCGCGGCCGGCAACGCGGGCCAAGCCGGCGGTGCCGCCTGGTGCAGCGCCTGGTACAACAGCCGCGGCAGGGGCAACGCCCACCGAGCCCAGCCCGCGCATCGAGCTCAAGGTGCACAACGCCCGCTTCGACAATGCCGACGCGCGCGGCGCGCTCAACGCCACCTGGCAGAGCGGCACCGGCACCGGCTTTGGCAAAGGCGGCCGGCTGCCCGGGGTGCTGGAGCTGAGCGGCAGCTTGTCCGAGGGCCGCGCCAACCGGGTGGCCCGCTACCTGCCGCTGGGCATCGACGCCCACACCCGCGCCTGGGTGCAGCAGGCGGTGCAGGGCGGTGAACTGCGGGAGGTGAGCTACCGCGTCAAGGGTGATCTCTGGGACTTTCCGTACGTCAACCGGCAAGATGGTGAGTTCCGCGTCGCTGGCAAGTTGCAGGACGTGACACTCTCGCCCGTGGCGGGTGGAGCCGAGACCGTCGCCGCCACGCTGGCCGGGCCGGCAACCGCCCTCCCGCCCTTCTGGCCCGCGTTTTCTGGCGTCAGCGGGGAGTTGCTGTTCGAGCGCAATGCGATGCAATTCAACGCCGCCCGTGGCAGGCTTTGGGGGGTGGAGCTGAGCGAGGTGCAGGGCCGCATCCGCGAGCTCTCGGACAAGGCCTTGCTGGAGATCGACGGCCAGGCCCGTGGCCCGTTGTCCGACCTGTTGCGCTACTTGAACACCACGCCGGTGGGCCGCTGGACCGGAGACGCCCTGGCCCAGGCCAGCGCCAGCGGCAATGCCGAGCTCAAGCTGGGCCTCAACATCCCGCTCGCGCACTCGGCCGACACCGTGGTCAAGGCCAGCGTGCAACTGCAAGGCAACGACCTGCGGCTGCGCCCTGACTTGCCGCCGCTGCCCAATGCCCGGGGTCGGATCGAGGCCAGCCACAAAGGCCTGCAGATCACTGCGCTGCGCAGCACGCTTGCGGGCGGCGAGGTGCAGATCGACGGTGGCAGCCAGCCCGACGGCAGTCTGCGCTTTGGCCTGGCCGGCAGCGCCAGCGCCGACGGGCTGCGCCGCCTGGCCGAGCCGGCGCTGGCCACGCGCTGGGGCCCGCGCCTGCAAGGCCAGGCCGCCTACCGGGCCTTGGTCAGCCTGCACCAGGGCCAGACCGAATGGCAGTTGACCAGCAACCTGAGCGGCATGGCGATCGACCTGCCCGCGCCGCTGAAAAAGGCTGCCGACGCCAGCCTGATGCTGCGCATGGGCAGCACCTGGCAGACCGAGCCCCGGGGTGCCGAGTGGCTGCGCCTGGAGCTGGGTGCACTGCAGGCCAGCGTGGTGCTCGACACCCGTCTGCCCGGCCCCCCCCGGGTGCTGCGCAGCGCGCTGGCCTACAACAGCCCCTTGCCCGAGCCGCTGGCCGGCGGTCACGCGGTGCTGGCGCTGCAGCGACTCGACCTCGACGCCTGGCGCACCCTGTTGGCCTCGGGCGGCAAGGCTGTGGCGCCGGCCGTCGCCGTGCTGGCACCTCCGCTCGCGCCCGCACCCCAGGCACCGTTGCCTGCTGGCGCAGGCCCTGCGGTGGTGGCCACCGAGGCCGGCTGGCTGCCGCAGCAAGTGCAACTCAAGGCCGCCGAGCTGCTGGCCGGTGGGCGCCGTCTGACGGGTGTCAGCCTGGACCTGCAGCGCCTGCTCGGGCCGGGCGGCGACGGTTGGCGGGTGCAGGGCACGGCCGACCAGACCGCCGGCAGCATCGAGTACCGGGAGCCGCGCAGCGCTGATGGCGCCGGTCGCGTCAAGGCCCGGCTGTCGCGCCTGTCGCTGCCGCCGGCCGAGGCCGATGCGGTGCCCGACTCGGTCGCGAGCCTGCTGGAACAGGCCCCGCTCAGCGTGCCGGCGCTCGACATCGAGATCGAGGACTTCGAGCTGCGTGGCCACAAACTGGGCCGGCTCGCCGTGGAGGCGGTGAACCGCGCCACCGCGCCCGCCGAGCCCGGTGAACCGGGCGAACCGGGCGCTCGCAGGCCACGCAGCGAGTGGCGGCTCAACCGCTTGCAGCTCAGCAACCCGGACGCCCAGCTGACCGCCACCGGCCGCTGGCTGGCGGGCGCAGCCAAGCGCCAGATGGCGCTGGACTTCACGCTCGATGTGGCCGACGGCGGGGCCCTGCTGCAACGCCTGGGCCTTGGCGCGGTGCTCAAGGGCACCAAGGGCCAGCTCAAGGGTGCGCTGGCCTGGGACGGCTCACCGCTGGGTCTGGACTTTCCCACGTTGGGGGGCACGCTGGGGCTGGCGCTGACGGGCGGGCAGTTTCTCAAGGTGGACGCCGGCGCGGCCCGCTTGCTGGGGGTGCTGAGCCTGCAGGCGCTGCCACGCCGCTTGTTGCTGGACTTTCGCGATGTGTTCCAGGAGGGGTTTGCTTTTGACAACATCAGCGCCGACCTGCGCATCGCGCGCGGCGTGGCCTACACCGACAACCTGCGGCTGCGCGGCGTGCAGGCGGTGGTGCTGATGGACGGCAGCGCCGACATTGCCCGCGAAACCCAGGACTTGCAGGTGGTGGTGCTGCCCGAGCTCAACACCGCCAGCGCCGCCCTGGCCTATGCCGCGATCAATCCGGCGATTGCGGTGGGCGCGTTTTTGGGCCAGTGGTTGCTGAGCGAGCCCCTTCGCCTGGCCAGCGCACGCGAGTTCCGGGTCACCGGGCCCTGGGCCGACCCCAAGGTCGAGCGGATCGAGCGCCGTCTGCTGGACCCGTTGCCCGCAGTGGCGGCCGCAGAGTCGGGGCCGCTGTCGCGGTCGGCAACGCAGGCGGCATCGGCGGCCGCCCTGGCTGCAGCCGCCGCCGCGTCGGCCGTCAGGCCCTGAGCCGGGTTGCCCGCAGCGCCCAGGATTCACCCGGCAACCGCTGTCGTACTACACCCCACCCCATCTCGCCCACGCTCACCCCGCCGTGCCCAAGACATTGA